>CAYXID010000046.1:0-12038 GCA_964465535.1 uncultured Ruminococcus sp.
ACACGCTGTACACGGTGAACACCGCTTTCATACTTAAAACGCGAATATGCGCCGTTACCCTCAATAACAAAGCTTACTTCTTTATATCCGCCAAGTTCGGTTTCATTTTCATTATTAACATCAATGCGCCAACCCTTACTTTCGGCGTACATTGTGTACATACGGTAAAGAGAGCCCGCAAACAAGGCAGCCTCTTCTCCACCTGCTCCACCTCTTATTTCAACAATAACGTTTTTGTCGTCGTTAGGGTCTTTAGGCAAAAGCAAAATTTTAAGCTCGTCTGAAAAAACTTCAATATTCTGCTTTGCTTCCTTTAACTCTTCTTCAACAAGCTCTTTGAAATCTTTATCAAGTCCACCGTTTTCTAAAAGCTCTAGCGCCTCTTTTTCAGCGTTTACTGCCGCAATATATTCCCTGTATTTCTCAACGAGGGGTAAAAGCTCGCTATGCTCTTTCATAAGTTTTCTGAATTGTTCATTATCGGAAACAATTTCAGGTCTTGTAAGTTGCATACCAATCTCTTCAAAACGAGCCTCAACACTTGCCAATTTCTCAAACATCAATTTTTCTCCTCATCGTTGTTAATGATACTTTTTAAATTATGCTCCGCTTTAGAGCGCGGAATCATTATCTCTCTGCCGCAACCGTCACACTTAAGCTTAAAGTCCATTCCTATGCGCATAACGGAAAACACAAAACTGCCGCAAGGATGCTTTTTTTTCATTAAAAGCTTGTCTCCAACCTTTATATCCATTGACAGTCCACCACCCAATATGATATTATTTATATAACAAAACAAAATGGTAAATAATACTTAATTACTCTTTATTATAAAACAAATATCCAATAAAGGCAACATTTTATTTATCGCAAAGGGGATTTTTTATGAACTCAGTTAAAATACTTCACTGTGCCGACACTCACATCGGTTTTGCAGGAACTTTTTTGGGCGAAAATGCTGAGAAAAGGCGCTTTGAAACTCTGCTTACCTTTGAAAAAATTATTGATATTGCAAAGATAAATAATGTTGATTTTTTGTTGATTGCAGGTGACCTTTTTCACGCTAACAATGTCGAAAAAGAGCTGATTGACAGAGTTTTTGAAAGCTTTGATAAAATTCCTGACACGAAAATTGTTTATGTAGCAGGAAATCACGACCCCCTAAATTCTGAATCCCCTTTTCTAAAATTTTCCCGTCCTAACCTTTTTGTTTTAGGCGAAGAGGACGAATGTATTGAGTTTTCCGAAAAAGGTACCCGAGTATACGGCAGGTCCTTTATTGATGCTTCTATGCAGGGTGAGGCTAGATTTAAAATAGTGCCCGAAAAGGACGATTTTATAAATTTAATGGTTATCCACGGTGAACTCAAAAGCGATTTGAATTCTCAGTATAACGCTATAACACCTGAATTTGTACGCACTTCGGGTATGGATTATATCGCCCTTGGTCATGTACACAAAAAGAGTGATATTCTAAAGCTTGACGGGGTTAGTTTTGCTTATTCAGGCTGTCACGAGGGACTCGGCTTTGACGAGCTTGACGAAAAGGGTGTTTACTTAGGCGATGTTTCAAAAGGAAATGTTAACCTTGAGTTTTTGCCAATTTCCAAAAGACAGCACATTCTTTACGAATTTGACGCCTCGAATATGACATCATCCCCCGAAATTGCCGAAAAAATTCTTCTTGGTTTAAAGGATAAATACGGAGAAGATTATTATGAAAACCTATATAAAATTGTGATTATCGGCGGTATAGACGAGGATGTTGTGATTTCAAAAGCTGAAATTGAAAGCCGTATATCAAACAGCGTATTCTTTGCGAAGGTTATAGATAATACCGAAATTAAAATCGACCTTGAAGCTATAAAAAGCGAAACCTCTCTAAAGGGAATTTTTGTTAAGAATATGCTCTCTCTCCTAGAAAACGCAGAGAGTGAAGCTGAAAGCAAAAAAATCAAAGACGCATTAAATTTAGGTCTTAGAGCCTTTAAAACGGAGGTAAACTTTGATGAAAATTAAAAAAATTCATATTGCTGCCTTCGGAAAATTAAAGGACTACACCTTGGAATTTGACAACGGACTTAATGTAATTTACGGCGAAAACGAGGACGGAAAAAGCACCGTAATGGCATTTATTAAAATGATGTTCTACGGCTCAGGAAGAGGCTCCTCGTCGGTTTCAAAAAACCCGAGAATAAAATATACTCCTTGGTCTAATGAACGCCCTGCAGGCAGAATTTATTTTGAGCACAAGGGCATTAACTACTGCCTTGAAAGAGAATTTTTAAAATCTGATGCTACCGATAAAATTCGTCTCACAAATACCGATACAGGTGAAGTCAAATCTGTAACATCCTCTGTTGGAAACGATTTCTTCGGTCTTACTGCGGCAGGTTTTGAGAGAACTGTTTTTATCGGACAAATAGGCTCAGCCTCTAACGATGACACCGCAAGCGACGAAATCAATTCAAAGCTATCTAATATTGTTCTTGCAGGTGATGAGGATATTTCCTTTAAAACAGTATTAGAACGCCTTAACAATGCAAAATTCAAGCTTATGTCAAAAAGCGGCAGAACAGGTATATATGACAAAGGAAAAGCAGAGCTTGAGGCAATTAAACTAAAAATTCGTGACGCTGAATTAATGGAAGCCCGAAAGCAAGCAATAAACAAACGAATTGCGGAAATCAAGGGAAAATCCGAAATTCTTATAAAAGAGTACAGAGAGGCTCAAAAAATTTCTGACAGTGAAAATGATATTAAAAATCAGAAAAAATTACAAGATTTTCTTTTACTTAAAGAAGAGCTTGACAAAACCAACCTCAAAATAAAACTTAAAGACGGCAGTTACTGTGATGAAAGCTTCATCAAAAAGGTGGAATTTTGTCTTTCAAAGGTTCAGAATGCTATTAGCAAAATTGAAGAGAGAAAATCGGAAATTTCAAAACTGAGCGCCGCCATAAACCTTGCAGAAAATGCCGACTCTGATATCACAATTGCTAAAAAGCAAACCGTAGAAAACAGGGTGGTCACTAGCAAAGCCAATCTTCAAGCTTTACAAAATAAAATCTCAGAGCGTGAGGGAAAGCTTAAAAACTTGCTTTCAGCCTCGGCTACTGTCAAGAAAAAAGCCTTTTCTCCCCTTTTGCTGATTTTAGGTGCATTATTTGTTGTATTATCTACTGCAATTTTCTTTGCTACAAGTGAAGTTTACTGTTTGCTCGGAATTGCACTTGGCTTTGTTCTTTTAACCTTATCATTTTTTATAAAACCTGTTGACAACTCATTTAGCAATAAAATTACTTCTGATATTTTAACTCTTCAGGCAGAAATATCCACCCTTAAAACCGAAGAATCAAATATTAACAGAGGCATTTTATCTGACACAGAAGCCATTAATGAGCTTAATTTTGCCCTTAATTCTGATAAATCTATGATTGAAAGAAACAAGGCAAATTTAGCAGAGGAAAACGAAAAACTAATCGCTGACGAAGAAAAATATTCTTCTGCTAAAAATGAGTTGTTCAGCGTATTTTCTCTTTACAAGGATACCGATAGTACAGAAGAAATCAAAGCTCTTTTACCTTCACTCTACGAAACTGCTACCGAGCAAAAGCAAATCAAATTGCGTCTTAAATACTACTCTGACGATTTGGGCGGTATTTCCTATGAAACTGCACAAGAAAAGCTCGAAAAATTATCTGTTGATAATGCATTTGCCGACATAGATTTTAACGCTAACAAGCAGAAGCTCGAAGAACTAAACGAGGCAATCAGCGCTTTAAAATCAGAACATTCAGCGCTCACTACCGAGCTTAAAACAGCCTTCAGAAACTTTGAAACACCGACTGAGCTTGAAGCAAAAGCCGAAACGTTAAAGGAATTATTAACAAAGCAAGAATATTTCTGCGAAATCTCGGATATAGCCGCAAAAACTTTAGAGAGCAGTTTTATAGAAATCAGAAGAGGCTACGGTTCAACTTTAGAGAAAAAAGCCCTCGAAATATTCTCAAAAATTACAGACGAAAAATATTCTGCCTTCAATGTTTCAAAATCGCTCGATATTACCGTTGAAGAGGCTAAAAATTTCGGCACAAGAGAAATTGATTACCTTAGCAGCGGAACGGCAGATCAGGCATATTTAAGCCTCCGCCTTGCCCTATCGTCACTAATGGCAGAGGGTGTTGCCCTCCCCGTTTTCCTTGACGATGTTTTTGCACAGTATGATGACAAGCGTACAGAAACGGCAATAAAATTCTTAAAGGATTATTCCGCCGCTTCACAGAGTATTCTCTTTACCTGCCACAGCAAGCTTTGTGAAATTGCAGACAAATCCAATATCCCTTGCAAAAAGCTTCATAATAGCGATTAAACAAAAAATCCCAAAGAAGATTCTTTGGGATTTTTTCATTTATTTGTTTTTTATAATTTCTATGAGTTCTCTCTCGCACTCAATATCTGCACTGTAAGGATAAGATTTTGCTATTTTTTCGAACTTTTTAAGTATAACTTCTGCCGCATTATTATCCTTGTTGTTAAGAAGCTCAAGAGCAAAATTTGTTCTTATGACAGAGGGGAAATTTTTCATCCGTTTCATAAATACGGTTTGTTCTGTATCAAGATATTTAACCGTTTCTTCAAAATTTTCTTTAATTAAAAGACAGAAAATTTTATTGCATATCAAAAGGCGCCTATGTATCATTGCCACCGAATTCTTTTTAGATAAAAGCTTATCTATAATAATTTCTGCTTTTTCAAACTCCTGCTCTTCAAGCAGTCTGTCGGCATACAAAACTGCCACTGCAGAAGAAAGAGAATTATTTAAATACTTATCCTCAGGCATATAAAACCACTTTTTAGGCATATTTTTAAGTCTTGTTCCCTTTGCAAGTTCTGCATTTACGCTACACTGTATGTAAAGAGCTTTTATAGCGTCAGGATTTTTATAAAGGGTAACAAAATTTGTGCCGTCGTTATCAACTTCACCAAATCTAATCGGTATTATATTCATAATTCCGCTAGCAAGACCCGAAACCGCAAGAACGATAAATATTATAGGCAATTCCATAACATCTCTGAAAATAAAATACATACAGGAAAACAGCGGCACAGTAACTAAATTCAAAACCGAACCGCCTAAATTATAAAGAGCATAAGGAATAACATTGTTTTTTAATTCAGGTGGCGTCATTAAGCATTGACCGGCTGTACCGGGTAAAGAGAAAAATTTAATTTTATATTTGCCCGAAATTTTAATGAGCATAATATTTAACAGTCTAAAAGATGTGAATTTATACCCTGAAATAAGACCAAAAATCAAATGCCCTAGTTCATGTATAACAACCTGTATTGTGATTGATAAATATAGCAGTGCGATAAGAAAAACGAGCACAATAAGATATGTTTCCAAAGAAACCGCTTCACCGAGCTTTGAATCTAAAAAGGACGAAGTAAAATACCCATAGATACCACCTATGCCCATATAGAAAATAATCGGCAGAATATTTTTAAGTTTCATTAATTTATTAGCTACTTTGCTTTTCAAAATATCACCCCTGTTTACGATAATATAATAACATTTTTCCAAAATAAAGTCAATCAGGCGCTATTAATAGAAAATTTCTTTCCTTTTTTTAATAAAAAATATTATTTAATATAAAATAATGGTTGTAATTTCCTGAAAATTATGCGATAATTAATCGAATATAATACTTTTGAGGTGCTAAGATGCAAGACAATATTTTAATGGCGGATTTATTACTGCCAAACATTGATAAAACTCCCGATTATTACGAGGAAAAATATCCTGAGCGTAATTTAAAGGAAGGTGCCAGAGTTACGAGAGTTGCCCCCAGCCCCACAGGTTATCTACACTTAGGTACCCTCTTTACCTCTCTCGCCAACAGAATTACTGCCACCTCAACCGACGGTATTTTCTTTACCAGAATTGAAGATACCGATAAAAAGCGTGAAGTTAAAGGCGGTATTGAGGATATAATTGACGGTCTTGGCCGTTTCGGCATCAATATTGATGAAGGATTTATAAGCGGTGAAATGGAATCCGGAGATTACGGTCCATATCAGCAAAGCCGCCGTGCAGAAATCTACCAAACCTATGTAAAAGATTTAATCAAAAAAGGTCTTGCATATCCTTGCTTTTGTACTGCCGAGGAATTAGCCGAAGTCAGAGAAAAACAGGAAAGCGAAAAAATCCGCACAGGTTATCATGGCGAGTGGGCTAAATGCCGAGATATAACTTATGAGCAAGCCAAGGCCTTAATTGAAGCCGGCAAAACCTTCGTTGTAAGACTTCGCTCTAGCGGTAGCGAAGATAAAAAGATAGTTTTTGAAGATGTTATTAAAGGCAAAATTGAAATGCCTGAAAACGACGAGGATTTCGTGCTATTAAAGTCGGACGGTATCCCAACCTACCATTTCGCCCACGCAATTGACGACCATTTAATGCATACAACCCATGTTCTACGCGGTGACGAATGGATTTCCTCTGTACCAAAGCATATTCAGTTATTTAAGCTTTTAGGCTTTAAATTACCCAAATTCGGTCATATAGCACCCATTATGAAGCTTGATAACGGTGCTAAGAGAAAAATTTCAAAGCGTAAAGACCCCGAGGCCGCTGTTCACTTCTTTGCAGAGCAAGGCTACGACCCCGAGAGTGTTATCGAATATTTAATGACAATTGCCGCATCTGATTTTGAAGATTGGCGTCGTGCTAATCCACAGACTTCTTATAAGCAATTTAAGTTCAATCTTAAAAAGATGAGCGTTTCGGGTGCTTTGTTTGATGAAAACAAGCTTTTAGATGTCAGCAAAATTAAGATTGCTGCTATGTCAAGCGGAGAAGTTTTTGAAAAACTTACGGCTTGGGCAAAGGAATTCGACCCCGAATTTTACGATATCCTAACCGATAATCCCGAATATACAAAGGCTGTTTTAGCAATTGACCGCGATGTACCAAAACCCAGGAAGGACATTGCAAAATGGACCGATGCTAAAGATTATTTGGCATATTTTTACGAAACCCTTTATGTGCCGAATTACGAAATCCCTGAAAATATCAATCCTGAGGATGCTAAAGAATTCCTCACAAAATATATCGAGGTTTATTCGCCCGACGATGACCGTCAAGAGTGGTTCAACCGCATTAAAGACCTCTGCCCTGCTTTGAATTTTGCTTCTGAAAGCAAAGAATACAAAGCCAACCCCGAAAAATATAAGGGACAAGCAGGAGATTTGAGCACTGTTCTTCGAATAGCCGTAACAGGCAGAAGAAATACCCCTGACCTTTGCAGTATAATGCAGGTTTTAGGCAAAGAGCGTGCTATTACGAGAATTAAGAGTATGATAAATTCACTTTAAGGAGTATTTTTATGGAAGAAAACATTATTAACACAGAAGAATCTGTAAAACCCTCTAATTTTATCCACGATTTTATTGATGAAGACTTAAAAGAGGGCGTATATAACAAGGTTCAAACCCGTTTTCCGCCTGAGCCTAACGGTTATCTTCACATCGGTCACGCAAAGGCTATCTGCATAGATTTCGGTACTGCTGAAAAATACAATGGCACTTGTAACCTAAGACTCGACGATACAAACCCCACAAAAGAAGATGTTGAGTATGTAGACGCTATAATGGAAGACATTAAGTGGCTAGGCTTTGAGTGGGATAATGTATATTATGCATCTGATTATTTTGATTATATTTATGATTGTGCATTAAAGCTTATTGATTTGGGACTCGCCTATGTTGACGAGCTTTCTCCCGAAGAAATCCGCGAATACAGAGGCACCCTTACAGAACCGGGTAAGGAAAGTCCCTACCGTAACAGACCTATTGAAGAAACCCGTGATTTATTCCGCAGAATGACCGATGGCGAATTCGATAACGGCGCTATGGTTTTACGCGCAAAAATCGATATGGCTTCTTCAAACATCAATATGCGCGACCCCATTATCTACCGCATTATGAAGGCAACACACCACCGTACAGGCGATAAGTGGTGTGTATATCCTATGTATGACTTTGCACACCCTTTAAGTGACGCTCGTGAGGGTGTTACCCATTCGCTGTGCTCTCTTGAATTTGAAAATCACAGACCGCTTTATAATTGGTTCTTAGAGGCGCTTAATATCGAGATGCCACCGAGACAGATTGAGTTTGCCCGTATGAATGTAAACTACACTCTAACGAGTAAAAGAAAGTGCTTAAAGCTTGTTAATGACGGTTTGGTTTCAGGTTGGGATGATCCCCGTATGGCTACAATTTGCGGTATGCGCCGTCGCGGATATCCTGCAGAGGCTATTCGTGCCTTTGTTGATAAAATCGGTGTTTCAAAGGCTTACAGCGTAATAGATTATGCTCTTCTTGAATCTTGTGTAAGAGATTATCTTAACGAAAACGCCAATCGTGCTATGGCGGTGCTTCGTCCGCTGAAGGTGATTATCGATAATTACCCTGAGGATAAAACTGACGAAATTTCAGTTGATATCAACCCCAACAAGACCGAGCTTGGCAAAACTACTGTTACTTTCTCAAAAGAGTTGTTTATAGAAGCTGACGACTTTATGCTAGATCCTCCCGGAAAGTATTTCCGTTTATGTCCTCAAAAAGAGGTAAGACTAAAGGGTGCTTACTATATCCGTTACGCTTCTCACGAAACCGACGAAAACGGAAATATTACTGCAGTACACTGCACCTATGACCCCGAAAGCTTCGGCGGTGAGACACCCGACGGCAGAAAGGTTAAGGGAACTCTTCATTGGGTATCTGCAAAAACTGCTAAGGATATAACCGTTAGACTTTATGAGAGACTCTTCAATGTTGAAAACCCGAGTGACGAAGAGGGCGTTTCTTCCTTTGCAGATAACTTAAATCCCGAATCACTAACCGTATTAAACAACTGCAAAATTGACTCCTCTTTTGCAAATGCAGCTACAGGCGATACATTCCAATTTATGCGTCAGGGATATTTCTGTGTTGACAGTGACTCTACAGACGATAATCTTATCTTCAACCGCACCGTAGCATTAAAGGATTCTTTCATTAAAAAGGTATAATTATGAAATGTAAAAAGATTTTAGATTTCTTAAATGAAAAATATCCCTTATCAGAAGCTCTTAGTTTTGACAATGTCGGTCTTCTTGTAGGGGATGAAAATGCCGAGGTTACGGGTGCTGTTGTAACCCTTGACTGCGATATTGATACCATTAAATTTGCAATTAAAAATGGTTGCAATTTAATAATTTCGCATCACCCCGTTATTTTCGACCCACTTAAGAGGGTCACTGCAGGAAGCGTTGTACATGAGCTTATAAAAAACGGCATATCGGTAATTTCGATGCATACAAATCTCGACTTTTATGAGAACGGCGTTAACGATTGCCTTTGCAGTCTTTTAGGTTTTACAGTAACCGAAATTATTGAAGCAGATGACGGATGCAAGCTTAGAAAATGCCAAATTCCACCTACTGCACCGCAAAACCTTGCGGTTAAACTGAAGGCTGCACTCGGCACTTCGGTCAGATACACCGATTCCGACCGTCTTATTGAAAATCTGTTAGTTTGTTCAGGCAGCGGCGGTGACTTTTTAGAGCTTGCTAAAAGCATTGGATGTGACGCTCTTTTAACCGCAGATGTAAAACACCATGTATTTATCGACTCAATAAATTTCGGTCTTTCGATTTTCGATGCAGGACATTTTGCAACAGAGGATGTAATTACCACTCCCCTTTCAAAACTGCTTTCTAAGAAGTTTTATGATGTAAAATTCCTACCGTTTCATACTAACAAAATTAAATACTGCTAACAAAAAACAGCCTCAAAAATGAGGCTGTTTTTTCTATATCACTTCTATATAAAAACTAACAGGACGAAAGCCGTCATTACAAGAAATCATAGCCGATTTTTTGTTTTTCATCCAACCGTCATAAAAATCCTCGCCGCCGTAATAAAGTGTCATAACAAATGGGTACATACTCTCCCACGCGCTGTCGCAAAGTCCGTCGGGCTTTTTTAACTCCTGACAAATAAAAATATCGCCTTCCTTTAAATCACAAGCATGTTCAATCGGATTTTCATATTTCTCGATTAAATCATCGTATCTTGCTTTTCGCATAACGGTAATTTTAATTTTGTTCATAGTCTTCCCTACTTTATTGTAACAAGTTCATCAAAAGCCTTACGCTTTTTAGGTCTTTGCTCGTCTAGCGGATATCCGAGCGAAATCACAAGTCGCACTGTTTCATCAATACCGCATATTTTTTGAATTTTAGGGCTATCGAGCCAACCGATTATACAACTTCCAAGACCTTGCGCAGTTGCTTCTGCGGTAATATATGCCGCTACAATTCCTATATCGATTGAGCGGTAATCATTGTTTTTGATTTTAGCGCCTACTGCCGCCATTTTACTGTATGGCTTTTCAGAAATAACTATTAATACGGGCGCTTCGTGTACAAAAGTATTAATTTTTAAATCTTTAGTTGAACGCGCAACCTGCTCTGCAATTTCTCCCTTGCAAACCGTTAAATGATAAGGCTGACCGTTACAGGCAGAGGGTGATAAAATTGCGGCATCCAAAATAGCCTTTATTTTTTCCTCTTCTATCGGTCTTTCACTATCATACTTTCGGCAAGACTGCCTTAAATTCGCGATTTCTGTAAAATTCATATTAACCTCCGACGATTATTTAATTTCATTATATATTTTCTCAGCAGTATTGAAAATTCGTTCCGCTTCCGCATCAGTATATGTACCGAGTTTTTTTAGTTTGGGTTTACCCCAAATATTAAAAATTCGTGGTCCTATCCAAAATCCTTTTGGAGTTGCATTAAAAATACCGTAAATTGTATTTAGTGCTGCGGTATAGGGCTTCATAAAAATTATTTTCATAGGATTTTTAATTATGGCAAATATAAGTTTTGGATAGTGTGCAGTAATATTTGTAAATGTAATTCCGGGGTGAACTAGCGAAAAAATATCTGTACCTTCAAAAAGTTTAGTAAGAGAAAACATTAAATATCTTTTAGAATTTCCGTATACAAGGCTTGAAGCCTTACGCGTAGAAAAATCGATATCACTCTCATCAGTTTTAGAATAGTTATGTGCTATACTGCCAACCGCAATTACCTTTGTGTCTTGCAGTTTTTGGTTTTCTAAAAGAGATTTTACTAAAAAATAAGGCGCTATAAAATTTATTGTAAATACATTATCGTATCCACAAGACGTCATTCTTCGCGGTATACTATACGCACCCGCATTTAAAATAATATAATCGATTTTTTCTAAAGAAAGCTCACTTACCGCCATTTTTACAGAAGAAATATCCTCACAGTCTGCAATTATGTTTTTAACTGTTATTTTAGGATATAGACTTTTTAATTCTTCTTTTAGGGCGTTTGAGCGCTCTGAATTTCTATCAAGCAGAATAAGATTAGCTTCGATACTTGCCAAAATTTTACAGGTTTCTCTGCCAATGCCACCCGTAGCACCGCTTATAAGAACTGTTTTATCCTTTAAAGATTTTGTATGCTTTAAAATCCAATTTAAATTTTTCATATAATAAAAGTCCCCAAAAAGAAAACAAATTTACTACTGAAAATTATATTACAAAATGAGTGAAATTTCAAGTTATCAAACTTTTTGTCAAGTGACAAGCGGTTAAAAACATATAAGATATAAAAGCCATTGATTCAGATTGGAGATTTTTTATGCTTTTAAGTATGATTTTTAACCTTCTTAGCAGTATCTATTATTTCGCTTTGCACGTTACAACCGCAGGCTCCTTCCCACCGCCTCTATCGGCTAAAAAAGAGGAAGAGCTACTATCCAAAAGTATGGACGGAGATATAGAGGCTAGAAACACTTTGGTAGAACATAATTTGCGCCTTGTTGCCCACATAGTCAAAAAATATTATACCACAAACTGCGAACAGGAAGACCTCATTTCGATAGGAACAATTGGTCTTATCAAGGCGATAAACACCTTTTGCAGCGATAAAAATATTCGTCTTGCT
>CAYXID010000047.1:0-2008 GCA_964465535.1 uncultured Ruminococcus sp.
GAGAAATCCTCTTAAACGCTGTAAATTATCTAAAAGAAAACGGCCGTATTCTTTATTCTACCTGTACTTTAAGAAGAGCCGAGAATGAAGAAATGATTGCCGATTTTCTTAAAAATAATAAAAACTTCACACTAGAATATGAACATACTTTTATGCCTCATATTGACGGCACAGACGGTTTTTACTGTGCTCTTTTATATAAAAAGTAGGTGAAACTTATATTATCAAAGCTTGATGTTAAGTCAATGTATCTAGGTGAGCTCGAAGAGTTTTTAGGAACACTCGGTCAGCCCCGTTTTAGAGCAAGGCAAATATTTAAATGGCTTCATTCAGGGGTTTGCGATTTTGACGAAATGACAGACATCCCGAAAGCCTTGCGAGAAACCTTAAAAGAAAAATGCTATATAGCCGATGTAAAGATTGTAAAGCGGTTTAAATCGGAGATTGACGATACGGTTAAATATCTTTATAGCCTTTATGACGGTGAGTATATTGAATCGGTGCTTATGAAATATAATCACGGATATACCGTCTGTGTTTCAACACAGGTAGGTTGCAGAATGGGTTGTAGCTTTTGCGCCTCGGGAATAAACGGTTTATCTAGAAATCTTACAGCATCCGAAATTCTCTCTCAAATTATGGCAGCTGAGAGAGATAATAATATAAGGGTTTCAAATGTGGTTATGATGGGAATGGGCGAACCGCTCGATAACTTTGATAACTCGGTTAGGTTTTTAAAGCTTGTGAGTGACGATAACGGTATGAATATAGGTCTTCGCCATATATCGCTATCAACTTCGGGTGTAGTTTCGGGAATTTATAAATTAGCTGAGCTCTCGCTTCCCATAACCCTTTCTGTTTCACTTCATGCGCCGAACGACGAGCTTCGAAGCAGTATAATGCCTGTAAATAAAAAATGGAATATTGACGCGCTCTTAAAGGCTTGTCGTGATTATCAAAAGATTACTACTCGCCGAATTTCCTTTGAGTATGCGCTGATTTCGGGCGTTACCGATACTGATGAGTGCGCAATAGAGCTAGCTAGACGGCTTAAGGGAATAATGAGTCATATAAATTTAATTCCTGTAAATCCTGTGGTTGAAAATTCATATAAAAAACCCGACAGGAATAGAATTTTACATTTCAAAGAATTATTAGAAGCTAAGGGCGTTACCGCAACGGTAAGACGCACTTTAGGTTCTGACATTAACGCTTCTTGCGGTCAGCTTCGCAGGAATGCAAAGGAGGGAGATAAAAATGCAGATATTCAGTAAGATGGATATCGGAATGGTAAGAAGTTCCAATCAGGACGCGTATTTTACCGGGGAAATTTCCGATGGCTCTGTTTTTGCCGTAGTGTGTGACGGTATGGGCGGTGCTAATGCGGGTAATATCGCTAGTGAAACCGCGGTAAAGGTGATTTCGGAATATGTTGTAAAATCATACAGAACTTCTATGAAAGATGAAGATATCGAAAAAATGCTAAATAATGCAATTTTATCCGCTAACATAGAAATCTATGATTTATCAATGAAAAATGAGGCTTTGTCGGGTATGGGAACAACCGCTGTTGTGGCCTTGGTGCGAAACGGGGTTGCAGTTATTGCCCATGTGGGTGATAGCCGAGCTTATCTTGTAAGTGACGAATTAACTCAGCTCACCCGTGACCACTCGGTTGTACAAAGTCTGCTTGAGAGCGGAAAGCTTACGCCGAATGAGGCTAAGGTGCATCCCAAAAAGAATGTTATAACAAGAGCGCTCGGTGCCGAAGAAAATGTATTTGCCGACTCGGATATTATCGAAATAAAGTCAGGCGAGACACTTCTTATCTGCACAGACGGTCTTTCAAATTTTGCCGAGCCTTCGGAAATTTTGGATATTTTCAAAAATAACAAAATAGAAGATGTGGCAGAACTTTTGGTGTCTGCTGCAAATAAAAACGGCGGCGGCGATAACATAGCTGTTGTAACCATTACCGGTTAGAAAGGATATTTGTTATGGATAAATA
>CAYXID010000047.1:2018-11873 GCA_964465535.1 uncultured Ruminococcus sp.
GTTGGAAAACGACTTGACGGCCGATATGAAATTCAGGAAATTATCGGCGTAGGCGGAATGGCAGTAGTTTATAAGGCAAGGGATAATGTAGAGGATAGAATCGTTGCTATAAAAATTCTAAAAGACGAATTTGTTTCAAACGAAGAATTTATTCGCCGTTTTAAGAATGAATCAAGAGCGATTGCAGTTTTATCTCATCCTAACATAGTAAAGGTTTACGATGTAAGCTTCGGCGATATTATTCAGTATATCGTTATGGAATATATTGACGGTATTACTTTAAAAGAACTTATAGAGCGTCAGGGAAGTCTTCGTTGGAAGGATGCTGTATACTTTACAATACAGATTTTGAAGGGACTTCAGCACGCTCACGATAAGGGCATAGTACACCGCGATGTAAAGCCTCAGAATATAATGGTTTTACCTGACGGTACAATTAAGGTTACCGACTTTGGTATTGCCCGTTTTGCAAGAAGTGAACAACGCACCATTACCGATAAGGCAATAGGCTCTGTTCATTATATTAGTCCCGAACAGGCAAGGGGAGAAAAGACCGACGAAAAGACCGATATATATTCTGTCGGCGTTATGATGTATGAAATGATTACAGGTCAGTTGCCCTTCCAGGCAGAAAGTGCAGTTTCGGTTGCTATTATGCAGCTTCAAAGAGAACCGCAGCTTCCTACCGAAATCAACGGCTCAATTCCTTTAGGCCTTGAACAAATAACAATGCACGCAATGCAAAAGGTTGCAGAAAAGCGTTATTTATCTGCAGCAGAAATGCTCTGCGATTTGGAAGAGTTCAAAAAAGACCCTTCGGCTACATTCTCATACAGCTATTTTGTTGACGATTCGCCTACAAAGTTTGTTGGTAATGTAAGGTCCTCTACACCGGCGGCAGATTCTGAGCCGGTAAAAGCTCAGCGCCAAGAGGAAGAAAAGCCCACTAATAATATGATACCGATTCTAGCAGGTATTGCGGCGGCTTTGATTATTGCGGTTATTGTATTGGGAGCAATTTTTATACCAAAATTGTTTACAAATACAGGTGCTGAAATACCTTGTCCCAACTTTGTTGGTATGACTTGGGAGCAAATCAAAAACAACGCTACCTATAATGATCAGTTCGATTTTGAACCTGTTTGGGAAAGCGATGAAGAAGCCGAATACGGATATGTTTTCGAACAGGATCAGGAAGTTAATAAAAAGCTTAAAAAGGGCGCTAAGATCACCCTTAAGGTTAGTATGGGTCAGTCGACAGTTAAGGTGCCCGATGTTTACGGAAAAACCGAATCCTATGCGGTTGATGAACTTAAATCCAAAAAGTTTGAGGTTATAGTTACCGAGATGGCAAGTGATGAGGTAGAAGCGGGCCATGTAATCAAAACAGAGCCTGCAAAGACATCACTTCAGCTTGTTGGCTCAAAGGTAACGGTCTTTATAAGCACAGGTAAGGCTACAAAATATGTAGATGTTCCAAATTTAATCGGTCTTACCGAAACTAAAGCTATTGAGAGAGTTTCTAAAGAAGGACTTATCTATACAGTTAAGGAAACTAATATAAGACCCGGAAGTAAGTATTTTGCAGAGGGATATGTTGTTTCACAAAGTCCTGACGCTAACACCTCTGAACAGGTAGCAGAGGGTACAAATGTTGATATAGTTGTAAGTACAGGTAAGTATGAGTTTGATTTAGAAATTTTCTTACCGAGCAGCTATCAGTTTGATGTAGGTAAGATTTCTCTTTGGGTTGACGGCAGAATAAAGCAGGAAAGTGAAAAAATCAATATAACCGCTCTTGAAAGCTTTATGTTTGAAAAGGTAACAACCAAGGAAAAAACCTATATTGCAGATGTTATGTTCACAAAAGACGGTGAAGACTATATCAAATACGCTACTGTTACGGTTGATTCAACTACCGGCAAAATAATTTCTGAAAGTTATGAAGAAGTTACACAGTGATTATGCAAGGAAGAATAATTAAAGCTATTTCGGGTTTTTACTACCTTTATAATGACGGTGAAGTTTACGAGTGTAAGGCAAGAGGCAACTTTAAAAAGCAGGGGATAACCCCCTTGGTAGGCGACTTTGCTGAGTTTTCTCTGATTGATACAAAACACGGCGTTGTAGAAGCGATAATGGAACGAAAAAATCAGCTTATACGCCCTGCTATTTCAAATATTGATAAGCTTTTTATAGTCTCTTCTCACACTTCGCCCGCCCCTGATACACTTATGATAGACCGCCTTACAGCGCTTGCTGTTTACCATAATATCGAGCCTATAATCGTCTTTAATAAGGCTGATATGGGAGATTTTTCGGAATATGAAGAAATCTATAAAAAGGCGGGCTTTAAGGTCTTTACCGTTTCAGCCCTAACGGGTAGCGGTGTAGAAGAACTCTTTTTGGAATTTTCTAACTGTGTAAGCGCTTTTTCGGGTAACTCAGGGGTCGGAAAATCGAGTATTTTAAATAACTTTTTCGGGGAAGAAATCACCCTTGCTACAGGGGAAGTAAGTGATAAGCTTGGCAGAGGCAGACACACTACCCGCCATACAGAACTTTTCCCTCATAAGCTAAACGGGTTTGTTGCCGATACCCCGGGCTTTTCCGCAATAGAAAATGAAAAATTCGATTACAACTTTAAAGAGCAACTCGAATTCTGCTTTACCGATTTTGATGAATTCAGAAACAACTGCCGTTTTACAGGCTGTACCCATGTTTGCGAAAAGGGTTGCGGAGTTTTAAAGGCGGTAGAAGAGGGGCAGATTTCAAAAACCCGCCATCAGAATTATTCCGCTATTTTTGAAGAATTAAAGGACTTAAAACAGTGGAATAGTGCAAAAAAATAATATTTGTAACAAATTCGCTCCCTCCCGACTATTATGTAGTATCGGGAGGGAGCGAAATGCGTAGATGCAAATTTAATAAAGGCCTTGTAGCAATAAACTTTGCTTTGGGACTTTTAATAAGTTGTTTTTGTCCCCCGCGCTTTTTGATTGCAGTTTTAGCCATTTGGGTAATAATTTTAGGCTTTTCCTGCTCTAAAATCTGATTCGGAGGTATTTTTATGAAGGTAATTTTAGTAAAAAGTCCAAAGTTTCTAAGTGGAATTTTAAGAATGTTCTTCGGAATAAAAAAGCAAGGTCAGTAAATACATAACAAAAAGCGGACCGCCTCTTTTTTGAGGCGGTCCGTATCTCATTTTTTAGGTATAAAATAAAAAAGTGTGTCCCAAGCGGGAAGATATGGAAAGTGGCGCATATAGATATCATATTTTTCATTTATATCGAGTACCGCTTCGGGAATTGTCCATAAATCATCGTTTTTATGATAACAGGCAATCTGCATTTTGGGGCAGTCCTCGGCTATTATCTTACTAGCCCCCGATATCATTTTAATTTCTTCGCCCTCAACATCGGCTTTTAAAAAGGTAACTTTAATGTTGGTGGTTAAGTTATCTGCAGTATCACATTCTACCGTAATTCCTTTCTTTACGGCAGAGGTGCCTCTGCCTTTGCCACTACTGATTTCTATTGTACCTGTATGGTCGCTTACATATTTGTTGTGATATATAATATTTTCGGTGTCTTTTGTACTTTCGCATAGCTTTTTAAATGAGCGTGGACTTGGCTCTACTGCAATAATCTTATCAAATCCGTTTACTCGGCTTTTAAAATCGAGTACAGTATCTCCGTTATAAGCCCCTAAATCAAGGTAGACTTCATTATCGTCAAGCTTTAAAAAGCTTTCAAAAGGCTCATTTGGGTCTTCTTCAATTTCGTATAAATATTCGCATTTTCCGCTTAGCTTGTAAAGTACAGTATTTTCAAAGGTGTTTTTGGATTTTTCATCGGCAAGTAGGGAATAGACCTTTTCTAACCGCTCTTTATTCTCTAATGCATATTCAAGATTAAAAACACCGCTTCCAAAAACCGGAACATCAGGGAAATATAATTCCTGTTCTGCCGAAATTCGTTTTATTTCCTCGAAAACCTCACTTCTGTTACTTCCAAAGCAAACAAGTACAATAAAATCACTAAAACGGCTCTTTATATCCTCGTAATCGGTAAGCTTAAAGCCGTAAATTGTTTTGTCACGAACAAATTCTGCGGTCGAAAAAACACCGCTAATTTTTATGCCAAGGCGGGATAATTCTGCGTATATTTTATCGGCACCGTTGCCTATGCCGTACAAGAATATCGGCTTTTCGGTTTTCTTTAAATAAAGCCACAGGTCTGTCAAATAAACCTCTCCTTAAACTGAATTTACGAAAGTATTATATATTAAATATCTAAAATTAGCAAGTTTGGGATTTTTGTTTTCTTATACTAGACAAGATTTGTAAAATGTGGTATACTGAACCTGTATAAAAATTTGTTCGGAGGAATAGTCATGAAAAAGGTTTTATCTTTTGACTTTGGTGCTTCAAGCGGTAGAGCAATGCTAGCTACCCTTGAAAACGGAAAAATTGAAATGAAAGAAATACACCGCTTTAGTAACGATACTGTTATTGTCGGCGGAACAATGTATTGGGATGTACTTCGTCTTTTCTTTGAGATTAAGACAGGTATTACAAAGGCTTTAACCGAGGGCGGATTTGATGCTATCGGTATCGATACATGGGGTGTTGACTTCGGTCTTTTGGATAAGAACGGTCAGTTGCTTTCAAACCCTGTTCACTATCGCGATACAAGAACTGAGGGTATTGCAGAAGAGGTATATAAGATAATCCCCAAGGATGAACTTTACTCTCTTTGCGGTACACAGTATATGCGTTTTAATACAATTTATCAGTTAATGTACTTAAAGCTTCACCGTCCTGAATTACTTGCTCTTACCGATAAGATTTTACTTATGCCTGACCTTTTTGCTTATATGCTAACAGGCGTTATGAAGGACGAAGCAAGCATTGTTTCTACAACAAATATGTTCGACCCTGTTAAGAGAGATTGGAACTTTGATATTGTAAGGCGTTTAGGTTTACCTGAAAATATTTTTGCTCCTGTTATTGAACCCGGTACAGAGTATGGTCTTTTATCAGACGAAATCTGCGAAGAGCTCGGTTGCCCCAAGGTTCCTGTTATCGCCGTTGCAACACACGATACTGCATCCGCAGTAGCCGCAACTCCAAGCCTTAGTGATGACTTTGTTTATATCAGCTGCGGTACATGGAGTCTTTTCGGAATTGAGAGCAAAACTCCTTTCTTAAATAAAGAGGCAGCTGCCGCAAACTTTACTAAAGAAGGCGGCTTTGATAAAAAAACAAGATTCTTAAAGAACATTATTGGTCTTTGGCTTATTAAGGAGTCCCGCCGTCAGTGGAGACGCGAGGGCGTTGAGGTTGGCTTTGATACTCTTGAAAAGGAAGCTTTGGAGTCTGAGCCCTTTAAGTGCTATGTTGATGTTGATGACCCGCTGTTTGAAACTGCAGGTAATCTTCCTAAGCGCGTTTGTCAGTACTGTGAGCGTACAGGTCAGTATGTTCCTCAGACTAGAGGCGAGATTATGCGCTGTATCTATCAGAGCCTTGCCATGAAGTATAAGCATGTATTCAATAGTCTACATAAACTGACTAACAGAGAATATAACAGAATTAACATTCTTGGCGGCGGTATTAAGGATAAGCTTCTCTGCCGTATGACCGCTGATGCTTGCGGTTGTGAGGTTCTTGCAGGTCCTACAGAGGCTACCGTTATGGGTAATATCGCAGTAGTTTATAATGCACTCGGTGAGATTAAGGACTTAAAAGAAATCCGTAAGGTTGTATCAAACTCTACTGACTTAAAGCAGTATTTACCTGAAGAAAACGAAGTTTGGAACAAGGCTTACGAAGACTATGTAAAGGTAATAAACGGTTAATTAAAAAAGGGTTGTACATAACAGTACAACCCTTTTTAGTTTTGTAGGGTTGATTCACGAATCAACCGCATTTTTTCGGGCAATTCGTGAATTGCCCCTACGAAAATTTCATTGATTTTCACATTTATATCGAAAACGCATATTTTTATTGTTTTCTATGGGTGTATATGGTAAAATGTTAAAAACAAAAGTTATTTATTTGATAATATAATTAAAATTTTAATTGAGGGGTTTATTTATGAAAAAGCTTTTATCAGTATTGCTTTGCTTAATAATGCTAATCGGCGTTTTACCGTTAGGCGCTTTTACCGTTAACGCCGCAATATTTTCAGGCACTTGCGGTGAAAATGTATCTTGGTCACTTGATACCGAAACCGGTGTGCTTACCATTGAGGGTAGTGGGAATATGGAAGATTATGCTTATGATTCATATGCTCCGTGGTCTGATGATAAATATTGTATTAAAACAGTTGATATAATAGGTAATGTCACAAGTATTGGAAATTATGCGTTTTACGATTGCTCAAATCTTGCAAGCATAACAATTCCCGATGGTGTAACAAGTATAGGCGATGCTGCGTTTGAGTACTGTTCAAGTCTTACAAACATAAAAATTCCAGATGGCGTAACCAGTATAGGAGATTTTGCCTTTGAGTATTGTACAGACCTTACAACTATAACAATACCAAATAGTGTAGTAAGTATAGGTGATTGGGCATTTCGAGTTTGTATCAGCCTCATAAATATAGAAATTCCCGACAGCGTTACAAGTATAGGGGCTTATGCGTTTTCTAATTGCACAAACCTTACAAATATTGAAGTACCAAATAGCGTAACAAGTATAAGCGATTGTGCGTTTTCGGGTTGCTCGACTCTTACAAGCATAACAATTCCTGATAGTGTAACAAGCATAGGTAGAGCTGCATTTTGCGATTGCTCAAATCTTACAAGCATAACAATTCCTGATAGTGTAACAAGCATAGGTGATGCTGCGTTTGAGTACTGTTCAACTCTCACAAACATAAGAATTCCCAACAGTGTAACAAGAATAAGTAATGATGCGTTTTTTTTGTGTACTAGCCTTACAAATATAATAATTCCCGAGAGCGTAATAAGTATAGCTGATTTGGCGTTTTGGGGCTGCGAAAATCTTAAAGATGTTTATTATTATGGGACAGAAAGTGAATGGAATAAGATTTCAATCGGAGATTACAATGATAATTTAACAAACGCAACCATTCATTATAAAAAAGATTGTTCCGTTAAGGACCACAGTTTTATAAACGATATATGTATTGATTGCGGTATTCATAAAGACGAAGTAATCTTCGATTTAGATTTAGACTGCAAGGTAGGCACTAATGATATGATTTTTCTAAAGCGTGCAATTTTATTTGGCGATAATGATTTATCCTATGATGTAAACGGCGATAAATCGGTTGACATTCTCGATTTTATCCGTATAAAGAAACATTTAGCAGGTATAGCATAATAATTTATAAGAATCAACTACCGGATAAGCTGTTGCCGAAAATTCGGTAGTCTGCCTCCATCTGATGAGGGAGGTGGATTTTTGCGAAGCAAAAAGACGGAGGGAGAGATTTTCTTTTTTCTTTTTCTCTCCCTCAGTCAAAATCTTGAGATTTTGCCAGCTCCCTCGTCAGAGGGAGCCTTTATTTTTTGCTCATCGGCAAAAATCTCTTTGCGACCGCTCGCTTAGAGAGTAGCTTTCTTCATACAAAAAACAAACGGTATGCAAACTTTTGCATACCGTTTAATATTTTATTCTACTGAAACTACATCCTTCATTTCATAAAGACCGGCGGTTTTACCGACAATGAATTTTGCGGCTTTAACAGCGCCTGCTGCAAAAACAGCCTTTGATGTTGCCTGATGCGATAGTGTTATAACCTCGTCGTTACCTGCGAATATAACATCGTGCTCTCCTACAATCGTGCCACCCCTTACAGAATGTATACCTATTTCGTTTTGGGTGCGTTTTTGGCGCTTTGAGTGTCGGTCATATTCGTAATATAATCGGTCGTCAAAAACCTCATTAACAGCATTTGCAAGCATAAGTGCTGTGCCTGACGGCGCATCCAACTTCTGATTGTGATGCTTTTCAACAATTTCAATGTCGAAATTACTGCCGAGTATCTGAGCTGCCCGTTTTGCAAGTGAGCATAAAAGATTTACACCTATTGACATATTAAAAGTGAAAAAGATGGGTATCTGCTTTGCGGCAGCGTGTATTTTCGCTATTTGTTCTTCATTATATCCTGTAGTTGCTATAACTGCAGGAATTTTTCTTTCGAGTGCATAGCCTAAAATATCGTCAAGTAAAGACACATTTGAAAAGTCAATTATAACATCTGCCTCAACATTAACCTTGCCAAAATCGTGAAAAACGGGGAAGTCGCATAATTTTTCGGCAAAGTCAACACCGCCGACTATTTTTAAATTTTCGTCATTCCTAACACATTCTGCTACTGCAGCGCCCATTTTTCCGCAGGCGCCAACAAGTAAAATCCTTGTCATAGTTACACTTCCTGTTAATAAAAATTATACTAATCCTAATTCCTTTAATTTTGCAATCAAATTATCACGGGCAGAGCTACTCATAGGAACGAGTGGTAATCTGCAAGGACCTGCATGCATATCCATTATATTCATAGCCTCTTTAACGGGTATTGGATTAACATCACTGAAAAGAGCCTTTATAAGACCTGTGGATTTTATCTGATAATCCATAGCGTCTTTTATATTGCCCGATAAATAATCTGCGCACATTTTGTGCATCTCAAAGGGGCAGATATTTGAAAGCACCGAGATTACACCGATACCGCCGAGTGACATAATCGGAACGGTCTGGTCGTCGTTACCCGAATAAATATCCAAATTATCGCCGCAGAGGTATTTGGTTTCTGCAACAGATGATAAATCACCGTTAGCCTCTTTAACAGCTACGATTTTTTCGTGCTTTGAAAGTTCTAAATAGGTTTCGGGCTTCATTGCAACGCCTGTTCGGGATGGAACATTGTAGAGAATAATAGGCTTTGAAACCCTGTCTGCAATGTAGTTATAGTGGGTGACAAGACCCACTTGCGAAGTTTTGTTATAGTAGGGGGTTACCATAAGCAGAGCGTCAGCCCCTACGCTTACGGCGTCATCGCAAAGCTCAACCGAGTAAACTGTATCATTACTGCCCGTACCCGCAATTATCGGAACGCGGCCGTTTGCTGCTTTAACTGCAGTTTCGATTACCTTAATATGCTCGTCATACCTAAGTGTTGATTTTTCACCCGTTGTTCCGCAGATAACAAGAGCATCAATCTTATTTTCAATCTGAGAATTAACGAGGGCTTTTAGTGCTTCATAGTTTACGCTCATATCCTCATTCATAGGAGTTACAAGCGCAGTAGCCGCACCGGTGAATATTCTTTCTTTCATAGGTAAAGACCCCTTTCGTATATTAAAAATTCGAAAACGGCAAAGCTATAAAAAATTAGTCCATATAACCCTTAGCGCAAAGAAGCTCAGCTAGTAAAACTGCGCCGCCTGCTGCACCGCGAAGGGTGTTGTGAGAAAGACAAACAAACTTGTAGTCATACTGAGTATCCTCACGAAGTCTGCCTGCAGAGATTGCCATACCGCCTTCAAGGTCGCGGTGGAGTTTTGTCTGAGGCATATTATCCTCAACAAAGTAATTAAGGAACTGCTTGGGTGCATGGGGAAGCTCTAATTCCTGTGGAACACCCGAGAAATTCTTCCAAGTATCAATAATTTCTTCTTTAGAAGGCTTATTCTTAAAGGTTACGAAAACTGCTGCCATGTGACCGTCAGAAACGGGAACACGAAGGCACTGTGCAGTAAATTTGGGAGAAACGGCAGAAACGATTTTGTCGCCCTCAACCTTACCCCAAATCTTAAGAGGCTCCTGTTCGCTCTTTTCCTCTTCACCGCCGATATAGGGGATAACATTGTCTACCATTT
>CAYXID010000048.1:0-11805 GCA_964465535.1 uncultured Ruminococcus sp.
GCCACCGAGGGATTTTAAGTCCCTTGCGTCTGCCTATTCCGCCACAGCGGCATATCTAATATATTATATTATCTTTGCTGTTTTGTCAAGAGATTTTTGCGAAATTTTCTTACATTTTAATTTTAAAAAGTTTTTTAGGTTATAATAATTTTATTCTTAAAAAATCTTGTTTTTAGAGCCGAAAAATGTTATACTACTAAACGGAATAATTTTTATCGCCGCTTTTATGCTATATTGGTATCATAATTTTAGGCGGCAGAACGGAGAAAATTATGAATTCTAATAAAATTGTAATTACAAGTGACAGTACGGCTGACCTTAGCCCTGAGCTTAGAGAACGCTATAATATTGTAACTATACCGCTTAGCATTACACTAGGCGAAAAAACCTACAGCGACGGTGTTGATATAACCCCTGACGATATTTATGAATATCAGAAGAAAACAGGTCTTTTCCCGAAGACCGCCGCTATCAATGTTGACGAGGCTATAAACTTCTTCAAGCCATTTGTAGACGAAGGTAAAACAGTTATTCATTTCGGTATCAGCTCCGAAATGTCTTCTTCATATAATAACTGCCGCCTTGCCGCGGAAGAGGTTGGAAATGTTTATGTTATCGATAATAAAAACCTTTCTACAGGTACAGGTCTTTTAGTTCTTGCGGCAGCGCAGATGGTGGCTGACGGTGTTAGCGCTGAAGAAATTGTTGCAAAAATTAATGAGTTAGTACCCTGTACAGACGCTTCCTTTGTAATTGACGACCTTGATTTTCTTCACAAAGGCGGAAGATGTACAGCGCTTGAAATGTTCGGCGCAAACCTTTTAAAGCTCAAGCCCTGTATTCAGGTTAAGGACGGCAAAATGGGTGTTGCTAAAAAATACAGAGGTAAATATTCCGAGGTATTAAAGCAGTATGTGCGCGAAAAGCTCAGCAACCCTGACGATATTATCACAGACCGCGTTTTTGTAACTCACTCAGGCTGTGACCCCGAAATTATCGATTCCGTTGTGTCTATAGTTAAGGAATCGGGCATCTTCAAAGAGGTATTTTTAACAAGAGCGGGTTGCACTGTTTCTTCCCACTGCGGACCTAATACACTCGGTGTTCTCTTTATCCACAAATCACAAATCTAATTTCTCTGCATAGTATAATGCAGGGGCGATATTGAAGGATATCCTTGCATTTTGGCGGTAAAACGGTTTTATCTTTAGGTACCGAAATCATGCCCCTTTTATATAAATTCCCCGTCTTATTGATTTAAGACGGGGCTTTTTATTTTCTTAATAAGATATTTTGATAGCCTTATAAGAACAAAAATCAGCAAAGCTGTTTTTATAAGTGAGCCTGAAAACAAAATAAAGTATAAAAATGCGTCTATTCTTGTAAAAACAGAGCCCACGCTCAGTGCCCCTACCGCATCAAAAAGCGGAAAATCCAAGGCGTATGAGAATACACTTCCAAAAATAAGTATTGGGATTAACCCCAACACTATCAGCAGTATCCCCGCTGAAAAAACACCGTAATACATACTTTTTTTATACTCTTTTTCATCAAAAAGGTAAAAACAAAGGGGTAAAAATCCTACAGAAAAGCCGCTTTGCAAAAACATTTTGTAGTCTAAATTCATAGGCAATTTAAATATATCATTAAAATTTTCTTTATCAATTTCACCTAATGATACAATAATTATAATCGCAATAAAAAGGATTGAAACAGCAAAAAACACCGTTGCGGTTTTTTTGTATGCTCTAAAGCCTTTAAAAGCGGTATAAATTCCGAGTGCCAAGAAAATCACCGAAATCATCAAGACAGAAAACTCATTTAAAGCAAATCTTTTAAAAACCCTTGAAAACAAATTTACTGTATCTATCAGACAATATAATGCATATAGCGACAAAAAAATTGCAATCGCTATTTTTAAAAAGGGCTTTGGCTTTATAAAAGCTATTATTTTTTTATCAAAAAAGGTAACCAAAATTAAGAAAATAAGGGCAGTTAAAAGAACCAAAGATAAGGATTTAATGTTTAAGTTATTTGGAATTTTGCAGACGCTCTCTCCGAGCAAAAAAAGAATAGAAACCGAAAAAATATCCGCTTTTAATCTTTTTCTTTCCATCAAACATCACTACCCTTTAATTTCGGTTTGTAAAAAATTATGCGTTCCTTTTCATTAATCGAATATCCCTTTTCTTCTACCGTTATATAAGGGACGCTGACATCTTCCCTTTTTTCCTTGATTTTAGCTTTTATCTTATAAAAACTGTTAGGGTATTCTTTTTTTATATACTTTTCCCACTGCTTAAGGGTGGTAGGCAGCTCGTACCCGATAGCAATTGCCGAAGTAGTTTCCAAATCTAAAAGAGCCTCTATATCACTAACTGCAAAAACCTCTATAGACTTTGTTATATCGGGATTATCAAGAGCAAAATCGGTAATTTCTAAAAGGCGCTCCTTTGACAGATTATCTGATACCAAAAGTACGGCACAATGATTTAAGAAAAGAGGTTTAGTAAGGGATTTATGGAGTGTTTTTACGGCATCCTTTATATTCTTCCCCTCACCGTTTACAACAATTCTCTTTACATTTTCGTTCTTTTCCTGAGCGTTTACGGCAATTATTTCGGCAAAGACAGTAAGGGTTTCTCCCTCTTCCTCAAAACCGATTGCGCTCACCATATATTCCATATCACTCTCTCGGCTTGCGTCACATCCACTTAAAAAAGCTAAAAAAAGTATACTAAAAATCAAGAATATACCTTTCTTCATTTTTTGTTCTGCCTTTCCATTCTTACTTTATTAAAATTAAAAATAGGTCGGGTGAGCATAAACGGCCAAGGCGCCCTTGTAAATACATCCTTGAAATTTTGCTTTTTAATATGCTTTAGCGCCTCCGTTTCGTCTACGCCGAAGGATTTTAGTGAAAAAATCTCGCCGAGCAATAGGGTAAGCCCCATAAAAAATCCCAAAAATCCGAAAATTGAAGACAGTACCGCAAAGCCTATTCTAAGATAAAAAACTGCACCCTTTATTCGCGGTACCATAAGACTGCAAATACCACTGAAAGCCACCGCAATCAGCATCGGTGCGCTTACTATCTTCGCCTCTACCGCCGCCTGACCTATTACAAGTCCGCCTACAATGCTTAAAGCATGACCTGAGCCTTGCGGCATTCTAAGCCCCGTTTCCTTTAAAATTTCAAAAATAAGAATTAGAATTATACATTCAAAAACAGAGGCAAAAGGCACTCCGCCCCTTAGCTGCGCTATTGATATTGCAAACTCTGTAGGCAGAAGCTCTCTGTTAAAGGTTATAAGTGATATAAAAACTGCAGGCACTGAAAAGGAGAGAAAAAAGCATAAATACCGAAGTAGTCTTCCTACCGACGATACAAAGAAGTTAAGATAATAATCTTCGTCTGACTGAAAGTTTTCGCTGAAAAGATACGGCAAGGTCATAACTACGGGTGTGCCGTCAACAACTAAGGCTATTCTGCCCTCTAATATTGCTGCCGCCGCTATATCGGGGCGCTCGGTTGAGCCTGTAGTTTTAAAAATTGAAAAGGGGTTGTCCCTTATTTGCTCTACAATATAATTTGTATCTAAAATACCGTCCATATCAATTTTCGATAGCCGTTTTTTTAGCAGTTTTAACATTTTAGAGCTTACAAGCGTATCAAGATAGCAGATAAAAACAATTGTATCGGTTCTGCGCCCTATTCTTTGCATTTCAACGCAAAAATCGGGTGTTAAAAGCTTTCTTCTTATCATTGCTATATTCAAAAGTGCGGCTTCGTCAAAGCCCTCTCTTGGACCTTGTAAAACACGCTCATCTGTAGGCTCACTTATTCCCCTTGTGCGCCAACCCTTAGTATTTACGATAAGAATTTCGCAAGAGCCGTCTATAAGCAGTAATGTATCGCCGTAAAGTAATGACTGCAGGGCATCAGAGAGCTTGTCCGTTCTCTTTACCTCTGAGGCAAAAAGCACCTGAGCTGATATTGCTTCTGCTATATTATCTGCAAAATTCGGCTTTACTGTAACAAGAGGTCTTACCACCGAATCATTAAGCATAGCTACATTTACCATACCGTCCATATAAATAATTGCATACTCCCTATCAAAAGAGAGTATGCTTTTTGTACGCATAATGGCATCTTTTTTAAATATATTTCTGAAAGTAATGAGATTCGCCTCAAGAGAGGTATTAAACTTTACATTTTCATAATCTTTACTTCCTACCGCCATTTTTTACTCCTTAATCTAAATTTATCTCAAAATCCAAGACCCGAATTCCCGTTTTCGATATTTCAATCGCATTTTTATATTCGCCAAATCCCACAAGTCTTATGTTTTCATAGGCCTTGCATACCCCTATACTTCCGAAAACTACCGAAAGCAAAATAACCGAGCTTATAGCCGTTGTTCTTAAAAAAACCTTGATTTTTCCTTTCATCTAAATCCCTCATTTTAAAGTATTAAATACGCTGACAAGTGCGTTTCCTACAAGTTCTGCAGAATATTTTGCTTCCTCTAATGTGTTGGCATCGGTTCCCATTTCGAGAAGTATCGAACCCGTTGTAAGACTTTCATTATAATTTTTTGAGGTTAAGCTAAGCGGACGGGCAAGTGTTGGATACATAACCTCGAATGTCTGCTGAATTTTAAGGGCAAGCTTTAAATTTTCCTTCCATTTAGGAAAATTTTTAACCGTTCCGCTTTGACTTCCCATTACAAGCATAACCTGAGCCGCCGTCTTTCCGTTTATATCGGCACAGAGCTTTACCTTGTCGCTTTTACCCGATGATATAGCATCTCTGTGCATATCGATTACAATTTTTATGCTCGGATATTTTTTAAGATATGAGCATATAGTATCTGCCGCCCTTGTATAGCTTCCGTTGTAGGCGGGATAGTCGTGCTTTGTTTTATCGTGAATGGTTTTTATTCCCGCCGAGTTCAGTTTTTTCGCTACTATATCGCCGAGAGCTACCATATTCTGTTTTTCATTAGTTCTTCTTGACAAGTCGCTGCCTGTATAATAATTTCTGTCTTCAAGCATAAAGGACTCTGTTGTATGGGTATGCATTATAAGTACCTGAGGCTGACTGTTGCTTTTTAGTTTAAAGCCCAAATCACTTTTTAAAAGTGATTTTATATCTATATTAAGTCCTGTACTGTTTTTAAGGTAGACATTATTATAGGAAAGGGATGCAGAATTTGGCGATATAAATTGCTCTAGTATTTTTCCTTTGGCATCAGCACTAGCAGATACCTCTTTTGATGCAGTATTATTACTGCTCACATTACTTTGTACCGACGACGCACTTTCAGAGGGCTTTTGTGAGCTTGACTGCGGCTGAATGTTTTCTTCGATATTCAGCGATGCCGAAACAAAAGGAAAGTCTTCTCCATTACTGTTAAAAAGCACCTCAAAGGATAAAAGGGATATCATAATAGCAGAAATCAGCAGAACCGCTATGCTTCTTATAACACCTGATTTTCCGCCCATAAAATTCCCTCCTTTTTCCTTTACCGATATATTTTATGCTTTGTTAAACTTCTTTATACCGCTAAATCAAATTTAAAAGGATATTTTCATCAATATTGGGTTGCAAGAAGATATTAAGTGCAGAAGCTAGAAGAAGAGACGATTTTGTTATAAGATTATCTATATCTTTAGGGGTTACTATCATATTTTCTTTGCCTGAAAACTTACATTCCTCGTATACTCCGAATTTATATTTTGAAATATCAACAACGGTAGGTATACCTATAGAAATAACAGGCACTCCCAAGGTTTTTTGGCTTATTTCTTTTCTCGAATTGTTAACACCCGAGCCCGGTGATATGCCTGTATCAGTGAGCTGTACTGTGTTACAAAGTCTATGCGGCTTTCGGGCGGCTAAGGCATCCACCGTTATAACTGCCGAGGGTTTGATTTTTTCTACTGTAGCCATAATTATTTCTGCGGTTTCAATACCCGTTTTGCCGAGCACTCCGGGTGTTAAAACCGAAACTTTTTTGAGACCCTTAAGACCTATAGAATTTGCAAGGCTTCTACTTATATGGCGAGTAGCTAGTATTTTATTCATAACAAGCGGACCTAATGCATCGGGGGTTATATCACTGTTTCCAAGCCCTACAAGTAAGATATCATCGGTACCTTCAGGCAAAAGCTTTTTAACAGAATTCACAATACCCGTTGTAAGCTCATCATAATCTGCAAGCTTTTCAATGCTATCAAATTCAACTGTTATATATCTGCCTTTCGGTTTTGAAAGCTTTCTAGCGGCGGTGTCGCTTATAATTTCGGTAAAAGAAACAGAAATTTCTCCGTAATCTCTGTTTTCAAAACGAGCACCCTCAATTTCTCCTCGACTTTCCTTTTCTTCAAGTACTAAATCGGTACGAATTCCCATAAAATCACCCTTAGTATTTTGGCAATTAGTTGAAAAAATATGCAAAAAAATTACCCGTAAGGAAATTTCCTTACGGGTAATTTTGTTTTTGAATTTAAATTACTTTAATTCAACAGTAGCGCCAACTTCAGCGAGCTTAGCCTTGATAGCTTCAGCGTCTTCCTTAGAAGCAGCTTCCTTAAGGGTCTTAGGAGCACCGTCAACAAGTGCCTTTGCGTCAGCAAGGCCAAGACCGGTAATCTCACGAACAACCTTAATAACCTTAATCTTCTCTGCGCCTGCGTTAGCAAGGATTACGTCGAATTCAGACTGCTCTTCAGCAGCGGCAGCAGCACCTGCTGCGGGTGCTGCAACAGCAACAGCAGCTGCTGCGGATACACCGAACTCCTCCTCTACTGCTTTAACGAGCTCAGAAAGCTCAAGAACGGTAAGAGTTTTTAACTCTTCAATCATAGCTGTAATTTTCTCAGATGCCATTTTAATTTTCCTCCATTTAATATTTTTTTAGTTTAGTTTTTAAAATTTATTATTCTGCAGCTTCTGCAGAGCCATCTTTATCAACAATAGCTTGAACAGCTCTTGCGAATGCGGCGATGGGAGCCTGGAATGCGCTGAGTACTGTAGCCAAGAGAACTTCTTTGGTGGGAAGCTTTGCAAGGCTTTCAATAGTAGCAACGTCAACAACCTTACCATCAAGGAAGCCTGATTTTACTACAAATTTTTCGTGTGTTTCTGCAAATTTGCAGAGAATACGTGCAGCAGCGGTATAGTCCTCATTAGAAAGGGCGATAGCGGTTGTTCCCTCAAGAACTTCCTTCATTCCCTCAAGGTCAGTACCCTCAATAGCACGTGCGAGAAGAGTGTTCTTAACTACGAAGTAGTCTACACCGTTCTCACGGAGTTCCTTACGAAGCTTTGTATCATCAGCAACGTTAGTACCAGTATAGTCAACGATAACACCTGTAACTGCGGCATTAAGCTTCTCGGAAAGTTCAGCAACGATTTGCTGCTTTTGCTCTAAAACCTTAGCGTTCGGCATTTTTTCACCTCCGAAAAAAATCAAAAATGTCCATCCTCGGACAGAGAATGGACATAAAAGTACAATCAAAAATGTATTTATGCTCACCTCGGTAGGCGCCATGCTTACAACCATAAAGGTTACCTACTGTCTTTGGATTACTAGACGATTATATACGATAGTTTACGATTTGTCAAGCATTTTTTAAACTAAAATGTAAAAGAAAATACAAAGATAGTGTAATATACTTCCTATAACCACAAAAATATGAAAAACCGAATGCATATATCTATGCACCTTAGCGCCCGCTATCCCATAAAGCACGGCGCCGATTGTATAGGACACACCGCCTAAAAGCAAAAATATAAATCCGCCCTTTGGAATTATAGAAATTGCCGTTTTACCCGGAATTACAATACACCAACCGAGCACTAAATAACTGATAACCGAAAAAACATTATACTTTTTAAGGTCGATTGCATTGAGGGTAATACCGAGAGCCGAAACGCCCCACACAACACCGAATATAGTCCAAGCTAAAAAAGGTTTTTCAGGTCTTATACAGCAAAGCATAATAGGTGTATAGGTGCCCGCAATCAGTATAAAGATACTGCAATGGTCTATAATCTGCATTACCTTTTTGGCGGTTTCGGGAATAAGTCCGTGATAAACGCTTGACATTGTATAAAGTATAATCATAGAAAAGCCGAATATAAATGAGCTTACAATTTGGTATGCACTATGATTTAAAAAGGACTTTATAACACAGGTTGCAAGGGCTATAACACCGAAGCCTCCCCCTACTATATGGGAGACCATATTAAAAATTTCCTCGCCTCTTGTATAGTCAGGAAGCTTGCGGTCTTTAAGTTTTATTCTTTTTCTTGCCATTAATTATCACCCGAGCAATTTATGTATCATATCGGGGCCGTGCTCAACAAAGATACCCGTTTTAGCGGCATTTTCCTCTGTAAATGAGCTAACACCCGTCTTTTCGGTTTTACTGTCATAAATCAGATACGGTACAGGCTCTGAAGAATGGGTTTTTGTGCAAAGCGGGGTTGGATGGTCAGGCATTATGAGTATGCGGAAATCCTCACCGCAAGACTTTAAATATTCAAAAATCGGTTTAAATGCGCGGTTTTCAATTTCCTCAATAGCCAAAACCTTGTTTTTTGCCTCTCCTCTGTGACCGCACTCGTCGGGTGCTTCAAAGTGAAGATAAACAAAGTCAAGCCCTCTCTTAAACGCATCAACTGCAGCAGCCGCTTTACCCTCGAAATTTGTATCAAGATAACCCGTACTGCCCTCAACCTCGGGGGTTTCCATATTAGCGCATTTACCGATACCTTTAAGCAGGTCAACCGCACTTACAACACAGCCCCGAGCGCCGTACAGCTTATAAAAATCCTCCATCTGAGGACGGGTACCCTCTCCCCAAAGCCAAATAGAGTTTGCAGGACGAAGTCCCTTTTCCATTCGGCTTACATTTACAGGGTGATTTATGAGGATATCATAGCTTTTCTTCATAAGGTCAATAAGTGGCGCTGCATTAGAGCTTTTGCTCAAATACTCACCAACGACTCTGCCGCTTATATCGTGGGGCGGTGTCATTTCACCTAAATCGGTAGTACCGTTTGAAACTACAAGACAATGGCGGTAGCTTACCCCACTATAAAACTTATAAATCTCGTTGCCGAGCTTTTCTTCAACGGTTTTAATAATTTCGGCGGCTTCCTCGGTAGAAATATCACCCGCACAGTAATCAACCATCGTTTTATCCTCGTAATTTTCCTCATCGGATAAAGTTACAAGGTTGCATCGTAAAGTTACATCGGTATCCTTTAAATCAATACCGATAGACGCCGCCTCTAATGGCGAGCGGCCTGTATAGGAAACGGTAGGGTCATAACCCATAACCGAAAGGTTAGCCACATCACTGCCGGGCTTTAAGCCTGCCGCAACAGTTCTGCACATACCAACCTCAGAAACTAAAGCCAAGCTATCGATAAGTGGCTTTTTAGCGCACTGCATAGGTGTTTTATTATCAAGCTCTGCAAAGGGGATGTCCGCCATACCATCACAGAGTAATACTAAACTTTTCATACGAAACTTCCTTTCAAGATTTTACCGTATAATTATACCAATTTTTAGAGTCTCTGTAAAGAGTTAATAATATATTTTTTTATGAATATCGTATTGAAATAATAGGAGTTTCGTAGTATAATAGATTAGTAATAATCGTAGGAGGACTTTCTATGCTAAAAAAAATAGCAGCTATACTTTTATCTTTAATTTTTATAATATCATTAACCGCTTGCGGTAAGACTACTACCGACAAGCCCGTGCTTTCAAGCAGTAGTACAGAGAGCAAGCCAGAGTCCAAGCCTACATATTATATGAATTCACTCACAGGTGAAGTTGATTTAAGTCTCGAAGTATCCAAGCGTCAACCCGTTGCGGTTATGATAAACAATATAAACTTTGCTCAAAAAATACAAACAGGTCTTGAGAATGCCGATATAGTTTACGAAACCGAAGTTGAAGGCGGTATTACTCGTTTAATGGCGGTTTATCAAGATATTGAGAGTGCAGGAAGAATAGGTTCTATTCGTTCGGCAAGATATGTATATGTTGATTTAGCCTTAGGTCACAATGCAGTTTATATTCATCATGGACAAGACTCAAAATACTGCGGACCACACCTTAAGGATATTGAACACTACACCGCCGACACAAATAACTGTGCAAAGCGTATACAAAACGGTCTAGCCTATGAGCACACCTTGTATGCAGAGGGAAAGAGCATTTATTCTTGCTTTATGAAGAATAAGAAATTGAAAGAGCGTCCCGCTTGGCAGAACTTTGCAGACCCCGAGGAGAGTATCACCCTTAGCGGCGGCACCTGTACAAAGCTAGCAGTTCCCTTCTCTGACTCTTATAAAACAGGATTTAACTACGATGCTAATACAGGAAAGTATACAAGACTTTTCAATGGCACAGTTTTAAAAGACTATGTATCAGGCAACCCCACACAGTTTAAAAACATTTTCGTTTTACTTACTAATATTTCCAACTATTCAGACGGAGATCACCGCAATGTAAGTCTTAAGGGCGGTGACGGTTATTACATAGTAAACGGAACCTACACCCCTATCAAATGGTCAAAGGCTTCAAGTACTGCGCCCATCAAGTTCACCAATACAGATGGGACAAGCCTTACTGTAAACACAGGTTCTTCTTGGGTTTGCATTGCAAGAAAAGATATAAATGTTACATTTGAATAAATAAGCAAAGATTAAACGGCTGACTTTAAGGTCAGCCGTTTTTTATATCCCTAATAACTTTTTTGCGTTTTTATAGAGTATTTTTTCCTTATCTTCATCGGATATTGGTAAAGCTTTTATAGTCTTTATCTCCTCATCTGCCCTACTCCAAGGTGAATCCGAGCCGAAAAGAATTTTATCTGCACCGTGAATTTCGAGGATTTTTAAGAATTGTTCCTTTGTATAATACTTAAATCCCATTGAGGTATCAAGATAAATATCACTGCCTGCAAGGTGCTCTGCAACCTCGTCCCATTGTTGCTGACCGCCTAAATGCGCCGCAACTATTTTTCCGCCGCCCATTTCCTTTGAAATCTTAGCAAAATCCTTAGGGCAACTTTTAAAGGGTGGCTTGTAAGCGGGGTCAAAGCCTGCGTGGAAAAGAAGTATAAGTCCTTTATTTAAGGCATAATCATAAATTTTTAGCATTTCCTTTGAGTAAACCTCAAAATTCTGATATTCGGGGTGAAATTTAAGTCCCTTTAGCCCTAGTGATACTACAAAATCAATATCCGCTTTATAATCCTCTGTATGAGGATAAATTCCTCCAAAAGATATTATGTTTTCACAGCATATATCCCTTGCCCAATTATTGAGGGTATTTAGTTGAGAAGCCTTTGTAATTACGGGCTGAACCACCGAAATATCAACACCGAATTTCTCCATATTATTTTTAAGACCTGAGAGTGTACCGTTGCTGCAGGGCAAATATTTACCGCCGCTACCCGCAACTAAGGAGGCTATAGCACGCTCGGCTATCGCATCGGGAAATGCGTGCGTATGAAAATCTATAACCATACTATCACCTTTGAATAAAAAAGATTTAGTGTGGCGAAAAATTCGCCACACTATTATTCTAACCTAAAGCCGATAAATTATCTAATACCGTAATTTTCGATTACATAGTCCATATCCTTATCGCCTCTGCCTGAAAGGTTAATAAGGATAGAACCATGGTCCATAGTTTTTGCAAGCTTCATACCAAAGGCTACTGCATGGGCACTCTCAATGGCAGGGATTATACCCTCAAGACGAGCAAGCTT
>CAYXID010000049.1:0-11425 GCA_964465535.1 uncultured Ruminococcus sp.
ACGAGCCCATAGACACCGTAGAAACAAGAGGCTCAAAGAGCAAGTGATTTCCAGACGAAAGTGCTACAAAGTGCCTGAAATGCCCTGAAAAAAGTTCTATTATATATTTGGGAACTAGATGCCGCAGGTTCGAGTCCTGTCACCTCGACCAGTCGAGAGCCTCGACACGCATTTCGCGTAGTTGAGGCTCTTCTTTTTTATAATCTCTGCCTCGCGTTTAAGGTTGATTATGAACACTAGTGCCAAAACTCCAAATTCTACCTTTAGGTTGAGTTTGGAGTTTTTTATTTACAGTATATTTCTATTGCCTTGCTAATGAACTCTGCTGTACCGCTAGCGTGCTTATCAATATTGTTTTTGAAGCGTTCATCGGCAACATACATTTGACCGAGGCCTGCTAGAATTTCATTTGTGCAAGTGTAGTAATTCTCGGTAATATAGTCTTGCAGTTCAATTACTATTGCCTGTGCCTCAACAGAGTCGGCGGTGTATCCGTTATTCATACACTCGGCAAATTTGGCGAAGACTGACATTAAGCCATCAGTTACCTCTTGCCATTTATCTGCGGTGTAGTTTGCGGTTTTTTCTGCATGTTCTTTATAGGCTTCTGTTTCGCCGAAGCGTTGTTTTACTTCTAAATCGTAACTCTTTTTATAATTCATCACTAACACTCCATCTTTAACATAGGAATTGGTGAGTTCAAAATCCTGAACGGTGCTGTCCATAAAGAGGGGTTTATCGTTTTTGTCTGCGACAACGGGCGCTACAACAAGGCTTAGTTCATCGATTACATTTGCACGCTGAAATGCGCCGTTTATAATGCTTCCGCCCTCTAATAACAAGGTATCAATTCCTACTATATTTTTGAGTTTAAATAGTGCGAGTTCAACATCAATTTTATCTTCGCCCGCGAATATGTAGGGTATTTCCATTTCTTCAAGGTAGCCGAGGTATCGCTCGTCAACATTTTCGGATAACACCTCAATAATTTGCGCGCCGTCATATCCTGGGTCGCCGTCAGGGTCGATAATTCTATTAGATTTCCAACCGAGTTTACCGTTTGTATCAAAGGCAATAGCATAAAAGCCCGACATATATTCCTCGTCGAGCATAAAATCCATATGCACAGGGTCAGGTTTAACAGGCTTGTACTTTGAAAGGTCGGGATACCAACCGCCCGTGAAACTGCTCTCCATTGTAACTCTACCGCAAATAAAACCGTTTGATTTTGTATTGCGGTTAATGTCGTAATATATTTCAGTCGCCTTTTCACAAGCAGGGTTGCTCAAAAATTTGCCTGTAACCTTGCCGTCAATTGAGGTTACCATATGGCAGATTATGTATGGTCTGTTCATTTTATTTCTCCATTTTATAAAGTTCTGCAGTTTCTTTATTTCGATATTCGTGCTTTTCGTAGTAGCCGATAAGTGTACCGCTGTCGTCACGCAGAGCGACCATATAAACGTCTTTATTTTCCTTATCGTTGCGCGAAGTGAAAACTATGTTATTATCCTTACTCTCAGCAAACCAAGCGACTACGCGGTCAATTTTGGCATTAGAATCAGCATTGTGGCAAGCCTTTAGGCTTTTGCCTGTAAGGTCGGTGTGATAACGCGAAATCGAGGCAGGGTTCATATAAATAACTGTATGCTCTAAATCGCAAATAACAACGGGTGCGGTATCTTGCTCTAATACGCTTCTAAAAAATTTTGATAATTCCATATTATATTAACTTCTTTCCGTCAGCAAAGGCATTACCGACCTTTTCGCCGAGTTTGATATAGGTATGATGCACAGGGTCGTAAGTGATAGCCTGCAACTTTTCGGGGTCGATTTGTCCGTCAGCACCCAATACCGACTCATCTGCGCTCACATTTACAATCTTTCCGATGCAGATGCCGTCCTCATTGAATTTTAAGAGTTTACACTCAATGGTCATTGGAAATTCGTTAATAATAGGTGCGTTCACGAAAGCAGATTTTACGGTGGTAAGACCTGCTTTTACCATTTTATCGGGAACGTTGTTGCCCGAAACAATGCCGACATAGTCTGCCTCAATCACATGCTTTGCATCGGCAATGCTTACCGTAAAAGCACCACTCTCAATAATGTTTTTAGTGGTCTTGTGGTCGTCTGCAAGGCAAACCATAATCTGATTTGTATCATAAATTCCGCCCCAAGCCGCGTTCATACAGTTTGGGTTACCGTCCTTATCGTAAGCCGCAACAATAAATACGGGCATAGGATATACCTGAGTTTTAACTCCAAAATCTTTACGCATAAAAATTACCTCACTATAAATTCTTGATTTTTTCTTCAATTTGTTTAATTACATTAATAAAAACTTCATCGCTCTGTCCTGTCGGGTCTGGCAAGCCCCAGTTATCGTCAAAGGCTCCGCCAATAAACGGACAGCCTACATCACAACCCATAGATATTGCAATATCGGGTGTGGGGATTTTATCAAAGGTTTTGCTGTACTGTAATTTTTCCATATCAATGCCATAAAGCTCTTTAATCAGTCTAACAGCATCTTGGTTAATTTGCGATTTGGTTTCAGTTCCTGCAGAATAAAAGTCGTAATTATCGCTTGCAAAGTGTCTGCCTAATGCCTCGGCAATCTGACTGCGGCAAGAATTATGCACGCAGATAAATGCTATTTTAGTTTTCATTTAAACGGACACCTCTCGCCGATACATTGATTGTTTAACTTAGAATGAATACACTTAATTTCGCCGAGTTCCATTTCTACACCCAGATGTGTTTTTGCAAACTTTACTGCCCCAGTTATGGCAAGGTAAGAATCGCGCTTACAGCAACGCGGACCGCCGACTTTACCAATTGCGCCGAGAGCAGAGGAGGTCATTTTATTTGAAAGTCCCCACGCCTCATTACCAAGCGGTGTCGAGCCTGTAACGATTGACACAAACATTCCCGTACTCACACCTGCACCGCAAGCTCCCCAAAATCCGCAAGCGCCGCCTGGTACTTTTTTACCGCGAGACTGCATTTCTATAAGTGCTTTATGTAGATCAATTTCACCGCCTGCGTTTTTATAAGCGGTCAGAAGCGCCGAGCCGACCATAATGTGATGTTCGGGGCCGTGCATATGGCAAAACGGCAAAGCCATCAGTTTCCTAATAATCTCGATAGGATTTTTCGAAGTTTCGGCAAGACACACGCCGATAATACGGTCCATTCCCACAGTATGACACTCGTTGCATACATAGTGACCGTTTTCGCAAACGGTTTTGCTATTTTCTTTTTTGTGGCAGACGGCACATTCCATTGGCTCATCAATTTCTAAATATCTAAGCGGTGCACCACAAATCAAACATTCGTCTTTCATAATTACCTCACTGTTTCATACGGCCAATCGATAATACCGCCGAATTCTTTAACGTTTGTGTAGCCTAAGTTTACAAGTTCTTCGGATGCAATTTTGCTTCGTCTTCCGCTTCGGCAATAAACGAGTATTAAAGCATCTTTATCGGGCAGTTCTTTTTCTGCTCTGCCTTTAATTTCATATTCGGGAATTAATATCGCATTTTCAATATGTCCCTCGGCGAATTCTTCTTGGGTACGGACATCTATGATAATATAATCCGTTTCGATATTCATAATCTCTTTGGCTTCTTGAGGTGTAATCTGCTCATAAGTGACATTATTTCCACCGTCCTGACAAGCGGTTAATCCAAATAATGAAAGTGAAATTATAAGCATTATAATCAATCCTTTAACTCTTTTCATAGTATTTGCACCTCGTTAAATAGTATAACATTTTCACCCGCATTTCTCAATCCCTTATTCTTTGTTTGCTGCGTATCAAATTTTGATATGCTGTTGTGATAGTTTGAAAATTATGTTATAATAAATTTATTATATAAATGGAGATAGCTTATGAATCAATTATCCAATCTAAATGTTGACCCTATAAAATTCGCTAAATCAATTTCAGACGAAAACAACAAAACCATAAAAGAACTTTTCAAAAATAAAATCAACGGCAGCTTTTTAATTAAAATCAAAAGTGAAGTTGTGAATAAACTTGCACTTGAACAATTTATTTATTATCCTTTGCGATTTGACAATAAAAAAATTGTAACAGGAACTAACGAAACACCTGAGTATGATATTTGCAGAATAATTGTCGGTGTGCATAGCCATCACTCTATATTCCTTTCTAAACAGGAAATTCGAGATAATCAACGAAACAATTTCTATCAAGAACAATTAGTTAATGAAGTTATTGAGAAAATACGGATTAGACAATTTGGAAGTGCATTTTTTAGAAGAAAACAATTACTTTTAGGTGATGAGTTTTTATATTTTCCTGTTCCTTATGAGTTGTTTGTAATGTGCATGCGCTCTATATGTTTAATACATGAAAATACTGCACCTCTATTTGTTGAATATGGTGATATACTTAATAACGCTTTATCTTCATTAACTCTTATGGAGAATAATTTTTTAAGTAATGCTTATCCCCTATGCCGTGGAATGATTGAACAATATTTAAAAGTTCTCATCCTCAAAAAGCACCCCGAAAACTATAAAGATTACCATCGCTTCTACAATTTTGAAATTGAACAGTCTTGCTGTAGTCAAAAATATCCCGATGAATTCATAGAACTTTTTGATAAAAGAATTCTTTTGTCATCAAAAAGCAAGGTAGATTATCTTCACTATGGTTGGCTTGACAACATAAAAAACTATGATACAAAAGCTACTAACAGATACTCAATATACGGAATAATGGATTATTTAATGGCTGAGACAGATGATAAGCAATACAGTATATTAAATCATATAAAATCGCTATATAAAATGTGTCATGGATACACTCACGGAAGCGCAGTTCACGTACGATATCCTCTTTTACAATATTTTGAAATATCAATTATGCTTTATCACGTTATAACAACTATTTTTTACGATATATATAGCACATTGAACATTGATTTTTTGGATATTGATAAAGCACTCATAGATATTCTCAATAGAGATTTTGCTGTCTTACGGGAACAATATTCAAACCGTTCAACAGAAAATTTTGAGCTTTACTATAGCATACATAGTTAACTATTCATGATGTTTTGTACTTGACGAATCTCTTTTTCCAAGTTAAAATGCCACAAACAAGAACTCCCCGAAGTGATGCGAGCATCGTTTTCGGGGAGGATTTTTTGACCACAGTTTTTATTGTGTTTTATCCCTTTTTCCCTTCGCAACACAACATTACCACCACTCATTTCTATGCTTAAAATCAAAAAATAACAAAAAAAATGTTAAATAATGATATTTACTTTCTATATTGCTTTCTGTTATTATGGACGTATAAAAGCAAAATTAAAAAATTTTGCTTTTTTCAGAAAAAAGTAAAGCAATCGATGAGGAGAATGTCTTTATGAAAAAGCCACAACTTAGCGAGCTTACATTGCGCGAAAAAATTGGACAAACCGCTCTTGGCAGAGCTATGAACACTAATTTGCTTGACCTTGAAAAATACCCTTACGGTTTTATTTGGTCACTCGGCAACATTGAGATGGGTGTTATCAATATGGACGATGTTGCAGGCGAAGAGGTTACAAACCGTAAAAAATGGGTTGAGTTTGTTAAAGATATGAATAAAAAGCTAAAGGTGCCTGTAATGGCTGCTATGGATTCTACAAACGGAATTTTGAACAGCTTTAGCGAGTTCCCGTATATTATGGACCCCGTTACAATGGGTGCTACCGATTCCGAAGAAATCGCTTTTGAAGCAGGAGTGTTACGTGCAGAGCATTTAAAGTTTGTAGCAACAAACTGGCTTTGGTCGCCTGAAGTCGATTTGCCTAACAGAATGAGCTCTATTTGTCTTGGACGCAGATATTCTGATGACCCCGAAAGGCTCATTCGTATGGCCATTGCAGATATGAAAGGTATTCAGTCAAAGGGATGTGCTGCTACAGCAAAGCATTTCCCCGGATCAGATCCAATTGAATACCGTGACTCACACACCGCGCTTAACATGATGGTTCTCCCCTACGATGAATGGAAGACAGAACGCGGTGCTATGTTCCAAAAAATGATTGACGCGGGTGTTGATTCGATTATGATAGCTCATACCGCGTTCCCTGCTTATGATAATAGCAAGGTTAATGGTCAGTACCGTCCTGCATCGGTTTCATATAAAGTTATTACCGAGCTTTTAAAGGGTGAAATGGGCTTTAAGGGTGTAACAATTACCGACGGAATAACTATGAAGAGTCTGCTTGCTATGTTTGGCGGCGATTTAAACCGTGTATATGTTGAAGCTATTAAAGCCGGTAATGATGTTGTATTGGCTGTCCGTGACGGATATTTTGAGGCTATTGAGGAAGCCGTTTTAAGCGGAGAGATACCCGAAAGTCGTATTGATGACGCTTGTAGACGTGTACTCGACTTAAAAGAAAAGTTCGGTCTGTTTGATGACGATTATGAGATTGCAAACGAAAATGACGCCGAATTCCAAGACTGCGTTCGCCGTACCGAAGCCTTTAACAAAAAGGTAGCAGAAAAGGCTGTAACATTGGTGTGCGACAGAAACAAGCTATTCCCACTTAAAGCGGATAGCATCAAAAATGTTGCTGTTATATACACAGGCTATGCTGACCCACCGTACGAAAATCTTTGCTACCTTAAAGAAGCTTTCGAAAAGCGTGGAGCCAATGTACATATTCAACGAGGCCTTAAGGACTATATATCCTGGGATGAAATAAGAGATATTGATGCCAAAAACGATTTAATTATTTATGCGGGTCACATAATGCGTGCAGGTGGAGGTCTTCCGACCTTTAGAGGTGAAGAAATAAATGTATTCCACCAAGCACTTGTTGCAGGAGCTGAAAAATCGGTAGGTTTAGGTTTAGGCTCACCCTTTATGTATTACGATTTCTATGCCGCATTCCCCTCTTTTATAAACGCTTATAACCATAGTTCATATACTATGGAGGCTATTGTAGCAGCTATGTACGGTGAAATTCCCTTTGACGGAATTCACCCTTATGAAATTTATCCACCCGAGGTTAAGCGTTATATGGAATTAAATGGCATTGAACTATAGTTATAAAAGGAGATATGTATATGTCTAATTTTAATTATGCCGAATTACGAGATAAGATAGAGGGCTGTTGGGTAGGTAAAAATATAGGCGGTACAATGGGTGCCCCCTTTGAAGCTAGTCACGAAATTTTAAATGTTACAGGCTACACCTCTAAAAAAGGCGAGCCGCTTCCTAACGATGACCTTGATTTACAGCTTGTATGGCTTGTTTGTATGGAGGATATGGGACCGTATACCATTTCTGCATTAGATCTTGCTGAATATTGGATTTCTTTTATAGGACCGCATTGGAATGAATACGGAATTAGCAAGAGTAATCTTCGTATAGGTCTACAGCCACCGCTTTGTGGTAGCTGTAACAACGACTGGAAGGACTCAAACGGTGCTTGGATTCGTACCGAAATCTGGGCTTGTTTAGCACCTGGAAACCCTGACACTGCTATAAAATATGCATTTTTAGACGGTTGTGTTGACCACGGTATGGGCGAAGGTACTTTTGCTGCAATTTTCACTGCCGCTTTACAAAGTGCGGCATTTGTTGAAAGTGACATTCGCAAGCTTATAAATATCGGTCTTTCTAAAATTCCGGAGAATTGCCGTGTAGCAAGGTCAATTAAGCTTTTACTTAAATCCTATGACGAGGGACTTGACTGGAAAACCGTAAGAAATTTAATTGTTGAGGACTCCGCTGATTTGGGTTGGTTTGAGGCTCCTGCAAATGTTGCTTTTGCAATTCTTGGTATTTTATACGGCGAGGGCGATTTTAAAAAGTCTATGCTTTATGCCATTAACTGTGGTGATGATACAGATTGTACCGCAGGTACAGTAGGAGCGACACTCGGTATTATAAACGGTAAAAAGAACATTCCTGAAGACTGGAGTGAGTATATCGGCGACAAGATAATCACCTTATCAATTGATAAGGGTACAAGATACGATATTCCTAAAACCTGCACCGAGCTTACAGACCGTGTTATGAAGCTGATACCCGTTGTAGCCTGTGCCAAAAAGCTTGATTTGACCGTAAGCGACAAGCCTACCGTTATTGATGAAAAGCTTTTAAGCTCACTTGATAAGCAGGATGTAGCTAAAGCACTTGCAAACCGCTCTGAATACTCATTTGATGTAAATTTAGGCTTTGCTGACGCTACTGTTTCTTATGATAAATTCCCACGTTTACATCCTGAAGAAAGCCTTAACGTGCATATTCACTTTAACAACCGCTTTGGTATACCGCACAACCTTTCGGTACGCTTTATAACACCCGAGGGCTTTACGGTAAGCGGTGACAAGAGCGTTTATTTACAGCATCTAAGTGCCCACAACAATTTAATTGGTGCGGCTGATGTAGACTATGTGATTACCGCAGGTGAAAAAACCGAAAGCTATAACAGAATTATAGTAGAGATAATAGCCGAGGGCAGACCTTCGATAGGACTGATTGAAATGGTAATTTTAGGTTAGTAAAAAATTAAATACCTGACAGTTTAAAACTGTCAGGTATTTTTTTATATCATTGCTTTTATCTTCTTTAATGTATCAATTATCATATTGGCAGTATTCCGGTCAGAAATTTCCCGTTCTATAATATACGGACCTGTAAAACCATACTCATTTAAAAGAGCAAACACCCTTTTAAAATCAACAAATCCCTCGCCAAATTCGGTTTCTTTACCTAATTCCTTTGAGTTTTGCGGCGGCATACCGTCCTTAATATGCATACTGCGAATATACGGATAAAGGGTATAAACCGCATCTACAGGGTTACCGAAGCCATACATAATAAGATTTGCTGTATCAAGGTTTACAAATAAATTATCAGTATTTACATCTTCAATAAGTCGACAAAGTGTAATAGGGCTTTCTCCCCCTGTTTCAAGCAAGAGATTTAAACCTTTATCCTTTAAAAACAGAGCTAAATTTCTTACGAGGTCTACCATGTTCTGATATTCCACAGAAAAAGGATTATTAGCCACAAAGCCTGCGTGAATAAGCATATTTTTAACGCCTAAATTCACACAAAATTCTGCCGCTTGCTTTAAATACTCAATACGCTCTTTACCGTATAGCTTGCTGTTAATGCCTGCGTCTAAAAAATCGGAATAAAGATTCCACTTTGTAAAGCTATCCCTAAAGCCTGCAAAAAGTGCGGATATTTCTATGCCGTTTTCTTCTGCCTTTTGTTTTATTATAGCAGCTGCTTCTTTAGTATATTTTACGGGCTTATATACGAGGTGACAACAGTTAAATCCCGACGCTTTAAGCCTTTTAAAGCCCTCGGCACTGTCTTCAGGTGTAGCAATTCTTAAAAAAGTTCCGTAAAGCATCAGTTTCCCTCTACTATAATCTCGGTATGTGGATTTTCCATAGCCTTTTCCATAGCAGAACGAACAGCAATACATTCGAGCGTGTTTTCTGCAGAAATTGGGGCTTTTCCCGTTTCAAAATAGTCAAGAAGAGCGCGTGAAAATCCCTTCCAAAAATCGCCTTTACAGTAAATTGCTTCGCATTTTCCGTCAATTTCGGGGAAACAGCCAAAATCAATTTCTGTACCTGTAAAGAGGTTTAAAAACGCCTTTCTACCGTCTGAAAAGACAACTTCAAAAACTAATGTCGCACTGTTATTATGGCATATTACCTTTTTGGCGCCATTTTTCATAAACGTATTCATTAATTCAATTAAATGGATACTGTATATTTTAAAGTTTATACCGCATTCTACAGTAACCGTATGAACATTAGGGGCATCTGCCGACAAAAAGCGTGTGAGTGCAGGCTCAAACCTTGTAGCAGAGCTTGACCAGAAATTCGCATTTTCGCGTTTTCCCATATCAATTATACGCTTGGCAGTCTGATAATCGGGAGCGAATGTTTTATCAACATAAACAGGCTTACCGCTTTTAAAAGCAACCTCGCAAAAAGCTTCATGCAGTTCGGGATTATTAGGCGCTAACACCATAATAACATCTACTGCCGCACAAACCGCCTCAGGAGTGTCTAGGGCTATGGCACCTGTTTTTTCGCACCAATCGGCCGTAGTTTCACCGTTTACGGGACTTTTATCGGAAGCGGCATAAATATGGGTAATTTTGTATTCTTCCCTGTTTTCCTCTACAGCAATTTCGTGAAACAGCTTATAATATGTATTTGAATGAAAATTGCTGATATGATTATCAATAATTCCAACCTTTTTCATTTTCTTTCTCCTTAAAAAATGACTGCCTGATTTGTTTTTGCTGATTCAAATGCTGCCATCATAACCTTCATGGCCTTTCTTATCTCATTATGAGTGACTAATTGAGTGTTTTTGCCCTCTATTGTGTCAATAACATTCTCATAATAATCTTCCCAACGCGGCTCTGTCAACGGTTTAGGCAAAGGTAGTTCCTCTATCTCCTGTTTAGGACGTGGCCACATTGTTTTAGAAAGTCCGTTAGGGGTATAAACACAGCCCTGCTGCCAGTCGACCTCTTTAATATTTGCCTTTACTATTTTACCGTTATCCTTAAACCATTCGTAAATAATGGCGGTGCCGTCATCACCTGATAGATGCCAACGCGGCTCATCAATATAACACCAAAGGTCAGCAACAACCTGTGCTTTAACTCCGTTTTCAAACCCAATAATTACGCGGCAAACATCATCCACCTTTGGAAATCGCACGCTTTGAAGCTGCGCAAAAACATAGGTAGGCTCACTATCAATAAGGCAAAGTACCTGATCTATCATATGTATGCCCCAATCGTAAAGTGTACCGCCGCCCGCCTCATAGGTACTGCGCCATCTACCCGAGCTGCCGCGATTGCTATAAAGCCTTGAATCCAGAAAATAGAGCTTACCGAGTGTACCGTCATCAATTATTTGTTTCATAATAGCGTAGTCTACATCAAAGCGTCTGTTCTGATGTACGGTATACAGTTTACCTGTTTTTTCACTTACGCTGATTACCTCTTCAAGCTCCTCTGTATTTAAGCAAGCAGGTTTCTCGCAAACAACGTTAACGCCTGATTCCATAGCAAGAATAGAATAATATTTATGAAAATTGTTAGGTGTAGCTATTATAACCAAATCAATTCCGCTTGAAAGTAATTCTTCCGCGGTATCATACGCTTTAAGTCCGTTCTGCTTTGCGAGCTTTACGCGCTCGGGCTCAATATCGTATATACCTACAACCTCTAAATTTTCAATACGGGAATTAATGTTTTCGGCATGCCAGCTTCCCATATTTCCATATCCAATAATACCTGCCTTATGCATCATAAAAGTACACCTCTTTTAAAGCTTGTTTGCCACTTCACTTATAGTCACATAACGCTTATCTCTGCCTGCAATTTCTGCAGCG
>CAYXID010000050.1:0-11382 GCA_964465535.1 uncultured Ruminococcus sp.
ATATACAACGGCAAAGCCGTTGATTAAATATGCAGGGGTTCGAACACATAAGTTAAAAATTTAAAAAGCATCGAATTTGTACGCCCTTTCCAAAACGAAACCACCCTTTCGGGTGGTTTTTTTGTTTTGGTTGGGGAATAGGTTAGGATTTGAACAGTTTTTGCCGTCAAGCCAAAAGGTTCGTCGAAGCAGCTGCAAAGGCGCGATAGCCTTTGCGGACTGTGTAGTCTCGAGCAACGCAGATTTTTCGCAACCGCTCGGAGCGGTCGAAAAATCAAGAGGCGCAGAGTATCCCGTTAGTGATTTTTGCTTTTATTTCAATAAAAAGAGGGAGCGTAAGCGAGGCGATAGGCACGGGCAGCGCCGAGACAAAGTCCCTCCTAGCGCGAAATAAAAATAGCACCCGATTCCAAACGGAGTCAGGTGCTATTTTTTAATAAACTCTACTATTTCTTTTATATCGCAATTAAGAGCAACACAAATTCTTTCTAAAACAAAACTGTCGTATCTTTTTACTTTGTTTTTATAATAGTTATCAATAATTTGATACTGAATACCCGTGCGTTTTGCAAGTTCGTATCGGCTTATGTTGTATTTATCAAGCGCTTTATCTAAACATATTCTAACCACAGAATCACCTCTTAAATATATTTTAATAAATATATATTTCCTTGACAATTCGTTTGATGGGATATATATTTATATAAGTATATATCTGTAATTTTATATTATTTAAACTATAAAAATTTTTCATACCCCCAAAATCAAAACACCGAGCAGATGAGGTGAAGCGCTTATGATAGACGAAAGAACAGAAAAAAAGATTTCTGTTGCTATAATAATGGATAAATACAACTATGAAATAAATGAAACTATTAATAGGCGAATAAATAATTATGATTTTCAAGCAAATACCACCATCACACACAACAATAAGTATATAAAAATAAGCACAGAAACAGGCATTAAGGGAGTACATAATGTTTTGTTTTTGTTTTCCAATGGCATATCAAAACTAGACTTTGAATTCGATTGACATATATGGGTGATTTAGTATGTAACAGTTCAAACCCATAAGTCAAAAATCTAAAAAGCATCGAATTTATACAAATTTTCCAAAAAAGATAGCACACCATTCGGTGTACTATCTTTTTTGGTCTGTATCATAGGGCACAAATACTCATCAGCAACCATCCCTCTATAGCAATATTTCTAAAGTGTTTCGCAATTTTTTCCGTTTATTTTCCTTTATCATAGCATTAAAATATAAATATGATGCCAAAAGACCTTCCGCAATAGAACAACAAGAAAGGAACGGCTGTGATTATGGATAAAACAATTGATAGCATTTTAAAAAACAAGATAATAATGATTGTCAGGGGCGTGTCGACAGATAAGCTTGCAGAGCTTGCTGAAGCTATGTGGCGAGGGGGCATTCGTTTAATGGAATGTACCTACGATGCGTCCGGTAAAATTTCCGACGAAGAGATTGCGGAGGGAATATCCCTTTTATCAAAGCAATTTGAAGGAAGAATGTTAATCGGCACAGGTACGGTTTTGAAAAAAAGTCAAGTTGAGCTTACAAAATCGGCGGGAGGCAAATTCATAATATCCCCCGACACAAATACAGATGTCATAACAGAAACAAAAAGACAGGGGCTTATATCCATTCCCGGCGCGCTGACGCCCAGTGAGGCTACCGTTGCACACCGCGCAGGCGCTGATTTTGTCAAGCTGTTCCCAATAAGTCAGATGGGAGCAGAATATGTAAAAGCTCTCTGCGCTCCGCTCTCGCATATCCGCTTTTTAGCAGTGGGTGGCGTAAAGCGTGAAAATATGCTTGATTATTTAAAGCTCGGCGCTTGCGGTGTTGGTATGGGATTAAACGATAACGACAAAAAAGCCATCAGCCAAAACGATTTCAATTATATTGAAGCAAAATGCCGTGAATTAGTAGAAGCCCTAAAATAACAACTCATAATCTAAATCTATTACTCTGCACATATTCCCCCTTGTTTCATAGAATAAACAAAGGGGGATTTTTTATGCGAGAAATAGCTTATAACAGGGCGGCAGCAGCAGCCTACGCGCGAAGATGGGCGCTCGGCAGAAACCCTAGTTACTACGATTTTGAAAAGCTTGGCGGGGACTGTACAAACTTTGCATCTCAGTGCATTTTTGCAGGGGCAGGTGTGATGAATTTTACCGCTGTTACGGGTTGGTTCTACCGCTCATCCTCTGACCGAACTGCCTCTTGGACGGGAGTAGATTATCTTTACAGATTTCTTGTAAATAACCGCTCTGTAGGGCCCTTTGGACATACGGTTTTAGAAGCCCACGCCGAAGTCGGCGATATAGTACAGCTTGGAAACGCTACCGGCTTTTATCATTCGCCCGTTATAACGGCAGTATCGCCCACAATTTTAGTAGCCGCTCACACCTTTGATGCTCTTGACCGTCCGCTTTCGTCTTATATATACGAAACCGCCCGATTTATCCACATAGACGGTGTTAGAAGTTGGTAAATCTTTTCTTATCTTGACTTTCCCTAAGCCATCAATTAAAATCGTCTTAGGGAGATGGAATATATGAAAAAAGTTTTAGTTATTTTAGTGTCCTTGTGCTTAGCGCTATCGCTTTGCGCTTGTAATTTTGTAAAGGATATTGCCGATATGGCAGCGAACGACAAAGCCACCCAAAAGACCTTTGAGTTTGAGGGAATATCAATAGAGCTTACCACCGATTTTCTTCGGATGGATTTTGTGAGTGAAGACTACGAATTTGTTGTAGGCGACGAAAACATAGCCCTTTTCGGTATGAAGATAGATTTTGAGGAAAGTGACCTTAGCAATTATTCAGCGCTCGAATTCGCAAAGTATTTCCGCGATTTGATGAGTGAGGACAACCCCACAGAAGTAGCTGAAGTTGAGGGTATTCCGTCTATGCAGTATGTATCTACTGAGGACGGCGAAGAACAGACCATAATTTTAATGTTCTATAAAGCAAGTGACTGCTTTTGGATTTTAGGCTTCGGCGTCAGCTCTTCCGATTACGAAGAATTTTATCCCGAAATTAAAGGTTATGCAAAAACTGTAAAATGTGACTAAACATAAAAACTGCGGCTCAAAACAGAGCCGCAGTTTTGGTTTTTTATAACTTATTTTTTAAGGCTTTTAGTGGGTTTTGCAGCGTTCTTTACAATCTTTGAGAGCGCCACAAGAGCTATTACGTTGGGGATAACCATCAAGTAATTAAAGAAGTCGGTAAGTTCCCAAACCAAGTCATTTTTAAGAATAGAGCCTAAGAAGATAAAGCCTACGGAAATAACAGAATAAATGGTTGTTGCTACCTTGTTATTCTTAAAGAGGGACTGAACATTAAGTTTACCGAAAAGGTTCCAACCCACAATTGTTGAAAAAGCAAAGAAAAGAAGACAGATTGCCACGAAGATATTACCGAAATCACCGAAGAATTCAGGTAAAGTTTTTGTGTATGCCATCTGCATCGCATTTGATTTCGCAACTACTGCGGTATCTCCTGCCGTTGCAGCCACATAGTCTGCACCGTATTTACCTGCAAGTATACCGTCACCCAAGAAGAGAGAAGAAATAACAACGAGAGCTGTCATAGTGAGAACAACAAAGGTATCAATAAATACGGCAATGATAGCCACAACACCTTGGTCGTGAGGCTTCTCTACATTTGCAAGAGCGTGTGCGTGGGGTGTTGAACCCATACCTGCTTCATTTGAGAAAAGACCGCGCTTAGCACCCTGACTTACTGCCGCCTTGATAGCCGCGCCTGCAGTACCGCCGATAAGAGCCGAAGGTGTGAAAGCATACTTAAATATCATACCGAATGTTGCGGGAACGGTTTTGTAGTTAATGCCGAGAATAACAAATCCGCCAACAAGGAAAAGGATTGCCATAATGGGCACAAGCTTTTCTGTAACAGATGCAATTCTGTTAACACCGCCAACGAAAATAAAGGCAGAAACCGCCGCGATAATGACACCAACCATCCAAGGCTTGATTACGGGAATAGCGGTATTAACGGCCTCTGCAATCGAATTTGACTGCACCATAGAGCCCATAAAACCGAGAGCGAGAATAGTAGCAATCGAGAAGAAGACGGATAAGAATTTACCGAATCCTCCCTTAAACGCCTTTTTTATGTAGTATACAGGTCCGCCGTGAACAGTGCCGTCTGCATCTACAACACGGGTTTCCTGAGCGAGTACTGCTTCACCGTAGTTGGTAGCCATACCGAAGAATGCGATTATCCACATCCAGAATATAGCACCGGGACCACCCACAAGGATTGCGCCCGAAGCGCCTACGATATTACCTGTGCCTACCTGAGCGGCAATTGCTGTCGCAAGCGCTTGGAAAGAGCTCATTCCGCTCTTGTTTTTACCGCCCGAAAGCTTGAAGTTTCCGAAAACCTTTTTAAGACCTTCACCGAAACAACGAACCTGAACAAACCTTGTTATTACGGTGTAAAGAATTCCAACACCAACCAAAAGAATGATAAGAACATAGTCGGTAAGGTAACTGTTGACTTTTTGAAAAAAGCCTAAAAGTTTCTGTTCCATTTTGTTTTTCCTCCTAAAATAAAAAAGCTGCTGAAAAACAGCAACTCCGAAAGAATAAAAAGGTATTAAAGATTTATATATTTCCTCTATCCTTTTGCCTGAGAGATTCGGTTTTTGCACCTTGCACCTTCGGCACCCGATTTAAACGGGATTCTCCAGAGTTCCCTCCGCCGCCAGTTTTATCTGACCGCATCTACGGGGTTTTCTTCGACAGTATACCACAGCAAACTTGTATATTCAAGCCTTTTTTAAATCTTTGGGCATATCTCATTAGTTTTGATTGTAATTTTGCTGTCTTTCTGTTAAAATAGTAGCATATTATTTTTAAGGAGCGCATTTATGAGACGCAGCGGTATTTTAATGCCCATTTTTTCTCTGCCCTCGCCATACGGCATAGGCACTTTCGGAAGGGACGCCTACAAGTTTGTTGACTTTCTCCAAAAATCAGGTCAAACCCTCTGGCAGATACTTCCCCTTAATCCTACTAATTACGGAGACTCGCCCTATCAGTCTTTTTCTTCCTTTGCGGGCAATCCGTATTTTATAGATATTGAAAAACTAATTGAAGAAAAGCTAATAACAAAGCCGCAAGCCAATAGCTTTGATTTCGGAGAGAATCCCTTTAAAATCGATTATGAAAAGCTGTATAAAAACCGCTTTACCCTTTTAAAACTAGCCTTTGACCGCTTTTCGCCCTCTGCAGAATATGAAACCTTTTGCAAAGAAAACGGTTGGTGGCTCGATGAGTACGGCTTGTTTTTAGCGATAAAGAAAAAATTCGGCGATATATCCTTTATGGATTTTCCAAAAGAGCTTAAAAGCCCTACTTCTAAAAGAGTGACGGCTTTAAAACTTGAATTATCAGAGGAAATCAAATTTCAGAAGTTTTTACAGTTTAAATTTTCAGAACAGTGGACCGCACTTAAAGAATATGCAAACCAAAAGGGAATTAAAATTATCGGTGATATCCCGATATATGTAGCCCTTGACAGTAGCGAATGTTGGGCGCATCCCGAAATGTTTCTTCTCGACCAAGACAAAAAGCCTACCTTAGTAGCAGGCTGTCCGCCAGACGCTTTTTCGGACGACGGTCAGCTTTGGGGCAACCCCCTCTATAATTGGGATTATATGAAGAAAGACGGCTATTCATGGTGGAAAAAGCGCATAGGCTATGCCCTTAAAATTTACGACATTGTACGAATAGACCATTTCAGAGCTTTTGAGGCTTTTTACGCTATCCCCTACGGCGATAAGACCGCCAAAGGCGGCAAATGGATAAAGGGTCCCGACCTTGATTTCTTTAAAGAGATAAATGCCGAACTCGGCAAAAATCTTCCGATAATCGCAGAGGATTTAGGACATATCACCCCTGAGGTTCGCCGTCTTTTAAAGAAGACCGCATTTCCCGGTATGAAGGTACTTCAGTTCGCTTTTGACGGAGATGACGAAAACCCTTATCTTCCCCATAATCACACACAAAATTCGGTAGTTTATATCGGGACACACGATAACGATACCATAATCGGTTGGTGCGACAGCGGAGATACGGATGAAGTTTCTCTTGCTAAAAAATATGCCCGCGCAAATAATGAAGAGGGCTTTAATTGGTCTATGATAAAAACCGCTATGGCGTCTGCCTCTGATACCGCCGTTTTTATGATGCAGGACTTTTTAGGGCTTTCGAGTGATGCTCGAATTAACACCCCCTCTACCCTCGGCGGAAACTGGGGCTGGCGAATAGACGCCGCTTGTACAAACGACTGGCTTGCAAAAATCATATTTGATTTAACAGAGCTTTACGGTAGAGTACCGAAGCCGACTCGTAAAAAAGATAAATAAAGCATACCGTTATTTATGCAAAACACTGAGCGGATTTAAGTTTGTGTAGGGTTGATTCACGAATCAACCGCGGTTTTTACGGGCAATTCGTGAATTGCCCCTACGACACCCCATTTAAATTTATCGAATATTTGCGGTGTGTCAAGAGACCTATCGGCGCACCCACAACATATCCTTTTACATTATTACATAAAAAACCGACGGATTTTCCGTCGGTTTTTGTTTTATGCTTTTTTGTTTCCAAGCTTTGAGAAAAATTTAAAGGTCATCGGCCATACAGCCCCCGCAAAAATCACCATTATAAAATAGGAAAAAGCTCGGGATACCGCTTCGCTAGGAATAAATACGAAAATCTCATAACAAAGCAATTTTACAAGCAAGGTGAGGGCAATTCCTAAAACAAGCTTTAAAGCTTGCGCCCACCATACTGCTTTTGTTTCAAACTTTATATATCTTAAATCAAGCTCGTAAACCACAAACACCGCCGCTACTGCGCCGAGCATTTTATATGCGTTTTTAAGTCCGCTAAAAAGCTGCTCTGTATCAGCACTTTCGGGGAAAGGGAAAAACTCCATAAACAAAACCTGCGCTACGCACCACAAAAGCATTACGCTAATGAGTATTCTCATACCCTTTGGGTTATCTTTTATGCGGTTTATAAGCGGATAAAGTGCAAAGGAAAGCACAACCGCTATACCGACAGACACCAAAACATCGGCAGGGGTATGCACCCCTAAATACATTCTCGAAAAGGGCACCAAAATACAAAGAGCAATACACAAAACCCTTAAAATTTTATTCTTATTCCAAATAGCAAGAGATAAGAATGTGCCTACAGAGCTTTGTGTGTGTCCGCTAGGAAAAGAATACCCCGTAGCCTCAGGGATAGCCGCCTCTACGGCGTTAAACGAGGGGTCGCGCACCCACGGACGCTCTATTCTAAAGGTAACCTTTAAAAGCTGATTTATCTGAGTACCCAAAAAACCCACAAAGAGCAGATAATATCCCTCATATTTATTTACACACCATAAAACAAACATCGCCACAAGCATAAAGACCGTCTCTTCACCAAATTTAGTGATAAAGAGCATTATGCTATCTAAAAGGGGTGTTCGAAGTCCCTCTAACAATCGCAAAAACTCCATACTGCTATCTCCTTTTTAAAAAACGGCTGACATACCTTTATTGTAAGTCAGCCGCGAATTTATGTTTAAATTTATGATTAAATGTATTTTTTTATGATTTGCTTCATTTCATCCCAATGCTTTTCCATATCAGAAACGAGCTTAAACTGTGTTCTCGCTCTAACTAAATTATGCTCGGGATATTTTGTTTTAAAGTATGTATCACCGCTTAGATAGTCTGTCAAAAAGCGCATACCGCACTCAAGGGTCATCATCTTAGCACCCTCAGGCATAAGCATAATCTCGCTTTTTTCTAAAAGACCGGCACAGCCCTCTAAAAAGCCCTTTGTGTAAGCTTCAAAAAGGTCCAAATCAAGCCATACTTTACCTAAATCCTTTTCGTCCTCAGCTGCAGTACTTGCACCGAAACGAATAGAATCGCCAAAGTCGTTAACAGAAAATCCGGGCATTATAGTATCAAGGTCGATAACGCAAAGAGGCTCTTTAGTATCGGCACTTAACATAACATTGTTAATCTTAGTGTCATTATGGGTAACTCTGACGGGAAGCTCGCCCTTCTTATTAGCGTCATAAAGCACATCCATAAAATCTCTGCGTGCCTTTACAAACTCAATTTCCTCTAAAACACCCTCTGCTCTGCCGCAAGCATCGGCATTTACCGCCTCTAAAAAGTCGCCAAAGCGCTTGGGGGTATTGTGGAAATCGGGGATAGTTTCATAAAGCTTTTCAACAGGGAAATCGGTAAGCTGATTTTGGAACTGACCGAAAGCTAACGCAGAATTATAGAAATCTTCAGGAGTTTCAGCAGCTTCAAGACAAACCGAGTTTTCCACAAAGGTATAAATTCTCCAACAAGTTCCCTCTTCATCAATAAAATACGGTTTTCCGTTTACCGTTTCTACAAGGGACATAACACCTGCAGGATTATCTGTTTTATTTCTTAAAAAAGAGGTTACATTAAGTATGTTTTTCATAACCTCTTTAGGCTTTTTGAAAACATTACCGTTTACACGCTGCAAAATGTAACGAAGAGTTTTCCCCTCAAACTCGGTCTTTAAACAATATGTACTGTTTATATGACCGTTGCCATAGGGAGCATAGTCTACAATTTCGCCGTTTAATTTAAAGTTTTTTGCAATACTTAGCACTGCATCATTGGATAGTTGCATTACCTATCACCTTTCAATATGTTTTATGGCGCAAGAATACAATTATATAGCATAAAGGATTATAATGGTTGTAGGTAGTCGAAACAGCAAATTTTATTTCTGTTTCGACACCAAATCTCTGATTTGGTAGCAAATTTTCAAAGAAAATTTGACTACAGCCATTTCAATGAATGTCGTGAACAATTGAATTTTAACAATTCAATTGTTCAAAGCCGATGAAATCGGCTTGTCGAAACGTCTTTCTACGTTTCGACAAACTGCAATCATTATACCACATTCGTTTTACTTTTTCAAGGCAAATCTTTATGTTGATATTTTTGCCGGTAATAAGTATAATATAAATAAGTATGGCTAAATATAGCCTGAAAGCAAACCTACAGTCTTGAAAGGGAGAGGAAAAATGGATTGCAAACAATTTTTTGAGCAGATTAAGGGTAAACGAATTGCGGTATGCGGAATAGGTATCAGCAACACACCGCTAATCTTAAACTTTTTAAATAACGGCGCCATTGTTACAGCTTGTGACCGCAGAAGCCGAGAGGCTTTGGGCGAGCTTGCAGAGAAAATCGAAAAGGCAGGCGGAAAGCTACAGCTCGGCGACCGATATCTCGAAAATCTTGATGTTGATATAATCTTCAGAACACCGGGCATGAACTTTAATCTGCCCGAGCTTGTTGACGCTCGAAAAAGAGGTATTGCAGTAACCAGTGAGATGGAGGTCTTTTTTGACCTTTGCCCTGCTACCGTTTTTGCAGTAACAGGCTCTGACGGAAAAACCACTACCACAACCCTTATCTCAAAAATGCTTGAAGCATCCGGCAAAAAGGTATTTGTAGGCGGAAATATAGGGCGTCCGCTTCTCCCCGAAATCGAAAATATTACTAGCGACGATTTTGTTGTTGTTGAGCTTTCCTCTTTTCAGCTTATTTCCATGAGAAAAGGTCCCGATGTTGCGGTGGTTACCAATGTTGCCCCCAACCACTTAGATGTTCACAAGGATATGGACGAATATGTTGAGGCTAAAAAGAATGTTCTTCTCCATCAAAACGCCTTTTCGCGTACTGTTTTAAATTTGGATAACGAGATTACCGCCTCCTTTGAGGATTTGGTAAGAGGTCAGCAGATGAATTTCAGTATGGTAAGACCTACCGAAAACGGTGCTTGGCTTGATGATAAGGGCTATATAAATGTATCATATATGGGAAAAACCGAAAGGGTTCTCCACCGAGACGACATAACCATATTAGGTGACCATAATGTTGCGAACTATTTAGCCGCAATTTCTGCTGTAAAGGGCTTTGTTTCAAATGAAGATATCTTAAAGGTTGCAAAGGAATTTGCAGGTGTTGAGCATAGGATTGAGTTTGTAAGAGAGGTTGACGGCGTTAAATATTATAACGACTCTATCGCATCAAGTCCTACCAGAACAATAGCGGGACTTAACGCCTTTAAGCAAAAGGTTATTTTACTTGCAGGCGGATACGATAAACATATTCCCTTTGAGCCGCTAGGTCCTGCCGTTTGTGAAAAGGTAAAGCTTTTAATCCTTTGCGGTGACACAGCAGACAAAATCGAAAAAGCTGTAAAGGAATATGAGGGTTATAATAATGACCTCAAGATAATCAAAACCACAAATCTTGCTGAATCGGTAAGGTTGGCCCACCAAAATGCTGTTTCGGGCGATATCGTAACCTTAAGCCCTGCTTGTGCTAGCTTCGATGCCTTTGTAAACTTTGCGGCAAGAGGCAATTTCTATAAGGAAGAGGTTTCAAAACTTTAATGAACTTAAAAGAAAATCTTCTAAACTTATCAAAACTTAATGCTGTCGGCAACATCACCGAAGCTGCCGATTACGCCTATAATGAGCTTTCGCAATTCGCTAAGGTCGAAAGAATGGGCAATCTTACAGTAATAGGGAAAATGGACGGAAAAGCCGATTACACCCTTATGCTTGACGCCCACATAGACCAAATTGCAATGATTGTAACCGATATCAGTGACGACGGATTTTTAACAGTTTCAAATTGCGGCGGAATAGATTTAAAAACCCTCCCCGCAAGACCTGTTACCGTGCACGGTAAAAAAGACATCACAGCCGTGTTCTGTTCCACGCCGCCCCATTTGTCCTCGGATAAAAAAGAATATAAGGATATCTCCGAATTAAAGCTTGATACTATGCTCGGCGAAAAAGCCAAAGATATCATATCGATAGGTGACTATGTGACTTTTTGCTCCGAACCTACAGAGCTTTTAGGAAACTGCATTACAGGAAAATCTCTTGATGACAGAGCGGGTGTTGCCGTTCTTTTAGAGCTTGCCCGTCGTTTGTCGGGTAAAAATTTACCGATAAATGTTGTCTTTCTCATCAGCGATATGGAGGAATTGGGGCTTAGAGGCGCTAAAACCGCCGCATATAAGATTAACCCTGACGAAGCTATTGCAATAGATGTAAGCTTTGGTGACGGACCTGACATTTCCCCCTTAGACTGCGGAAAACTAGCAGAGGGCGCTATGATTGGCGTATCGCCCGTTATCGACAGCCGCATATCTAAAAAGCTAATCTCTATTGCCGATGCTGAAAATATCCCCTGTCAAAAGGAAGTGCTCGGCGGTACAACCTCAACTAATGCCGATA
>CAYXID010000051.1:0-11064 GCA_964465535.1 uncultured Ruminococcus sp.
ACACCGCTATTTTTGATTTTCATTGGATATTTATGTTAATATGATTGTTAAAATGTCGGTTTACATAATAATTATATTTTTTTATTAAATTTCTTTTATTCATATCTTGTCCTTTTTGCACATATTATTATATTGCAAAAGGAGAAGATGTTTATGAGAAAAGGTACAGTTTTAAATTTAAATAAGCTCACATTTTTAAATTCAGCAAGAAAAAATAAGTCATTGATTTTTTTATCCTCTGTATTTCTGCTTGGAATTACATTGGGGGTAATTTTTCTATCTAAAAGCGATACAACTCTGATGTTTTCAAAGTTTACATTTGAAAATTTTTTATCTGTACGCCTTGATAAACCTTTTTGGCAAATATTACTTAAATCGCTTTTTTATTCTCTTGTTTATGTTTTTTTGATGTTTGTATGCGGAACATCATTTGTCGGTATAGTCTTAACACCTGTTCTTACTCTTATTAAAGGATATCTTTACGGCGGATTTTTAGCTTACATTTATGCTACATATCTTTTAAAAGGGATTGCCTTTAATGCTGTTATTTTTCTTCCGTCGGCACTCATTTTTACGATTGCATTTTTATTTTGCGCAAAATTATCGCTAAATTTCTCATACGAGCTTTTGGGTCTCACATTTAGAGAAAATTATAATTCACCAAAAATTTATACGCTTTTTAAAAATTACTGCTCAAAGTATTTGCTGAATTTAATTTTTGTTTTAATTTCTGCACTAGTTGATGCACTGTCTTCTATAGTTTTTTTTAAATTTTTCGATTTTTAAGCAAAGGAGGGATATTTATGGAAAAGTATATCTTAGGATTTAAGAACTACCTTGTGAACGATAAGCATTCAGCACTTAATACAACCGAGTCTTATATCCGTGATATTAACAGTTTCTATTTATATTCCTCTAAAAATTATGCTAAAGATTTATTGAAAGTCGATTATGATTATATATACGGATACATAGAATATCTTCGTACAATCGGCAAATCCAATTCCACAATTTCGCATAATATTGCTTCTCTAAGAGCTTTTTATAAATATTTGCTAGGTAACAAGCTTGTCAGCCATAATCCTCTTGACGGTATAAAACCCGTTAAAACAGAGCAAAAGGCGATATCTGTACTAGACCAAAGAGAAATTATTTCACTATTAGCACAACCCTCAGGCGACTCTCTTAAGGAAATAAGGGATAAAGCTATACTTGAAGTGCTTTATGCTACAGGTATTAAAGTATCAGAACTCATTGCCTTGAAGGTCACCGATATTAATTTACAGGTAGGAATTCTAACAGTAGCAGGTGCTAAAAATAGTCGTCTTATTCCAATGTATCCGGCTGCGGTTAAAACACTTACAAACTATATTTTGCATGTACGTCCAATTATAGCCGATGAATTTAGTGTCGATAATTTATTCACTAATATGAACGGACAACCTATTACAAGACAAGGGTTATGGAAGCTTATCAAGCATTATGCAGATTTAGCAAATATTAAAAAGGAGATTACTCCCCATACTTTAAGGCATTCCTTTGCAACTCATTTGCTCGAAAATGGAGCGGATTTGAATGATATTAAAGATATGCTCGGTCATTCCGATATATCAACAACTCAGATATATGCAAAGGCGGTAAAATCCAAATACACGCAAAACTATACAAAATTTCATCCACTCGCAAAATAGGAAAAAGAAAAAAGACAAGCATAAGATAATCTTGTGCTTGTCTTTTAAGTTTTAAAAAGGTTTATTTGCCTGTAGTAAGTAGCTTGCTCAGTTCATCCATAAAGGTGTTAATGTCCTTGAATTGTCTATAAACAGAAGCAAAACGTACATAAGCTACTTCATCGACGTTTTTAAGCTTTTCCATAACAAGCTCGCCGATTTTTTCGCTTTTTACCTCGCGGTCTAAAGAGTTTTGAATGATGGACTCGATATCATCAATAATTTTCTCTAAAACATCAATAGAAACGGGGCGTTTTTCACAGGCTCTCATTAAACCGTTTAAGAGCTTTTCGCGGTTAAAGGGTTGTCTTGTTTTATCTTTTTTAATAACAATTATAGGCAGACTCTCTATCATTTCATAGGTGGTAAAACGTTTTCCGCATTTAAGACACTCTCTTCTGCGACGGATTTTTTCACCCTCGTCTGTGGGTCTAGAGTCGATTACCTTACTTTCTTCATAGCTACAAAATGGACATTTCATTGATAATCACCATATCCTTTAAAGATAGAAATTATTTAGTGCCGAAAATACGGTCGCCTGCATCTCCAAGACCGGGGAGGATATAGCAGTGATCATTAAGGCAATCATCAAGACCTGCACAGTAAACCGGTACATCAGGGTGTGCTTCAGTAAAAGCTTTAATGCCTTCAGGCGCTGCAATAATGCACATAAACTTAATTCTCTTGGGATTAAATTCTTTAATTTTCGCTACAGCATCAATTGCACTTCCACCGGTGGCAAGCATTGGGTCTAATACAAAAACATCTCTTTGGTCAAGGTCTGCAGGTAATTTACAGTAATAATCAACCGGTTGATGTGTTTCGGGGTCACGGTACATACCGATGTGGCCAACCCTTGCAGCAGGGATTAAATTTAAAACACCGTCTACCATACCAAGACCTGCACGAAGAATCGGAACAAATGCCATCTTTCTGCCGGCCAATACTTTTGTTTTTGCCATCATCATAGGAGTTTTAGTGTCAACCTCAACTAAAGGTAAATCTCTTGTAGATTCGTAACACATAAGCATTGCAATTTCACTTATTAATTCGCGGAATTGCTTAGAGCCGGTTTTTTCATCTCTTAAAATTGTGAGCTTGTGCTGAATAAGGGGATGGTCCATTACAAAAACGTTTTTGTTCATTTTAAAGTTCTCCTTCATTTTCAATTTCAGTTATCATATCAACTCTGCGCTGATGGCGGCCGCCCTCAAACTCTGTATCAACAAATAAATCGACAAGTTCGAGTGCTGTACCAATACCGATAACTCTGCCGCCAAGACAGAGAATATTTGAGTTGTTGTGTAAGCGAGTAAATTTTGCAGAAAAATGCTCACTGCAAGCAGCGGCGCGAATACCCTTTACCTTATTTGCCGCAAGGGACATTCCAATACCCGTTCCGCATACTAATATACCGAGTTCACATTCACCTTGAGCAACGCTGTTAGCAACCTTTAAAGCGATTTTAGGGTAATCAACAGATTCTAGCTCGTATATACCAAAATCAAAAACCTCAAAATCTCTGTCTTTAAGGTGGTTTAAGATTGCGTTTTTGTGTTCAAGACCGCCGTGGTCACATCCTAGTGCAATTCTCATCTTAACTCTCCTTATTTTGTTTCTTTTTTAATTCGCGTTCCGCCTGTGGTAAACGAAGATATACGGGTAAAAGCGAAGCAGGGGGAACGGTGTTGTTTTTTTCAATATCAGCTATTGAGGCAAAACCTACGCCAACTGCATTTTGAAATTTTACCGCTTCATCTGCTTTTATTACATTCGTATATTCTTTAACAAATGGATAAAAAATATCAGCACCGTCACCAACAATAATTATTTTTTCGCAAGACGGAAATCTTTCAATTTCACTTTTAAGTTCATCGCAAAGTAAAGCTCTGTCTTCACTAAGACGGGTTACAGTATTGTTTTCAATTTTAAATAAAGCATTATAAACCTGATTGCATCTAGCATCCATAACCGCACAAACGATGCAGTCAAAGTTTTTAAATGGCATTGCCATTGCAAAAAGGGTGGATACAGGTACGCAGGGAGTATCATTTTTTGCGGCAAGACCTTTTATGGCACTTATTCCTATCCTGACGCCTGTAAACGAGCCAGGACCTGCAGAAACTGCATAATAATCAATATCATCAACCGACATTTTTGAAACTTTAAGAGCATCACTAATCATAGGTATTAAAGTTTCAGAGTGGGTCATTTTAATGTTTGTAAAAGATGAATATAAAACCTTTTGGTCGTCAATGATTGCAACAGAGGCAGGAGTTGCTGAGCATTCAACAGATAAAATTTTCAAAGCCATCCCTCCGATTAATCATAGATAATAATCTCTCGTTCTTCGTCAGAAATCTTTTTAATTTCAACGAAAATTGTGTTATCTTCAAGAGCGAGTTCTATATTTTCACTCCACTCTATAGCGACAACACCGCCCATATTTAAATAATCAAAAAAAGATACAGAGTATAAATCTTCCCAACTTTCAATACGATACATATCAAAGTGGTATAAATTTAGTCTGCCGCCTAAATATTCGTTTACTATAGCAAATGTAGGGGAGTTAACTACGCCCTTAAATCCAAGACCTTCAGCCATTCCTCTGACAAAACAGGTCTTACCCATACCGAGACCGCCTTTAAAGGCGATAACCTCACCGCCGACAAGCGTTGACGCAAAGTTTTTAGCCACAGCTTCGGTACTTTTAGGAGAATTACTGACAAATTTCTGCATAATACACCCTTATTCCAATATTATATTAATTTTATCACAAAAGATATTTATTGTCAACGAAACTGGGTAGAAAGTATTTAAAATTTTGCATTATAAAAGGCACCAACAGACAGTTGGTGCCCAAAATATTTAATAAATCGGGAATTTAGCGCAAAGCTCCTGAACTTCCCTTAAAACGCGTTCTTTATTGCCTTCAAAATCGTCAACAATCATACGAAGCCATTTAGCAATTAGCTTCATTTCATTTTCCTTAAAGCCGCGTGTAGTAATGGCAGGTGTGCCGATACGAAGTCCGCTTGTAACAAAGGGACTTTGTGGGTCGTTAGGAATAGTGTTTTTGTTTGCAGTGATATGAACCTCGTCAAGTCTGTGTTCAAGTTCTTTACCCGTAATATTTTCTTTTACAAGCTTTAAGAGCATAAGGTGGTTATCTGTACCGCCTGAAACTAACTCAAAACCGTTTGCAATAAGCTCTTCTGAAAGAACCTTTGCATTAAGAACTATCTGCTTTTGATACTCTTTAAATTCATCGGTTAATGCTTCGCCGAAAGCTACTGCTTTTGCGGCAATAATGTGCATCAAAGGACCGCCTTGAGTTCCTGGGAATACAGCCTTATCTATCTGCTTTGCAAGTTCTTCTTTGCAGAGAATTAAACCACCACGAGGACCTCTCAATGTCTTATGTGTAGTTGTTGTAACAACATCTGCAAAGGGAACAGGAGAGGGGTGAAGACCTGCAGCTACAAGACCTGCAATGTGGGCTATATCAACCATTAAATATGCGCCAACCTCGTCTGCAATTTCTCTGCAGCGGGCAAAATCAATGGTTCTGGAATAAGCACTTGCACCTACTACGATTAATTTCGGCTTACATTCGAGGGCAATTTTTAGCATATCGTCATAATCAATGGTCTCTGTAGCGTCATTAACACCATAGGGGACAATATTGAAGTATTTACCTGAAATGTTTACAGGTGAGCCGTGAGAAAGGTGACCGCCCTGTTGTAAATTCATACCCATAACGGTGTCGCCTGGCTGCAATAATGCAAAAAATACAGCTAAATTAGCATTAGCACCGCTATGCGGCTGAACATTAGCGTGTTCTGCGCCAAAAAGCTTTTTTGCGCGCTCACGAGCAATATCCTCAACAACGTCAACACACTGACAGCCACCGTAATAACGCTTTGTAGGATAGCCTTCTGCATATTTGTTAGTAAGAACACTGCCCGCCGCCAATAAAACGGCTTTTGAAACAATGTTTTCAGATGCTATAAGCTCAATGTTGTGCTGTTGTCTTTTTAATTCCAAATCACAAGCCGAAGCAACTTCAGCATCATAATTCATAAGCTCATCAAAAAAATTCATAAAGAAACTCCTAGAAAAATTAAAATTAACCGCCTAAATATGCCTTTTTAACCTTATCGCTTGCTGCAAGCTCTGCACCCGTACCCGAAAGCACAATGCTTCCTGTTTCAAGAACATAAGCTCTGTCTGAAATAGCAAGAGATTTACCTGCATTCTGCTCAACTAGTAGTATAGTAGTTCCGTCCTTGTTGATGCCTTTAATAATATCAAAAACCTGGTCAACAAGCAAAGGAGAAAGACCCATTGAAGGCTCATCAAGCATTAAAAGCTTGGGGTGGCTCATTAAGGCACGTCCCATAGCAAGCATCTGCTGTTCACCACCCGAAAGGGTACCGGCAATTTGGTTTCTGCGCTCTGCAAGACGGGGAAAACGCTCATAAATGTTTTCAACATCTTCTTTAAAATTGTTATCATTTTTCTGTGAATAGGCACCCATCATAAGATTTTCATAAACTGTTAGTTCCTGAAAAATTCTACGACCTTCAGGTACCTGTGACATACCTAAATGAACAATTTTATGACAAGGCATTTTGGTGATATCAACACCGTCATATATAATGGTTCCGTGACGGGCAGGGATAAGACCGATAACACTCTGCATAGTTGTAGTTTTACCTGCACCGTTAGCACCTATAAGGGTAACAATTTCACCCTCATTAACCTCAAAACTAATGCCTTTAAGGGCGTTGATAACGCCGTAATATACTTCTAAATCTTTAACTTCCAATAAAGCCATAGCGTTATCCTCCTATATAAGCTTTAATAACTTCGGGGTCATTAAGTGCAACATCAGGTGTGCCCTGAGCTAAAACAGTACCGAAGTTTAATACTGTAATTTCATCACAAAGACCTGACACAAACTTCATATCGTGCTCGATAAGTAAAATCGTAACATTAAACTTATCTCTGATAGAACGGATGATATCCATAAGCTCGGCAGTTTCGTGAGGGTTCATACCTGCAGCGGGTTCATCAAGACAAAGAAGCTTCGGATTTGTTGCAAGAGCTCTTGCAATCTCAAGCTTTCTCTGTTTACCGTAGGGAAGATTGCAAGAAAGGTTGTTTCTTTCCTCTTCAAGACCAACAACTCTTAAAATTTCCTTAGCACGCTCACGCATTGCTTTTTCGGTTTTAAAGAAACGGGGAAGACGGAAAATGCTTGAAACTACGCCGCACTTGAATTCAGGCTGATTATGAAGACCGACAAGAACATTTCTAATAACGGTCATATTATTAAAAAGTCTGATATTCTGGAAGGTACGAGCAATACCTTTGTGGTTTATTGTTTCCTGAGATTTTCCGGTTAAATTTTCATCATCAAGATAAAAGATTCCGGTAGTAGGCTTATAAACACCTGTAATCATATTGAAAACTGTAGTTTTGCCGGCACCGTTAGGACCAACAAGACCGTATAACTGTTTTTCTTTAATCTCAAGATTTAAGTTTTGTACAGCCTTTAATCCACCAAAGGAGATGCCGAGATTTTCGGTTTTAAAAACTATTTTCGACATAATTAATCCTCCTTATCGGGCTTATCGGGTGTATAGTGAGAAGTTGGCTGAATATCAACAGACAAAACCTCATCCATATTGATTTTAGTAGGTACGCGGTCCCACTTAGCTTCATCGTCATGCACATGACCGGGTCCGTGCGCCTTCTTGAGCTTTAACTTAGTTAGAACGACTTTAAGATTGTACTTTTCTCTAAATCCTTTTAAAGCAGGTGCGTTATTGTAGATAACAAGAATTATCAAAATAAGCGCATAGAACAAATCCTGTAAAACTGCAAGGTCACCTGTTAAAATCGTTTGTAGCTTTAAATCAAGGAAGGTGATAAGTGTTGCGGAAATTATAGCTCCGTTAATGCTACCCATACCGCCTAAAACAACCATTACAAGTATTTCAATGGAATAGTTGTAACTGAACTTTGTGCTTTGTACGGTATAGTTTGAAAAGCTATAAAGAACGCCCGCAATACCCGCAAAGAAAGAGGATATTGTGAATACAATAAGCTTATACTTTGTAACATTTATACCTGTTGCCTTAGCGGCGATTTCGTTATCGCGGATAGCGGTAATGGCCCTTCCGTGTTTGGAACGAATCATATTTTGTGTTACTGCAAGGCAGATAAGTAAAAGAACAAAAGCAAAGATAAAGAGCACATTTTTGTCATAACGAGGAGTATTAAGACCTAATGAGCCACCGAAAGATTCTCTGCTTGAATTCATAAATACAGAACGAACAATCTCTCCGAAAGCTAAAGTAACAATCGCAAGATAGTCACCGCGAAGACGAAGAGCGGGAAGTCCTATAATAATGCCGAAAAGTGCAGCAACAAGACCGCCGACAACTATTGAGATAATAAAGCAAAGTATGTCGTTGCCCAAAATAGGTTCTAGGATAACAGACATTTTACCGCCGAGATAGGCGCCAACGCACATAAAACCTGCGTGACCTAAAGAAAGCTCACCTAAGAAACCTACAACAATGCTAAGAGAAACAGAAAGTATAATAGCAATAGCAATTTTCTCTAGCATATAAATGTTTGAAGATGAGAGGGAACCTGTGAGTGACATAACTGCAAACACAACAGTCAAAACAGCAATAACTACATAATTTACATAGTGCTTCCATTTGATATTTTTTAAATTTGATGCCATTATACTTTTTCCCTCCTTTTTTTACCTAAAATACCGGACGGACGAACTAACAAAATAACAATCAAAATAAGGAATTCGATTGCATCTGTATAGGGAGCAATTGCCGGAATTGTAAGGGAAATAGCCTCAATAACACCAATGAGAATACCACCCACCATAGCACCGGGTATAGAGCCGATACCGCCGATAACTGCAGCAGTAAAAGCTTTGATACCTGGCATAGCGCCGAGTGTATTTGTAAGGCTTGGGGATTTAAGCAGCATAAAGAAACCTGCAAAGGCCGCAAGAGAAGAGCCTATAGCAAAGGTTAATGTAATAATACCGTTTACATTTATACCCATAAGCTGTGCAGCACCCTTATCCTCGGAAACCGCAATCATAGCTCGTCCAGTTTTTGTATATTTTACAAAGAGGCTGAGAGCTATCATAATAACAACCGAGCAACCTAAGGTTACAAGTGTGTATATCGGTATTTTAAGACCGCCAAACTCAAGATTTCCGAGGTCTAAAAGAATAAGCATTTTAGGCGCAGAGCCGAATATCATCTGTGCAGTACTCTGTAAAAGATAACTTACACCGATAGCAGTAATAAGCACTGCAAGGGGAGAAGCGCCGCGCAGGGGCTTATAAGCGATTTTTTCAATTGTTATACCGAGTAATAAGCAGAAAATAACCGCCGCTGCAAGACCGATAATGGGGTTTGCAATAGCACTCATCGTAACAAAAATCATATATCCGCCCACCATAATAACATCACCGTGAGCGAAGTTTAGCATCTTAGCAATACCGTATACCATTGTATAGCCTAAAGCTATCATAGCGTAGGTACTACCGATGCTTAGTCCGTTTAATAATGTTTCAATAAATTTCATAATTTTGTTCCTATTAATTATGACAATTTGCCGGAGCAGAATTTCTGCGCCGGCAAATTGAATATTTTTTAGTTAAGAATATGTACTATAATTACTGAGCAGAATTAGCAGTTTTTAAAGTATACTTAACAGCAGACTTCTTAACATAACCGTTGTCTTCCCAAGAAATAGCATCGGTACCTGTCACACCGTCGTATGAGAAATCACCTGTGAACTGAGCCTTAAGAATTTCGCAAAGGTCAGAAGGAGAGATTGTAACATCAATCTTTTCACCTGCATCGATAGCAGCTTTCATAGCGTTGAAGATTGCATATACGCAGTCGTAAGCAGAAGCACCAAACTGGTTTAAAGTATCAGCGCCGAACTTTTCTGTGTACTTCTTGATGTATTCAGCAGGGGCACCTTCGGTTGCGTTAGAGTCAAAGTGAGAAAGCATAGAAACTTCCTGAGGAATGATAGAGAAATCCTCGAACTGACCTGCAAGACCGTCAAATCCGTCGCATCCGTAGTAAACTGCATCAGCAGCAACAGTGTCCTTAGCCTGAGTCATAAAGATGGAAGCAGGTGTGTAGTAGATAGGCATAAAGATGAATTTGCAATTCTTAAGGGTTGTAATCTGTGCAGAGAAATCCTTGTCGTTTGCATCTGTAAATACAGCCTCAACTGTCTTTATAGAATCATCGAGCTTATCTTTAAACTGCTCATAAATACCGGTAGAATAAGCATCATCAGACTTATAGAAGATACCGATTTCTTTAAGACCTAAGCCGTTAACATAGTCAGCAGCAACTGCACCCTGGTTACCGTCAGCAAAGCACATCTGGAAGCCGTTATCATTCTTCGGGATATCGTCGCCAGAAGCAGAGGGGGTAAGGAAGAATACATTATCTTCTACAGAAAGGTTTGTGTACTCAAGTCCGGGACCGGTAGTAACAGTACCTAAAGATACCTGCATACCGCCTTCAAGCATGCTTGCATAGTTAGCAGCAACCTTAGTTGCATCGTGCTGGTCGTCAGTAACAACAAGCTTAAATTTAACATCGTTTAAACCGCCTGCAGCGTTGATTTCATCAACTGCCATCTGTGCAGAATTCTTTACAGCAACACCGTAAACTGCAGCAGGACCTGTTAAAGGACCGGAAACACCGATAACAAACTCTGTGTTATCAGCAGCGTAGTTTTTAGCACCGCCGCAAGCTGCAAAGGTAAGTACCATTGTAGCTACAAGTGCGAAGGCTAAAGCCTTCTTGAAAATTGACTTCATAAAAAACTCCTCATTTCGTTTTTTTATATAGGTTTATAAAGACCTATGTTAAAGTCTATTCTACCACAACCGATACAATCTGTTAACTGTGAATTTTTACGAAAAAAGCAATATCTTTTTTGTGAATTTTAATAAAATTATCAAAAGTGCAATTATGTGTGTGATTTTAATTTTTATATATGTATATAGATAATTTATTTATAAAAATAAATATTGCATTTAATGCAGAATTGTAGTATCATATAATTTGTTGTTTTGGAATTTTTAGGACAAAATGCATAAAAATGCTGAATTGTGCATTTTTATGTAATACAAAAAGACGAAAATGCGGTTTTTATGCATTTATTCTTGCAATTTTATGCAGAAAAGAGTATAATTTATTCATAAAACAAACAAAAAACTTTCTGGAGGTTTTAAATTATGGCAAAAAAAGAG
>CAYXID010000052.1:0-10677 GCA_964465535.1 uncultured Ruminococcus sp.
AACGGTGAATTCCCACGGCTTTTCCTTTTCTTCGTCTGTAAACTTGATTCTTCTGTCTTCACCTAAGAATTCAACAGACTCAGGGTTATCGTCTCTGCCTTCCTTGCAGTGTTCTTTAGTCCAAGCAAGAGCCTTCTGATAATCTTTTTCGTTATAGATGCCTTCTTCCATTCGGCGAAGGATTTCAACCTCGTCAACAGATTCAACACGCATACCGAGATAGGATTCCATAAAGTCCTGGTCGATAATAGAACCGGCGATACCCATGCACTGAGAACCAATCTGGAGATAGGATTTACCGCGCATGGTAGCAACTGCTATTGCAGCACGGCCAAAGCGTAAAAGCTTCTCCTTAACATCTTCGGGAATTTCAGTGATTTGGTCACGGTCCTGAACCTCGTGTCCGTAGATACCGAAAGCGGGAAGACCCTTTTGTGCATGACCTGCAAGAACTGCGGCTAAGTAAACTGCACCGGGACGCTCTGTTCCGTTGAAGCCCCAAACACCCTTGATGGTCTGAGGGTCCATATCCATAGTTTCAGAGCCGTAGCACCAACAAGGTGTTACTGAAAGGGTGATGTCAACGCCTTCTTTTTTGAATTTGTCGGCACAAGCAGCAGCTTCGGGTACACGTCCGATAGTTGTGTCAGCCATAACAACCTTAACGGGTTCACCGTTAGAGTAGTGAAGATTTTCTTCGAAGAGCTTCTTTGCAGCATTCGCCATAGCCCATACCTGTGGTTCAAGACTTTCGCGAAGCATCATCGGTCCGCGACGACCGTCGACAATAGGGCGGATACCAATTACGGGATAATCGCCCACATATCTGTTTTTTGCCATAGTAGTTACCTCCTATATGTATGTTTTTTAATAGATATATTTAATTTTGCATATAGCAAAATATTATTAAACAACGCCTTTTTGAAGCATAATGTTTGCATAAATTGCGCTTTCGCTTGTAGCGATAACACAGTAGCATTCCTTGGCTACATCATAAAAATCAAAACGGTCGATATTGCCTACAGCACTTCTGCCTCTATCGTCGTGTTTTCCGACAATTGCGGCATATTTATCCCAAATGGGAGTTTCTACCTTACCCTTATCGCAGTCCATAAGCTGCATCAAGGTAACAGGCTTTTCAACATAAGTATCTAAGGGGAATACCTGTAATATAGCATCAAGGATTTCAGGCACACCGTGACCGTCCATACGGATAACGATAGCATTTTTGCCTATAGTTTCTGCAGGAAAGTTTCCGTCTGCAATGCAAATTTTGTCACTGTGACCCATTTCGCATAAAACCTTAAGTAATTCGGGGGATAAAATCTTAGGAATACCTTTTAACATAAAATCACCTCTGGCATTTTCTATCATTTTAACATATAAGTTTTTGTTTGTCAAAAACTTTACATAGGTTTTTATTGTTTATTTTTAAATTTTAAATATTATGCCGATAAAAAGGCAAATTAGAGGGTTTCCTATTCACAGTAGAGTTGCATTTTACTTCGGTAGAGAGGGAAAATTAAGGGATAGAGAGCGGAAAATACTTAGTGGATAGACTAAAAAAGATTTATGTTGTATTATTAAGACTAAGAAAGGCAAAGGTAAGGTAAAAGCTATGAGAAAAATAAAAATTGTTGCAGATTCATCTGCTAATATGTTAGAACTCGAGGGTGTTGAATTTGCATCTGCACCCTTAAAAATTGTTACAGCGAAAACGGAGTTTGTAGACGATGCAACTCTTAATGTAAAGGAAATGGTAGACTTTTTTGATAAATATAAGGGTACATCTAAAACATCATGTCCTAACACTTCGGATTGGATAGAGGCTTTTGGAGATGCTGACGATATTTTCTGTGTCACTATTACAAGCGGATTATCGGGAAGCTATAATTCGGCGTGTGTCGCAAAGCAAGCGTATGAAACAGAAAATGAGGATAAGCGTGTATATGTAATCGATTCGCTTTCTGCAGGACCCGAGCTTAAGCTGATAATTGAAAAATTAAAGGAATATATTGAAGAGGGTATGTCCTTTGATAGTATATGTCAGGAAATAGAAAACTATAAACAAAACACAGGTCTTTTATTTGCACTTGAATCACTGAAGAATTTTGCCGCTAACGGCAGAGTATCACCAACAGTAGCAAGACTTGCAGGTTTTCTTAATATTCGGATAGTTGGAAAGGCAAGCGATGACGGTAAACTAGAACCGATGAATAAATGTCGTGGTGAGAACCGTTCCTTAGAAGCTATTCTTTCCCATTTGAAAGAATTCGGTTTACAAAGCGGTAAGGTGCGTATAGCCCACTGTATGAATGAGGCGGCGGCTTTTCGACTTCGTGAGCTAATAGAAGTTAATATGCCTAAAGCGAGTGTAGAGATATCCTCTTGTAGAGGTCTTTGTAGCTACTATGCCGAAAAAGGCGGATTGCTTGTCGGCTTCGAAAAAATATAGCATAACATAAAAAGCAGAGCAGCGGCAAATTTTGCCGCTGCTTTTTGTGTGGCTTTGCTAGTAAATGCTCTCGCCACTTGTTGACACTTCAACAAGTTTGTGATATAATCTTTGTGTGTTAGATTAAAAAGTGATAGGCGGAGGTGTTTATGTGAAGGAAAGGTTTGAAACTTTTACAGTACTCATTAACAGAATCAGCCGTAATATTCGCAGAATAAAAAATCAGGAAATGGCAGAGTACAATCTTCGCAGTTCTCATATTTCCTGTCTTTATTATTTGTATTTGGCAAGGGTGCTAACGGCTACCGAACTCTGTGAGCGTTGCGAAGAAGATAAAGCCACTATTTCACGGGCACTTGATTATCTAGAAAAAAACGGATATCTTATCTGCGAGTCAGAAAAAGCAAAAAGGTATAAAAGTCCGCTTGTCTTAACAGAAAAAGGTTTTGAGGTCGGTAAAAAGATTTCCGATAAAATTGACCATGTATTAAAGGATATAAGTATCGACCTTACCGAAAATGAAAGACTTGATTTTTATCGCAGTCTTACAATTATTAGTGACAGTCTTGAACGAATCAGTACAAAAAAATAAATATCTGTGAAAGGATGTTATAATATGAATCAAATGCAAGAAAAATACGAGGCATTGTTTACTCCTTGGAAAATTGGCAATGTTGAAGTTAAAAACCGAATTGTTATGTGTCCTATGGGCGGAACATCGCTCTTTGGATGGTTTGAACTCGGCGGTTGCCATTTTGACAAAGAGGCGGCAAAACTTTTTCTTGAGAGAGCAAACAACAATGTTGGTCTTATTATTCCGGGTATTGCTCCTTTGCGTGATACCTTTTGGGGTAAATGGCTTTGGCAAAACCCAAAAATGTTTGAGGAACTAAAAGAGTTTATGGATGAAATCCATAAAACAGGCGCTAAGCTCTTTGTTCAGCTTACTGCAGGTATGGGACGCTCTTGGGCTATTACAGAGCTCGTAGCACCTCTGCATAAAAACAAAATAACCCGTGCTATCATCAAGCCGATTATTGATACATCGCACGAACTTGCGTGTCCTAGTCCTCAGCCTTCCCGCTGGGCGCACGATATTGAATGTCCCGAGATGACCAAGGGCCAAATTCACGAGATTATCGAAGCCTTTGCGAAGACCGCAAAGCTTTGTAAAGATGCGGGGGTAGACGGCGTTGAAGTTCACGCCGTGCACGAGGGCTATCTGCTTGACCAGTTTGCTATTGAATTCTTTAATAAGCGTACCGATGAATACGGCGGCAGTTTTGAGAACCGCTATCGTTTTGCAGCAGAGGTTGTAAAGGCTATCAAAGAGTCTTGCGGAAATGATTATCCTGTTTCTCTTCGCTACTCAGTTGAGTCAAAGATGAAGGGATTTTGCGAGGGTGCTATGCCGGGTGAAGAATATACAGAGGTCGGCAGAGCAATGCCCGAATCTGAAAAGGCAGCAAGATATTTACAGGATGCAGGATACGATATGCTTAATGCCGATAATGGTACATACGATTCTTGGTATTGGGCACATCCGCCTATGTATATGCCCGAAAACTGCAATCTTGATGATGTTGCGCATATAAAGAAGTTTGTTGATATTCCCGTAGTATGCGCAGGCAGAATGGATGCCGAAGTCGGCGCCAAAGCGGTAGCTGACGGTAAAATTGATGCAGTAGGTGTTGCCCGTCAGTTCTTAGTAGACCCTGAATGGATTACAAAGATGATTGACGACAGAATTGAGGATATCAAGCCTTGTATTTGTTGTCACGCAGGTTGCTTTAATTTCTCGTCCTCTAAGGGACACGCTAATACACAGGATTTAACCGACACTATGGGGCTTTCACGCTGTGCATTAAATCCTCAGACTATGCAGTCGAAAAAATACCGTATAGAGCCTGCCAAACGCTCAAAGAATATCGCTGTTATCGGTGGAGGTATCGGCGGTATGGAAGCGGCTATACTTTTATCTAAGAGGGGTCATAAGGTAACCCTTTATGAAAAGACCGATAAGCTCGGCGGTGTATTTATTGCAGCTGCAGCCCCATCTTTTAAGGAGAAGGACAGAGCTTTAATTGCTTGGTATATAAGAGAACTTTCGAAGCACCCTATCGATGTTAAAATGAATACCGAAATCACCGATTTAAAGAGCCTTGATGCAGATGAAATTATTGTAGCAACAGGCGCAAGGCCGAAAAATCTTTCTATAAAGGGTGCAGATACGGCTATCGAAGCTATTGATTTCTTGCTCGGTAATAAAACGGTTGGCGAAAATGTTGTAGTTATAGGTGGCGGACTTACAGGATGCGAAATCGCATACGAACTCTATCTTCAGGGTAAAAAGCCCACTATTGTAGAGATGCAGGATGACCTTATCACCACAAAGGGTATCTGTCTTGCAAATACAAGCTTCCTTCGAGATTTCTTTAAAACTAATAATGTTCCTGTATATCTTGAAACTGCGGTTGTTGAAATTCGTCCTGACGGTGTTACTGTTTGTAACGCCGAGGAAAGACCGTTCGAAATAAATGGCGATAGCGTAATTATGTCGGTAGGCTATAATCCCGCACCTATTGCCTCTAAGGGTAAGCATATCCATGTTATTGGAGATGCCTTAAAGGTTGGCAATCTCAGAACAGTTATTTGGGGTGCGTGGGATATATGTATGAAGCTTTGATTTATTAGTAAGGAGGATAATTATGATACTAACAAAAGAACAGCAAGCTATTTTTGACGGAGAAAAAGGTGAAACACTTGCTAAGGTAATGAAAACACTTGTAATGTACGGTGATGCCTTTGAAGCAGAAAAGCTTGTCCCTATTACATCAAAATACAATCATCTTGTAACTTCGTTTGGACTTAAGGTAATGTCACCTGTATATGACCTTATGCAGCAGCTTCTCGATGCAGGAGTTGCTTCCGACCAAAAATTCTCGGTAGACCCCCGTCCGCTTGATAAAAATGTTCCTGCAAATTTCTTGCAGAACTTTGTTTTCAATAAATTTATGTACACTAAGCAGGACTTTTATGAAGAACAGTTGAAAAAGCTCGGACTTATGAACGAGGATGCCTTTAGCTGTACCTGTTATATGGACGAGGTAGGCAACAAGCCGCAAAAGGGAGATGTTCTCTCTTGGGCAGAATCAAGTGCTGTTGTGTATGCAAATTCGGTACTAGGTGCTAGATGCAACCGAAATTCAGGCATCATTGATATTATGGGCTCTATTGTTGGATTTGTGCCTTATTTTGGTCTACTTACCGATGAAGGCAGAAAGGCTACTTGGGTAGTAAGGGTAAATACCACTAAGAAACCTGAAGCTCAGCTTCTCGGCTCTGCTATCGGTATGAAGGTTATGGAAGATGTGCCCTATGTTGTGGGACTCGATAAGTGGATTGGAAATGAACTTAACGAGTCGGCTTGTGCTTACTTAAAGGATTTCGGCGCAGCAACCGCCTCTAACGGTGCAGTTGGTCTTTATCATATTGAAGGTCTTACTCCCGAAGCAGTTGAGCTTGGAAAAGATATTATTGCAGAGGGTGCAAAGGAGTACATAATTGATGACGCCGAGCTTGAGCGAGTAAAGAATAATTATCCTGTTATTTGGAAAAATCCCGATGCAAAACCGAAGCTTTGCTTTGTAGGATGTCCACATCTTTCACTTGAACAGCTTAAAAGTTGGACAGATAATATTGAAGCCGACCTTCAGAAAAACGGCAAAAATAAGGTTGTTATACCTACCGTACTTACTGCAGCGCCCAAAGTTCTTGAAGCCTTTAATAAAACCGAATATGCTAAGAGATTAAAGGCTACAGGTGTAATAACATCTTATATTTGTCCGCTAATGTATATGAATAATCCGCTTTGTAAAACGATGCCTGTTATTACTTCGTCTAATAAGCTTCGCACATACACAAGTGCAAGATATTATACCGACGGAGAAATTCTGCACACTATCACAGGAGGTAGAAAATAATGAAACAGTTTAAAGGAAGAGTAATTACACCCGGTGAAGTTACTGCAGAAGCAGTTGTTACTACTCAGGGCTTTAATACATTAGCGTCCTTCCAAATGGCACTTCAGTTTGGCGATAAGCAGGTAAAATGCGGCGACCAAAATAATGAAGAGCTTCACGGAAAACCGCTTATAAATAAAGCCCTCTGTTTGCCACAGACAATCGGTTCCACAACGGGCGGACTTGTACTTTATTGTGCTTGTGCTATGGAGAAAAATCCCGCTTGTATGCTTTTTGCAAATCATATTGATTCACTTGCGGCTGCGGGTGCAGTACTTGCAGATGTTTGGGTAGATAATGTATCAATGCCTGTTATTGATTCTCTAGGTGATGAGTTCCTTGAATATGTAAAGGACGGAATGAAAATTACAATCAAACCCGACGGAATTGTTGAGGTAGAATAAAAAACAGCGGCAGGGAAAAACCTGCCGCTGTTTTTTATTTCTAATTTTTAATTTAGCAAAAGTCGCTTTTGCGGTCAAAATCTAAATTGTTGGAAACAAAGAATAAACTGATTATCCTAAAGCTACCATACTGAAAACGAGCGCAAACAAAGCAACTGTTTCGCAAAGACCTACAACGGTGATGTACTGTGAGAAGCCTTTTCCTGTTTCTGCCAAAGCGTCAGCACCTGCAGCACCGGCTTTACCCTGAACTACTGCTGAAACTGCCATAGCAACACCTGATGCAATACCTAGACCGAACAAAAATGCGGGGTCAGCAGAAGAGCCCTTCATCTGCTGCATTAAAAGGAAACCGTAAATTGTCTGTGTTAAAGGTGCACCTGCGAAAACGGTAAGAATAAAGGGTGCTGCCTTATTGGTCATATAGCACTTCTTCCAAGCGCCGATTGATGCCTGACCTGCGATACCGATACCGATTGCCGAACCAACGGCGGCAATACCCATAGCTAATGCTGTTCCTAATGTTCCTAAATTCATAATTATTCTCCTTTTTAATCAATTTATTCTTTTTATTCTTCAAAAGGTTTAAATTTATGTCCACTCCACGACATATCTAAATGGGATGAAAATTCTAGTGTGTTAAGTCTGATTCCGTGAACGATAACCGATAAAATATTCAGTATCATATTAAGTCCGTGACCGAACACCAAAAGAACAATTGCGAGTACCATAAATAAAAAGTTGCCAAGTAGTGGTCCTGCAAGTTCGTTTACAGTAGCGGATATTGCCGCACCCGCAAGACCTACTGCCCAAAGGCGTATATACGAAACTATATCCGAGAAAACGTTAACTACACCGAGTAAAACAGAAACTATATTAGTAAGACTTGAAAGTATAGATTTAATAACGCTTCCTTCATAGTTCGAGAATACAAAACTTAAAACAAAGCCTATTGCTATAAGCACTATGGCAACTGTGCCAACGGGAATACCGCCGATTACAAGCGAGAAGCTGAAAACAGTTGGATTTACTACAAGGCTTAATACAATATAGTAAATACCTACAAGCTGCAGTATCGAGCCGATATCACCGAGTATTTTAAGTGACTTTTTGTTTCGAAAAGCCGCCTTAATATGAGCAACATTGAGCTGAATAAGAGCTAGTGTAAAACAGAAAATCTGTAGGTTTTGAGCGGTGGTAAGACCGGCACTGCCGTTCGTCCAGAAAGGATACCAAATCTTATCGCCGTAAACATTTGAAATTACGGGTATCGATAGGTGCTTTAGCCACTTTGGTAGCATTTCGGGGGAAAGACCGAACCAAGTGCAAGTGAGTGTTCCCCAAAGCACTGTTGAAAGACCGAAAAGTCCCACAAGTAAAAAGGCGGGGGAGATACTCTTCTTTGCTATAAGAGATTTTATTATCGGTATGGCTGCAACGGCACAAATTAAAAGACCGTATCCGCCGTCACCAAAAATAATACCGAAGAATATGAGTATGAAGGATAAAAACCAACCCGAAATGTCATATTCAAAATACCCGGGTACAGTACCCAAAAAGTCGGTAAGCGGATAAATTAGACTTACAAACTTATTATTTTTAAGCTTTGTCGGTACATTATCTTCTTCGGTAGGCTCCTCTATGAGAAGTCCCCAAGAGTTCTCCTTAGCGGCAGATTTTAAGCTGTTAAGCTTTTCTTCCTCGATATATCCTCTAAAATATGCAACCGAAAGATTATCACTATCAGAGGATGCGAGGTTTTGGTCTTCCATACCTGTAGAATAGGTTTCAAACTCAATTTCTTTTTCAAAGGTTTTGATAGCCTGCTTTATACTGTCGGCAAAGACTATATAAGAAGCGGTTTTTTCTTCTATATCCTTTATACGAGTATCTAAATCTGCAATTTTTTGCCTCAAAGTCTCAGTAGATATCTGCGGTAAAACCACCTTGTAGGGAGAGATGGCATTTACTGCTTCCTCTTCGCCTTCATTGTCTTCTGCAATTAAAGCAAATTTTACGGAAGATTTCGTTTTTTCAAGACTTATCGTTTTAACACATTCGGGCAAAGCCTCGTACTCTGATTTGGGCATTTCATAAAGAGAAATGTCTACGCCCTTTTTTAGTAAATCGCCGATTTCTTCGGGGTTTATTTCGCCCCAGCTTTTCAGTCGCTCAAGTTCGGCACTGAGAGCAATCTGCTCGGATATGCAGTCCTTCTTTTCGTCGGACAAACGGGCGATTTCTTCGGCCTTTTGTAAAGCCTCAGCTGCAGTTGCACTTTTAGGCTCGATATCTTTTGACTTTCCTAAGCTGTAAAGCGCACTTTCGAGTAAAGAAATGTTACCCTTAAGCTCGATAAGCTTTTCGCCCTTGCCCTCACTAATTTCAATGTGAACAATTCCGAGCTTTCGAAGCTTTTTAAGGGTTTCTGATTTTTTACTTCCCAAGGTTATGAGGGAAATCTTTTTCATAGGCACTATCATATTGAATATACCTGCCTTTCAGAAATCTCATCACTTCGAAGGGCTATTTTGCGTTTTGAAATCTTTGAGCGAACTACGGCGCTGACCTGTTGGTCTGCCATATAAATTGATATTTTTTTGATGTTCTCCATGGTTTCCGGGATTTTAACCTTTTCGAACAGGTTAACTCTTTGAGATGTTGCAAGAAGCTCTCTCTCTAAAAGTCTGACCTGTTCGTCTAACACTTCTACCTCAAGGTCTAGAAGCATTGCCTTTTCCATGTGATTTGCGGCAATGTCTACCCAAAGGGGAGTTTCGTACAAATCATAATCGCCTCTGGAAAAATCTGCGCCCTCAAAGGTTGGAATATCAACACCTGCGATATTTCCTTTACCTTTTTTAATGTTGCTGACCGTGATTATTCCTTCGGGGAAGGCACTTTTTTCGCTGAAAACCGCAATCCAGGAATTAAAGCCCTCTTCGAGCTTTCTTTTTTCCTCGTTTACGGCGTTAGCTTTTGCCTCTATAGTACGGATTTCGGTTTGAAGCTGTTGTTTTTTGAGTGTTAGTGTGGGCAAATATCTCCGGTACATTTTAAGAGCATCTTTTTGTACCTTTAACTCATTTTTAGTTAATTTGATTTTTGCCAAAACTATAGTCCTCCTTAACCTTTGGGCCAAAATTCATCAGTAAGGTCTGACTTAATTCCGGTTTCGTTTTTCTCAAAGCAGTCGGCTAAAATCTCCCAACCTAAATCAAGAGCATCTTCGAGAGATAGGTTAACCGACAAATCCATAAGCTTCTTTTCGAAAAGCTCGCCGTACTTTAATAGTTTTTCGTCCCAACGGTTCATAGAAAATCCCATGTTTTTCTTTTCAAGGGTTTCTTTGTATGAAGAGTATAGACGAATCATAGCGTCCATAAGTGCGCGGTGGTCCTTACGGGTTTTGCCGTTTACATTTTGCTTTAGACGAGATAGAGAACCGAAAGGCTCAATACGGCCACCCTTAAGGTAATACTGTCCCTCTGTGATATATCCTGTGTTATCGGGAACGGGGTGTGTTACGTCGTCACCAGGCATAGTAGTAACCGCCAAAACGGTAACCGAGCCTGAGTCTGCAAAGTCAACAGCCTTTTCGTAACGAGCGGCTAGCTGTGAATAAAGGTCACCAGGATATCCGCGGTTAGAGGGAACCTGCTCCTGTGTAATAGCAATTTCCTTCATAGCGTCTGCAAAGTTTGTCATATCGGTTAAAAGCACCAATACATCCTTGTTTTGTAGAGCAAACTGCTCTGCTACAGCCAAAGCCATATCGGGAATCATCATACATTCA
>CAYXID010000053.1:0-10541 GCA_964465535.1 uncultured Ruminococcus sp.
GCCGAAATTAACTTCAAATCTTCCCTCTACCTTAGCTTTAAGGGACAGAGAATCGGTAACATCAATATAATCAATCTTAATTTCACTTTTAATTAATTTTTCACTAATTTCTATGAGAGCATTCTTTTCGGCTTCTACCTCAATTGCAACCTTTTTACCGAGTTTTAACTCTGCCTTATTTACCGATATCTGAAAAATATTTTCAGGTTTTTCGGTATATTTATTTAACACATAGCCTCTTTTGCTAACTGTATAAAACTCTTCTCCTGCCTTAAATACCGCCTCTTCCTTTGCATCCTTTGCGGTAATATAAAACTTACTTGGAAGCTCACGCTCTATTTTAATACTGTCCACAAACGGCAATTTTTCTCTTATCTTTTCTGCCAATTTTTCTTCTCTTATAACTAAGAGGTTGGTATCGGTAGTAATATCGGATGCATCTAAAATTTGCTCGGGTGTATAAATATTACTTCCTGTTATAGATACCTCTTTTATTGGAAACAACACTGTAAAAGAAAGAACGGTTAAAACTATAAGTGAGATAAACAAAAAGCTTAAAAAGCCTGCTAAAATGCGCCTTTTTGCCTTTTTCTTTTTTCTTGATTTTCTTTTCTTTGAAACTTCCCTTTGCTGATTACTCATAGGAATTTCTCCTCTTTTATACTACTTTTATATCTGCACCAAGCTTCCTTAGATTGCCTGCTATATCGTCATAGCCCCTAAGAATATGCTCTATTTTACTGATTTTGGTTTCACCCTCGGCAGCAAGTGCCGCAATAACAAGGGCTGCCCCTCCTCTAAGGTCGGTACATTCACAGTTGGCAGCAGAGAATTTTTCTACACCCTCTATAACCGCAACCTTGCCCTCTGTTTTGATTTTAGCACCTAGTCTTTTAAGCTCTTCGGTATATTTATATCTGTTTTCGAATATATTTTCTACGAATACACTTGTTCCTTTAGCGTGAGAAAGCATTGCTATTACAATAGGTCCCGCATCTGTAGGAAAGCCCGGATAAACGATGGTTCTTACCGTAGGCACCCTTGAAAGCTGTGACGCTGCCCTCAGTAAGATTTTTTTGCCATCGACCACGACTGTACACCCTGCCTCCTTAAAAACCGATAAAACCGAAATTAAATGAGAAGGCATAACATTTTTAAGCTCTATTTCTCCACCCGTTATTGCTGCCGCCGCCATATATGTAGCCGCCGCAATTCTATCGGGAATTATTGTATGATTTACACCGTGAAGCTGTTTTACGCCGTGGATTTCTATTGTATCAGAGCCTGAGCCGCATATTTTAGCACCGGCACTATTGAGAAAATCTGCCAAATCGCTGACTTCAGGCTCCTTAGCGGCATTATGTATAACCGTTTTACCCTCAGCAGTAGCCGCCGCCAAGATTATATTTTCGGTAGCACCAACACTTGGGAAAGACAGATTGATTTCTGTACCCTTTAATCCGTTTGGCGCTTCGCAATATAAAAATCCGTGGTCCTCCCTGATTATTGCACCGAGCTTTTCTAATGATAACAGATGCAAATCAATCGGTCTAGGTCCTAGCTCACAACCGCCCGGACTACTTATAACCGCCCTTTTTATTCTACCTAGAATTGCCCCTAAAAAGACAATGGATGACCGCATTTCGCGCATCAGTGAATCGGGTATTTCGAATGAGTCTATATTTTCAGGGTTTACGGTTACGACACCCTCTTCCTTTGTACAAAGCGCTCCTAGATGCGACAGAATTTTAAGAGAGGTTTCAACATCCGAAAGCGAAGGACAGTTATGTATTTCACACGCATTATTACAAAGGATTGTAGCCGCTAAAACGGGCAAAACACTGTTCTTTGCACCCTGAAGTTTTAATCTTCCGCTAAGGCGTTTTCCGCCGTTTACAATTAGTTTTGACATTAAATACCCTCCCAAAGTATGAAGATAATTGCTTTTTCAATTCATACTATGCGAGAGTATTTTTTTTGCCAATAATATTATAATTTATGCGCCTGTGTAAAGTTGCATAATAACTTCGTATATGCGTGCGTTGGCGTCAAGAATTGAGCCTTTTTTAGCCGCAGTTGCCATCTTATCGAGCTTAGGCTTATTTTCGATAAGATATGAAACCTTATCAATTAAAGCCTCTGATGTTAAGTCTTTTTCCTCAATAAGCTCGGCAGCGCCCATCTTTTTAAGAGTCATTGCATTGTGATACTGATGATTTTCTGCAACATAAGGTGACGGAATCAGTATAGACGGTTTTGCGCAGGCTTCAAGTTCGCTTAAGGTTATAGCACCTGCACGGCATATAACCAAATCTGCCGCCGCCATACAAACATCCATATTGTTTATATATTCCCTAAGGTCAATATTGCTTGATAATTCTATATCAGATAAAGCGTTTTTCATTGTATCAAAACCGACTTTACCCGTTGCGTGTATATGATAAAACTTATCAGTACCGTTATGCCACTTGATTAAATCAGTAACTGTTTCATTAATACGGCGAGCGCCGAGCGAGCCGCCGAAAGATAATAGTACAGGCATATCTGCGGGTATATTTAAAGCCGCTTTAGCGTCTGCCTTTGAAACTGAAAGCAATTCTGTTCGAACGGGGTTACCTGTGATTATAGGCTTAGTTTTAAGGTTTAAAAACTTCTCTGCCTCGGGCATTGCAAGCATTACTGAGTCTACCTTTTGGCTGAGCATTTTAGTTGTAATTCCGGGGTAGGCGTTTTGTTCGTGGATAGCGGTTTTAATACCGAGCTTTACAGCCTCTCTTAAAACAGGTCCGCTTACATATCCGCCCGTACCTACTACAACATCGGGCTTTAATTCTTTTAATATTTTTGCGGCGTCAATAGAAGATGTTACCGCCTTTTTAGCCGCAGATATATTTCTTAAGATGTTTTTAGGGGTGAGCTTTCTCTGAAAACCCGCAACATCTATAGTTTTAAAATCGTAATTCTTTTCAGGGACAAGTCTAGCCTCTAGCTTATCCTTTGTTCCTATATAACTGATTTTAGCATCGGGATGTTTTTCCTTTATATAGCCCGCAACAGCAAGTGCAGGATTTATATGACCGGCAGTGCCGCCGCCCGCAAATAAAATATGCATAAAATCAACCTACTTTTCTATATTGGAATTTCTTGATACCGAGAGTACTATTCCCATTTCCGCTAGCAGTATAAGCAGAGAAGTACCGCCGTAGCTGAAGAAAGGAAGACTAATTCCGGTATTGGGCATAGTATTTGTTACAACCCATATATTAAGCATTGCCTGAAGTCCTACCTGAAAGGTAAGGCCAAGGCTTAAAAGTGCGCCAAATTTATCGGCAGCGCGCATCGCAATTCTGAAACCGCGCCAAACGAGGAATGCAAAAAGAAGAATTATGACCATAGCACCGAGCAAACCTAATTCTTCGCATACAATTGAGAAAATAAAGTCGTTATGGGGCTCGGGCACCCAAAGATATTTTTGTCTTGACTGACCTATTCCCCTACCGAATATTCCGCCTGAACCGATAGCAAGCAGCGACTGTATTGTCTGATAACCTGCACCCGTAGGGTCTGCCCAAGGGTCACGCCAATAGGTTATTCTATCAGAACTGTACCCTATTATTCCCGTCATAAGCACAAGTCCGAATAGAGCTACTGCCCCTACCGCACCCGATACTATAAGCCAACGAGGTATTCCGCCTGCAACGAGTAAAACCACACCGATAGCAAAAACGAGTACCGTAGCAGATAAATGCGGCTCTAACATAATCAGTACACAGGTAAGACCTAAAACGAGCACCAAAAAGCCTATAAAACGCATATCCTTCATAAGTTTTTGATTTGCAGATATGAGGGATGCAAAAAGCAAAATAATAGAAAACTTCGCCACCTCTGACGGTTGAAAGTTAACGGGGCCTATTACAATCCAACGCTTAACATCCATACCCTCAACCATTGGCGGAAGTGCCAAAAGCAAAACTAAAAGGGCTAAAGTGCCGAAAAAGGTTACCCAATTTAACTTGCGCCAGAAATGATAATCTATTTTTGAAACAATAAGCATTACAACAACGCCTACTGCCGCAAATATAGCCTGACGGATTATAAACTTATAGCTATCTCCGTATTTAGCATAGGAATAAGCGTAGCTTGCAGAGAAGAGCATAACAAGACCAACAGTTAAAAGAATAAGCACAATAGCAAAAAACGGGGCATCAAATCTGCCATGGACATTCTGAGCTTTTTTTATTTTTTGTGATGTCTTAGCCATTGTCCTATTCCTCCTAACTTAAAATTACCAATTTAAAATTATCGGCATAATTGCTATAAAGCAACCAACAAATGCAATTATTGAAAATACAATAACAATCTTTTCTTCTCCCCAACCGCACATTTCAAAATGGTGATGTATGGGGCTCATTTTAAAGAGTCGTTTACCTGTAGCCTTAAAATATGCTACCTGAAGCATTACAGAAATTGCTTCCATGAAGTATACACAGCCTGCAAAAATCAAAAGTATCGGCCTGCCTATTCCAAACGATAGGGCTACTACCATTCCGCCTAAAAACATTGAACCGGTGTCACCCATAAACACCTTTGCAGGCTTTGAGTTCCAAATAAGAAATCCTACACAAGCACCCGCAAGTGCTGCGCCTAAAACATTTATAGCACTGTTATTTAAAAGTCCGGCTCCTAGCATAAAGGCGCATCCAACAACGAGTGTTACATTAGATGCAAGACCGTCTACACCGTCGGTTAAGTTTACGGCATTTGTAAAGCCGTAAATAAACATAAGGGCTATCGGCCAGAACACAAGACCTATTCCGCTTGATATATTAACATCGCCCACAAAAGGAATATATGTTGTATCCATTCCTGCAATGGCGAGTGTTACTAAATACGCCGCCGACACTAAAAGCTGAAGGAAAGTCTTTTGACGAGCAGTAAGGCCTAGATTTCTTTTCTTTACAACCTTAATATAGTCGTCAAGAAAGCCTATGAGTGCCATTAAAAGTGCCATTAAAATACCCGCTAAAAAGCAAATCAAACGAAATGGAGTTTTAAGCTCTTCAAAAAAGCGACTGCCCGATATTGCGGAAACCGAATATGTTATCGCGAGTGCCAAAACAACACCGAATATCATCATAACTCCGCCCATTGTGGGTGTTCCCTGCTTTTCCTTATGCCATTTAGGTCCTATATCGAGTATAGTCTGCCCGAATTTAAGCTTTCTTAAATAAGGAATTACTATGTAGCCGAGCAGTGCTGTTACCGCAAAAGCGGTAAATGCTGCTATAACTGCTGAAAAATCCTTCATCTTAATTACTCCTTAATTTAACTTAATTTAGCAAGAGCGTCTCTTACTACCTCACGCTCATCAAGGTGAATCGTGCCTGTACTTAAAACCTGATAGGTTTCGTGTCCTTTACCTGCAAGAACAATTATATCGTCCTTTTGAGCTATTGAAATTGCATATTCGATAGCTTCAATTCGGTTTTCTATAACCTTTACGGGCTTATTTGTACCCTCTGTGCCAACTAAAATATCTTCAATTATCGCCATTGGGTCCTCTGTTCTCGGATTATCGCTTGTAACTATTACATAATCAGCATTATAAACCGCAACCTTACCCATAATGGGACGTTTTGTTTTATCTCTATCTCCGCCGCAGCCGAAAACTGCTATCAAGCGGTTTTTAGGATACTCTCTAAAGGAAGACAGAATATTTTTAAGTCCGTCGGGTGTGTGCGCATAGTCTATTATAACAGAAAAATCGCGTCCTGTGGGTACTAATTCTGCTCTACCCTTAACTCCTTCAAGCTCTGCTAGTGCATTTGCAGATGATAAAACAGAAAATCCTAGCTCTTTTGCTGCAATAACAGCTGCCATAGAGTTATAAACCGAGAATTTACCGCAGGTTTTAACCTTTATATGCTGTATAAGGCTATCACCTACAAGCTCGTATTCAACAGCGGCAGGTCTGTAATTTATGGCTTTAGCGCTATAATCAGAGTCATTACCCGTAGAATATGTCACAATTTTCGGGGGTATACCTCTCATCATCTCGGCAGAATACTGGTCATCAGAATTGATAACGGCAGTTTTACACATATAAAACAGTTTTTTCTTAGCAGCAAGATAGTTTTCCATTGTTAAATGGTAATCTAGATGGTCTTGAGTAAGATTTGTAAAGATAGCAACATCAAAATTTATACCGAAAACACGCTCTTGGTCTAACGCATGGGAAGAAACCTCCATAATTGCGTATGAACAGCCCTCTGTCACCATAAGAGAAAACAAGGAATTGAGTTCATAGCAGCTCGGAGTTGTGTTTTTAGCAGGAATTACAGTATCCCCTATCATATTTTGTATGGTGCCAACTAAACCTACCTTATGTCCATTTGCTTCTAGAATTTTTTTGAGCATATAGGTAACAGAAGTTTTTCCGTTTGTACCTGTAACACCAATGATTTTTAATTTCTCGGTAGGATGGCCAAACCAAACCGCACACATTTTAGCATAAACTTCGCGTGATTTTTCAACAATAATCTGATTATCAAGACCTAAATCACGCTCACAAATAATGATTACAGCTCCGCTATCTATCGCGTTTTGGGCAAATTTGTGACCGTCATTCAAAGGACCGTTAATACAAACAAACACATTACCCGGCTTTACATTTCTTGAATCACAGGTAATTCCTGTAATTTCAAGGTCTGAAAACCTATTATCCTTTGAATCATACAATTCTTTAAAAAGCATTTAATAACTCCTATTCTGTGGGGCTACATCAGCCATTCCTTCGTCACGGAAGTAAACTGTAACTACCGTTCCTATCGGTACTGACTTATCTTTTTCTATACTCTGAGAGTAAGATTTTGTATCTGCTGAAGTAGTATTTCCTGAAAATTCAATGTTAATTCCGGCTTCGGTGGCAATCTTATTAACCTTAGAAGCCGAAAGACCTACAAGGTCGGGTACCTTTGTCATTTTATATTCGGATTCGTCGGTATAAAGGATAACAGTACCGCCTGTAAAGACCTCTTCACCGGCTTCAGGTAATTGTTTTACAACCTTTTCACCCGTACCTATTACCTTATAGCTAAGCTTTGCGGTAGTTATCTTGCCTTTAGCGTCCCCAAGCTCCTTACCTACAACATCGGGAACAGATACGCTTAATTTCTCGAGCTCTTTATCTGTATACTGAGGCTCAAAGCCTAAATAAGGCAAAACATCGGTCATAACCTGAGAGCCGACAGGAGCCGAAATAGCACCGCCGTAGTAACTAGCACCTTTAGGCTCATCGAGCATAACGAAAACTGCGATTTCGGGGTCGTCAATAGGTGCAATACCTACATAAGAACCGATATAAAGTCTTTTGTTTCCTGTTTCAAGGATTTTTGCCATTTTCTGAGAGGTACCGGTTTTACCGCCTACTCTATATCCTGAAACTATACCGTTTTTAGCACCGTTTTGTACTACATACTCGAGCATTTCGCGCATAGTTTCCGAAGTTGTTTTTGAAATTACCTGACGCTTATAGCCTGTAGACATAGTTTCTACAACCTTGCCGTCAGCATCGATAATTTTTTGTACCATATGAGGCTGAACAAGATATCCGCCGTTTACAGAGGCGGCTGCAAGTGAAATCATCTGAAGAGGTGTAATATTAAAGGTCTGACCGAATGAGGATGAAGAAAGCTCTACAGGTCCCATATCGACCTCTTTATGATAATAAGGAAGCGCTTCACCGGGTAAATCTATACCTGTTTTTGTGGTAAGTCCAAACGCTTCGAAATATTTTGCAAAAGTTTTTGTTCCAATTAGCTGTCCTATAGTAATAAAGGCAGGGTTACAAGAGTTTGAAATAGCTTGTTTTAAGAGCTGTGTTCCATGTCCTCCTGCTTTATGACAGTGGTAGGTTCTGCCTGCAACCGTCATTGTATAATGACAGCCGAAGCTACTGTTTTTATTAACTAAATTCTCTTCTATCGCCGTTGCTGCAGTGAAGATTTTGAAAACCGAACCCGGCTCATAGGTATCAGAAACCGCTTTATTACGCCACTGACGGTTTAAAAGCTCGGTTCTGAGCTTCTTTGCCTTTTCTTCGTCCTTTTCGGCATCAACTAAAGCCTGGTCCTCTGCCGATAAGGTAAAAGGCGAGTTGGGATTATAGTCACCGCTGACCGCCATACCGAGCATTTCGCCGGTATTTACATTCATAACCATAACGGCACCGCGCTCAGCTATTTCGTACTGTTCTATTGCGATATCAAGATATTTTTCAGAAACATACTGAACATAAGAATCAATTGTTAATACTAAAGAATTGCCCTTCTTTGCCTCTTCTACCTTTTCATAAGTAAAAGGCATATCGGTACCAACGGCATTTTTTGCCGCTACAACTCTTCCTGCAACACCCGTTAAATCGTTATCGTAATAACTTTCAAGACCTGCAAGGCCCTGATTATCGTCACCAACGAAGCCGATTACCGAAGAAGCAAGAGTATCGTTAGGGTAATATCTTTTTGTTGTTTCGTCAAGACCGATGTATCTATTTAATTTTAATTCCTTGTTATCCGATATAAACTGACGGATTTCGTCTGCCTTACTCTTTTCAATTTTCTTTTTAACTATTACGTAATAAGAATTCTTTTCGGTATCTGAATAGACATCGTCATATTCAACTTCAAGAATACCAGACAAACCTTCGGCTATGGTTTTCTTAACCTTCTCTGCCTCATCGGCGTCCTTTAACTTTTTAATTCCGTTAGGGGTAATATAAACAGTCCATGCAGTTGAGCTTGTAGCAAGGACATTCATATTTTTATCGTATATATCCCCTCTTGGTGCAGTAACGAGATTATCGTAAAGCTGCTGCTCGGAAGCTAAACTCTGATACTCGTCACCCTTATATATCATAATATAAACTAAACTACAAAAAGAAACGAGGGTTAATGCCGCTATTACTATTATCATAATAATCCTGCTTCTAAACAACATTAGACTATTAGGCCTAATGGACATTTCCCTCACCTCTTCAAAATTTAAATACTCTATTAACCTAATACTGCCAAAGCTATTATTTCTTAAAATTAAAGCTTTGGCAAGTGGTTTTTTATTCCATAAACATTATATTATAAGATTTTTATATCTATACATTTAATTAATCGGCATCTGTAATTACTCCGTCACTTGTGAGGGCAGAGTTCTTTTCATTTACCCTAATATATTTTACCTGTTCTTTGCTCATCTTACGCATTCCGAGTTCAGTTGCCTCAAGCTCAATGTTAGCATAAGAAATCTTTCTTTCAAACTCAACCTCAAGGCTTGTCTTCTCGCTGTCGAGCTCGCTAATCTGAGCTTTTACATTATTTATTTCTGAATTAACCTCATTAATCTGAAGTCTTAAAAACAAATTACCGCAAAGAGCAAAAAGCATAAAGGTAGCAAACATTACGCCGAAAGCAGAAACAGAAACTCTACGGACTGCCGCCTTTCTTTTAGCCTTTGTCTTAGGTCTTGCCATCTTTATAATGTTTTCTTCACGTTTTTCTTTTTTTACAGTGCTAGGCATAAACATATCGAAATCATAGGCTAAGCTATCATTGTAATATTTTGAATTATTCATAAAAGCCTCCTGCTCAAATTTTTTAGTTTTTTATTATCACCCTGAGTTTTGCACTTCTGCTTCTGGGGTTTACCTCTATTTCTTCCGCTGTTGGTTCAATAGGCTTTCTCGTTAAAAGGTGACCTCTTGGAGTTTTACCGCAAACACAGACCGGAAAATCAGGCGGACACACACAGCCGCTTGTATACTCTTTAAATTTTTGCTTTACCATTCTATCCTCTAATGAATGGAAGGTTATAATTGCTAGTACACCGTTTGGTTTTAAAAGCTCAAACGCTGTATCGAGTGCTGACGATAGAACATCAAGTTCACCGTTCACCGCAATTCTAAGCGCCTGAAAGCACTTCCTTGCAGGGTTTCCGTCTCTCCTTGCAGCAGCCGGATACGCCGCCGCAATTATATTAGCTAGTTCAACGGTTGTTTTTATCGGGGCGTTTTCTCTAGCGTTTACTATTCTTATTGCTATTTTATAGGCAAATTTTTCTTCACCATAATCTCTGAAGATTTTTGCAAGCTCGTCCGCAGTTAAAGTATTCACAAGGTCTGCAGCGGTTGTACCGCTCTTGCTCATTCGCATATCAAGAGCCGCATCCTTTAAATAAGAAAAGCCGCGCTCTCCGTTATCAAGCTGATAAGAGGAAACGCCTAGGTCAAGTAAAATACCGTCTACAAAACTTATTCCGATTTCGGATAACACCTTGTCCATATCTTTAAAGTTGCTTTGGTGGACACTTGCATTTAAGCCCGATAGACGCTCGGTAGCAATCTTTACTGCATCGGGATCTTGGTCAAGAGCGATAAGTCTGCCGTTTTCTAACTTTTCGGCTATTCCTCTCGAGTGACCTGCTCCCCCTGCGGTTCCGTCTACATATATACCGTCGGGCTTAATATTAAGAGAATTGATTGTTTCTTCAAAAAG
>CAYXID010000054.1:0-10473 GCA_964465535.1 uncultured Ruminococcus sp.
TAATAAGCAATTCTTTAATTTTTCCTCTTGCTTCGCTATTACAGTTAATCATTCGGGTTGCTTCAACTCGTTTAATCTTATGAGCAGAGTAAATATTATCAAAGAAATCATCTTCAGCATTTGAGTTCTTCGGGTCGGAATTACTAATTACGACCTTAGCGCCTTTCTTGTGCATATCATCAACGAAATGTGCAAGTTCAATTTGTTCTTCATCATTAAACAAATTTTCTGTGTATGCGGTAAAACTTGCAGTATCGGTTATCGGTCTGTAGGGTGGATCAAAATACACAAATGTGTTTTCATCAATGAAGCCTGCAGACTCTCTATAATCTCCACAAACAATAGTAACCTTTTGCAACTTTGCTGATACCGCCCTAAGATTCTTTTCATCACAAATCATAGGGTTTTTATATGCTCCCATCGGAACATTAAAGAGACCTTTCTTATTTACTCTAAACAATCCATTGAAGCAGGTTTTGTTTAAGAATATCATCAGAGCAGCTTTTTCAATGTTTATGCTCACATTTCCATTGACTTTCAAGTCATTAAAACGTTCACGCTTTTCGTTATAATAATTTTTTCTGTTATCGGCATCCAAAGGAATAAACTCATTTTGCATTACGTAAAGCATTTTAATTAATGCATCAACATCATCACGAATAACACGATAAGTATTAATGAGCTCTGCGTTAATATCGCTGATGTAAACCTCGCTCAAATCATATTTGCTAAGGACATCAAATAAAACTGCGCCACCGCCAATAAAGGGCTCAGCATACTTGGTAATATGCCCCTGTGCAAAAGGATAATACTGTTCAATTTCTTTTAAAAGTTGACCTTTACCGCCTGCCCACTTTAAAAAAGGCTTAATTACTTTTTCTTCGCTTTCAACATATCTGCGGCTACGTGCATCTTCTGGCTTTTGAGCATCAATAGGAATAATCCACATGTTGCCTAGCATAGCAACATCTGTTATCCGGTTTTCCTTACATAAAGTTAAAACACGTCTGTGAGAAATATTCCATTTTTCAGCAGCCTCATTTGCTGTCATATATGCCAACATTTTTTAATCGCCCCTTTTGATATTATTATATTCCAAAACAGGAACAAAAGCAATACCAAAACATAATAAAAAGACAGATTTATCGCACTGATAAATCTGTCTTTTTTATTATCTATTTAAAATAAGCTTTGTGAGTTCAACCGGTTCTACAATCTTATCGCCCTTATAAACACGCATATTTCCTGATGCGATTTCGTCTATAAGGATAACCTTGCCGTCGTTATAACCGAACTCAAATTTGATATCCCATAAATCAAGACCGATGGATTTAAGGTCATCAGCTACGATTTTGGTAATTTTCAAGGTCTGCTCCTTCATGCTCTCGAACATTTCAAGAGTCATAACACCTAGCGCTGCAAGACCTTCGCCTGTAACAAGCGGGTCGCCCTTTTCGTCATTTTTAAAGGTGCACTCAACATATCCGCCCTCTAATTTTGTGCCGTCTTCAATATATTCGCCGTATCTTCTGATAAAGCTGCCTGTTGCAACTAAACGGCAAATAACCTCAAGACCGTGGCCGAATACGGTTGCGGGTAAAACCTCCATAGTAGCGTTATCGATATCTGCGCTTACATAATGGGTTTTAATACCTGCCTTCTTTAAAAGCTCGAAATAGTGAATAGATGTTTCGAGGTTTGCCTTACCGATACCGTCGATAGTAAGACCTACTGTGTTCTCGCCCGGGTCAAAAACGCCGTCTTTACCGGTACAGTCATCCTTAAATTTAAGCATAACATTACCGTTTTCAAGAGAATAAACATCCTTTGTTTTGCCTTTGTAGATAAGATTCATAAATCTGCACTCCCCTAAAGTTATCTTTAACGGACTTATTTTACCACAAAATGAGTGCAGTGTATATATTTTTTTGAAATTTTTTCAATTTTTTCGGTTTTCAATAACAGATTTTTTTACATTAAGCGATTTTTTATTTATTTTAAATAATCTTCTTTAATGTTATCCCATCATAATAGTGCTTTAGAATTTTTTCATAATCATAGCCCTGCTTTGCAAGGTAATTAGCTCCGTTTTGGCTCATACCAACTCCGTGACCGTAGCCGTAAACTGTAAAGGTTATATCGTCGCCTGACACCTTGACGCTAAAGTTTCTCGACCGAAGAGAGAGAATTTCTCTGATTTTTTCTCCGCTAAACTCTTTTCCTGCAACCGTTGCCGTTTTAACAGTGCCGTTTTTGGTTTTCTCAGAAAGTTTTATGAAGTTTGCCGTTTTCCCGTTATAATCTTCCACCGAAAAAAGTTTTTTAAGCTCACCTACCGACTTTTTGACTGTTGATAAATAGTCAGGCGAGAGCTTATCCCAAACGCTGTCCTTTGAGACAAGATATTCTGCATTTCCGCCGAAAATCTCGCTTGACGCCTCGGTCTTTCCGCTTGAAACAGCGTGATAAAGGGTTAGGGCTACCTCGCCTTTATAAAGGGCGGCTATACCCGAAACCTCTTTTATTGCATTTCGTATTTTGGTTTCATACTCGTCCGCCTTATCGCCCCATTTTTCCCTTGCCGCATCACGACTTATATAGCATTGGTCTGTTGTTGGGTCACTCGAAATATCATACTCTTTATTTTGCGAATTATTATAGGCTTTTCTTCTTACTGCAAAGGAATATGCCGCTACCGCCTGAGCCTTGATAGCCTCATTTTCATAACTTGCGGGAATTTCGGCGGCTACCACCGAAAATATGTAATCCTCCGCCGATACCTCCTCTATTTTCTCGCTTTCCTTTATAAGCACCTTAAAGGTCTGAGCTTCTGTTTTTTCTGCAGAATAATCCACCTTTGTATCGACTAAGATTTCTGCCTTTTCTTCGGTTTTTAGTGATAATAAAGGAAGGACTAGCATAAATATTGAAAGGATTAAGGAAATTAAAATTGTCTTTTTCATAAATACCTCTTTAAGCTTTAAAATTTTTGATTTTTTATCGACTTTAGTATTGACTTTAGTTTTTAAAATGGTAAAATATTAATGTTAACGATATATTATATGCCCTTATGTTAGGAGTTATTCAAAGTGCATTTCAAAAGTATAGTTTTAAGTTTTTGGGTGTCCCTTGCCCTTGCCGTTGCTCTGCGTACTATGCAGCTTTTCTTTGCGGTGGACTCGGCTACAGGATTTTTTAAACCCGCTTATACAAAAATCGGTCTTATCATAACCATTCTTATTTTTATAATTGCGGTTTTTATGACAGCAGTTACCCTTATGGTGCGCCGTGCGCCTGTTAAAATGCCAAAGTTAAGTAAAAAAATAGGTGTTGCTGCGGCTTTACTTGCAGCATCAATTGCTTATGACCTTTCAGCGCTTTCTGCCACCGTTCCTGCTTGGCAGATTATTCTCACCTTGGTTTTAGGTGTTTTCGCTGCGGTTTATTTCTTAGCCCTTGCTGTAAAATGCTTTGTAAACTTTAAATTGCCACAGATTTTTGCAGTTTTCCCCGTTCTTTACTTCTGTGCAAAGCTTATTTACTTCTTTACAGCAATCTCTACAATAGCGCTCGTTACTTCTAATTTATTCTTGCTTATAGCTCAGGCGTTTACTGTTTTATTTATGTTTGAATTTGCAAAGCTTTCTAACAATATTGATGCTGATAACAGCTATAAAAGAATTTGCCTTACAGGCTTTCTTTCAACTCTTTTTTGCGCTATAGCTTCAATCCCCCAGCTTTTATCAACGTTACTTTCAAATTCGCAAACCCAATTATCAAACCTTTCAAGTTACCTTTGTGTTTTTTTTGCAGGTGTCTTCACATATCTGTTCGTACGCAGATATTTTTCAGGCAAAAATCTAAAGCATCACAAACGCTATCGCTCACACACAAAATTTATGAGATGTAAACATTCCGATGATTTTTATATAGGTAATTAAAAAATAAAAACTGCCGCAGAAGATAGATTTTCTGCGGCAGTTTTTTGTGCCCCTAAACGATAATTTCGAGGGCAGGACTAATTATTCTTTGCAAAGATTTCTACAGGGGATAACTTCTTTCCGTTTTTTAAAGCCTCAATATGAATATGGCTTTTATCGGCGCACTCTGACGGAATATTTCCGCTTTTACCGATTACCATACCCGTTGAAACCTTTTCCCCTTCGCTTACTGATACGGTATCGAAACCGCAATATTTAATCACAATGCCGTCGTTATGCTCGATTTCCACATATTTACCGAGATTTACATCCTCGCCTATCGCTTTTACGGTACCGCTCGACGCCGATTTTACATCACTGCCTGCTTCACATTCCATATCAACGCCTGTGTGAAGTCGCATATCGCCGTAGGTGTTAGAATACTGAAGCTCGCTTTCGCTAAAGCCTTTTAAAATGTTTCCCTTTACGGGTGCTACAAAGGTTACAGGCTCCTTTTTTTCTTGGCGTTCTTCCTCGTACGGCACATTTTCTGTACTGTTTTCGGTTATAATACTCTCATTCGACGAAATATCTTCATTTTGGTCGTCAGAGGGTGTTATGTCGGAATTTATCCCTGAATTATATGAAGAGTTATTTTGCTTTTCCTCTACCGTATTATAGCGGGAAACGGCAAACCAGGTAACGCCTCCGAGCACCATAAGGCAAACAGCTATAACCGAATAAAAACCTATTCCGCCTACAAGTCTCGGAAATTTTGATGTTTCACGATATTTCATTTTCTTTTCTCCTTTAATAATATTTGGATACAACTTGGCCATATAACTTTATATGAAAATTTTCTTTTTGCCTACAATTATTATTGTCAACTTTTTTGTTACATATTCTATTAAAAATGTTTAAACTTCGTTCATACGACCGAAACATTTTTATTTTATTATTTATTCGTACCCAAAAGGGAACCGCAACCTTTTGGTACAGTTTCTCGAAATTGAGAAACTCTCTCCTCAAACCCCTTAAAAACAAAGAACAGTCGATTAGTCGGCTGTTCTTTGTTTTTTGTTTTTATATTAATTTTTTAAAAAATAAAATAATGTGGAAAATATAAGTACGATGTGATATAATGTAGGACAATAAAGGTGTTTAAAAGCTGTTTTAAGTATTATCTTAATTGGAGGCTTAATATGGATATTGTTATTATGGGACTTGGAAAGGTAGGTCTTGAGCTTACTGAACAGTTATCCGCTGAGGGACACGCTATAACCGTTATAGACCGCGACCCTAAAAGAGTAGAATACGCCTTGGGTCTTTATGATATCGCAGGTGTAGTAGGAAGTATTACAGACCATCTCGTTTTGCGTGAAGCAGGGCTTGCAAATGCAGAGCTTGCAATTGCTCTCACCGATAACGACGAAATCAACCTTACCTCCTGTCTTATGTGTAAAAAGCTCGGTGCCAAAAACACTATCGCCCGAGCTAGAAAGCCCGAATATCAGGAGGGCATAAATTTAATAAGAAGCGATTTGGGTCTTTCCCTTTGCATAAATCCCGAAAAGGAAACGGCATTTGAGATTGCAAGAATTTTAAAATTCCCTAACGCCCAAAAGGTAGAGCCCTTTGCAAGAGGCAAAATAGAGCTTATTGAGTATGTTATCAATGAGGGAAGTCCTCTTTGTAACCGCTCGGTATCTTCAATTTTCTCGAAATTAAAGGCTCCCGTTATTGCCTGTGCGGTTGAAAGAAACGGCTCTGTTTCTATTCCTTACGGTGACTTTGTTTTTGAAGACGGGGATATGGTAATTCTTCTCGGTACCTCTCAAAACATATCTGCATTTTTCAGACACCTAGGCATTAAAACCACCTCTATACACGATGTAATAATGATAGGCGGCGGAAGCACTGCTTACTTCCTTGCCGAAAAACTCAGTGAAATGCATATCTCGGTTTCTGTTATAGAAATAAACGAGGCGGCTGCTCTTAAAATTTCCGAGGCTATGCCCAATATAAATGTAATCCTCGGTGACGGTACAGACCATCAGTTGCTTGCCGAAGAAGGTCTTCGCGACGCAGATGCGCTTTGCGCACTCACGGGTATAGACGAAGAAAACATACTTACCTCTCTTTATGCTAAAACCGTTAATAAATCAATTAAAACCGTAACCAAGGTTAACCGCTCGGAGCTTTCCTTCCTTGCAAAACCGCTTGAGGTTGGAAGTATTGTAACCCCTAAAAAAATTGCGGCAAATATCATTTTAAGATATGTGAGAGCTCTTCAGAACTCTGCCGCTGCCGATAATGTTTTAACCCTTTATAAGCTTGCAGACGGCAAGGTTGAGGCGCTCGAATTCCTCGTCAGCGAGGATTCATCATTAATCGGTGTTCCGCTTATGGATTTAAATCTTGCAAATGATATTATTGTTGCAAGTATTAACCGCCGCGGCAAAATTATTTCTCCCCGCGGTTCGAGTACCTTTGAATCAGGAGATAGCGTAATAATCGTCACCACCCGTACAGGTCTTGACAGTCTTGATGACATAAGAGGATAGCATTATGAATAAACGAATGATAGTTTATATGCTCGGACTTCTTCTTATTTTAGAGGGTCTTATGCTGCTTGCCCCCGTTACAGTAGATATTATCTACAAAGAGGGCGTGTGGTCGGCATATCTTATAACGGCGGTTGCCTTAATTGTTATAGGTCTTTTACTGTCGGTCTTTAAATGCAAGGATAGAGCCATCTTCTCAAAAGAGGGACTTATAACGGTAGCTCTCGGTTGGATAGTTTTAAGTATCGGCGGAGCCGTTCCTTTCTGTCTTACAGGAGAAATCCCAAATTTTGCTGACGCTATTTTTGAATGTGTTTCAGGCTTTACCACAACGGGTGCTAGTATTTTAACCGATGTAGAAGCACTTAGTCACGCATCTATCTTTTGGCGAAGCTTTACCCATTGGATTGGCGGTATGGGAGTTCTCGTATTTGTTGTAGCCATTGTAAAAATGGCATCGGGCGGCGGAAACATTTATCTGCTGCGTTCAGAAAGCCCTGGTCCCGAGGTTTCAAAGCTTGTTCCCACAGCAAAGGGTACTGCCAAAATCCTTTATATTATCTATGTCGTAATGACCTTTATTGAAATTATAGCCCTTCTTATCTGCAAGCTGCCGTTGTTTGATGCTGTTACACTTTCTTTCGGCACTGCAGGTACAGGCGGTTTCTCGATAAACAACACCTCGATTGCAGGGTATCCCGTTTCAGCACAGGTTATAATTGCTGTCTTTATGGCGTTGTTCGGTATAAATTTCAGCTGCTATTATTTACTTTTAGTAGGAAAAATTAAGGATTTCTTTAAAAATGAAGAACTCAGGGCATATCTTATTATAATGCTCGGCGCGGCAGGAATTATCACCCTTAACATTTTAAATACTTATACAAATATTGCTACAGCCTTTAAAGATGCTTTTTTCCAAGTATCAAGCGTTATGACAACTACGGGTTATTCAACTGTCGATTTTGATAAATGGCCCGAGCTATCCCGTGCTATTATGGTTATCGTAATGTGTATCGGCGCTAGTGCAGGCAGTACGGGCGGCGGTCTTAAGGTTGTAAGGGTCATAATCCTTGCTAAAAGCGGACTTCGTGAAATAAGGCTCGCTGCAAAGCCCAACAAAATAAGCTCTGTCCGTTACAACGGAAAAGCTCTTACTGAAGGTATGGTAAGAAATGTTTGCGCCTTCTTTGTTTTGTATGTTTTGGTATTTGTTATTTCGTTTTTAATAATCTCTTTTGATAAAAATGATTTTGTCAGCAATGTTACAGGTGTTATTGCAACCCTTAATAATATAGGTCCCGGTTTAGGCGTTGTAGGAGCTACGGGAAATTTCTCCTCCTACAGTGCTTTTTCAAAGCTCGTTTTCTCGGCAAATATGCTGCTCGGAAGACTCGAATTCCTGCCCCTTTTCGTGCTTTTCTCTCCTAAAACCTGGAAGCGTTAATTGTAACATTTTTGACATCATTTGTAACCGAATTGTATCTCCTTTTTTGCTCGATTGTGTGTATAATTAATTATAAACTATTTGAGTAAAAAAAGGAGGCAATACCGTGAAAATTAAAACATTTGCAATTGTGTTTTTATTAGTATTAAGCATCATTTCCGGTATTGCTTTAACTCCGGCTACTCCTGTGGTTTCTGCATATAATCCTAATAATGCCGCTGCTGTTAGCGTTAAGGTTCCTGTTATCGAACAAAAGCGTGACATTATGGCGGTAAGATTTTTGAATATACTAAACCATAACTTTGTTTACGGCGAAGATTTCTCTTATATAGATGAAATTGTAAACCTTTCGACTGCGGCTCTTTATAAATCGGCAGACGAGGAAAATCCCGAATTTTTAAAGCAAGAAATTGTTTTTTCATACATTTACGATATGTACGGCATTGAGGTTTTAGATGCAGAAAACCTTAACCCTGAATTTCCGAAAAAGTCGGGTTACATCTATATAATCCCCCGCGGATATACAGTTTATAAGCATTCAAACCCTGTAATCACTGCTAATGAGGACGGAACCTTCACTGTTACAACCTCTGTTTCGGTATCTACTCACGACGGCGAAAACGCTCGCCTTACCGCAGTTTCACTTTTCAGGGTAAACGAAAACTCTTCATTCGGTTATAATATAGTTTCTTCTGATATAATTGAAGCTGCCGTTCAGCTTTAAAAAGAAAAAATTTAAGGAAGCCTTAAAGGCTTCCTTTTTTTATTTAGTATTCATCGTCTATTACTTCATATCCGTTATCGCAGATGTATTCGTGCACACCGTATTCACTCAGATTAATTATTCGTTTTTGCTTTTTTGTGGCATAATTTAAAGTGTTGCGAGTGCCGCCTGCCGCGCCGTCATACCAAGTCACAACAAAATCACTGTTATCAACCATAAACTCATTGCGCTTTTGATAACAACCGGGATAATAATTGTCCGAAATCAGTATTACCTTGTCAGCTTTATTTAGAACATTTTCATACCTTTGACGCCATTCTTCATCAAAGTTATCTGCCTGCTTTATAAAGGGAACTACACAGTAAAGCTCTATTGCAGTATTCACCCTTGGCGCATCTCGGAGCATTAACACTATTTCTGCCGCTATTATATCAAAGCCCATCGCTCCGCCCGTATAAAAGCGGTAGCAATTTTCCTTTGGCAGACTGAAAATAGCATCTACAAGCTTGTTTTCAAAGCGTATATAATCTTTAGATGAACGCTCAAGTGCAAAGGGGAATTTTTGCGGACGGTAACCCGTAAAGCAACAGCTTTTAAAATCATTTGCCATTTTAAATATCTCCTTTTTCGTGGAGTAACCACATTTAGAATATCACTATTTATTATATCTGTCAACACTCGTAAAATTTGTCGCAAAAAGGCTACCGAATAAATAATATTTTTAAGACCTTTGCCTTGACAAAAATCTCCATATTGGTATAATTATTAGTGGAAATATTAAAAACGGAGCTGATTTAATGTCTATTTTAGTTACCGGCGGTGCCGGCTATATCGGAAGCCATACCTGTGTTGAAATGATTAATGCAGGCTATGATGTTGTTGTTGTTGATAATCTTTCAAATAGTAATAAAAAATCTCTTGATAGAGTTAGCAAAATTACAGGAAAAGCTATAAAATTCTATGAAAACGATGTTTGCGACCGCGCAGCTCTTCGCAAAATTTTTAGTGAAAATAAAATTGAGGCAGTTATACATTTTGCAGGTCTTAAGGCGGTAGGCGAATCGGTTAGAGAGCCGATTATGTACTACTCAAACAACCTTCAAAGCACATTGGCTCTTATCGAGGTTATGACCGAATTCAGCGTTAAAAAGATAGTTTTCTCTTCTTCAGCTACCGTTTACGGTGTTGCTACCGAAATGCCGCTTCGTGAGGGTATGCCTACAGGCGCTATCAACCCTTATGGCAGAACAAAGCTCTTTATAGAAGAAATTTTGCGCGACCTTTATGTATCGGATAATAGTTGGTCTATTGCTCTTCTTCGCTACTTTAACCCCATCGGCGCCCACAAAAGCGGTACTATAGGTGAGGACCCAAGAGGAATTCCTAACAACCTTATGCCCTACATATCTCAGGTAGCGGTAGGAAAGCTCGAAAAGCTTCATGTTTTCGGAAACGACTATAATACTGTAGACGGCACAGGTGTCAGAGATTATATCCATGTTGTAGATTTAGCCATTGGTCATGTAAAGGCACTCGATTGGGCTCTTAAAAACACCGCTTGTGAAGCAATAAATCTTGGAACCGGTAACGGTACAAGTGTTTTAGAGCTTCGTGACGCATTTGTAAAGGCATCGGGTATAGATGTACCCTATGTTATAGACCCGAGAAGACCCGGCGACCCTGACGAAGTATATGCCGATGCCTCAAAGGCAAAAGAGCTTTTAGGATGGGAAGCAAAGCTCGGAATTGCCGAAATGTGTGAAGACACATGGCGCTGGCAGAGCAGCAACCCTAAAGGATACGAAGATTAAGCCAAAACGC
>CAYXID010000055.1:0-10320 GCA_964465535.1 uncultured Ruminococcus sp.
AACATCTTCAGGTGTCATTTCGGTTAAAACCTTACCTAAAGCGGCGTAACCGTCCATAGCTATGTATTCATCAATTTTCTCAGGGTCGATAACACCGCAGTTACGGAGAACTACACGGTTCTGAGTTTTATAGAAAGCTGTATCGTTAAGAGATACATTCGCTATATTCTCAACAACTTCTTCACCTGTATCGCTGTATACAAGACGCTCAACAATACGACCTTTTAAAAGGTGTTCTTCAACGATTTCCTTAACATCCTCTGCAGTAACACGGCTGTAGAATGTGCCTTCAGGGTATACGATAACAACAGGACCCAAAGCGCAAAGACCGAAACAACCGGTCTGAACAAGCTTAATTTCTTCGGAAAGACCGAATTCAGCAATGTTCTTTTCGAATGCTTCCTGTATTAACTTACTGCCTGAAGAGGTACATCCGGTACCGGCGCAGATAAGTACATGTGCACGAATCATAATTATACCTCCAAATTATTTAGCCTGATATTCACCGATTGTATATTCTGCTACAACCTTGCCGCCTTTAAGGTGCTGCTCAACGATTTTGCTAACCTTTTCAGCGGTCATTTTTACATAAGTAACCTTTTCCTTGTCGGCCTCAAAAACCTCTACTACCGGCTCAAACTCACAGATACCGATACAGCCTGTCTGAGAAACTGTAACCTTACCTGAAAGACCTGCATTGTTTACCTGCTCGGTAAAAGCGTTAAGAACCGGACGAGCGCCTGCTGCAATACCGCAAGTAGCCATACCTACAACTACACGGATATCACCGCTGCCTTCACGAAGAACAACCTTATTCTTCATCTTGTCCTTGATAGCCTGAAGCTCTGCCAATGATTTCATTTTATTTCATCCTTTCTTAAGATTAATTTACATTTTCATATTGTTCTAAAAGATACTCTCTTATCCAATTTAACACTTCAAAACTGTCCAAGGGAACATCTTCGAGTACTGATTTTAACTGCCGAGTGTCAAGCTCGACATTTTTATCTGAGACCCTATGAGAAAAATAAAAGTCTGTGTCGGGGTGACCCTGTATAAGAGTAACAATCGTTGCTATTATATCACCGAGCGGCGTATAATCCAAATGGTTTTTATTGAACACCGCTGTAACCTTTGTTCCGTGATTTTCAGGGTAGTCTTCCCTGCTCTTAGACTCAATCGTCATACTGCCGCCTGTCTGTTCGGCAGCAAGCTTTAAAAACGGAAGGCCGAGACCTACATTTCTTGTTGTCCTTGTAGTATAAAAAGGATTTACAACACCCTTTAGTACTTCCTCTGACATTCCGCAGCCGTTATCACTGATAACAAGTTCTAAAACGGCATCGGTTTCGTTTATTAGAATTTCTGTAAGGGTAGCGCCTGCTTTAACGGAATTTTCGGTAATATCTAAAATATTAAGAGAAATTTCCTTCATATGCCACCTCTAAGATACTCAAAAACTCGTTTTCGCACCAACGCTGAGCTATACGGTTCATCGTCAATCAGGAAATAGCAGTTTTCGTCACGCATATCGGTTAGATAGTGCGCATCCGAGCTTACAATAAATTTTTTATCCTCTAAACCGTATTTTTCTTTATAATCATCGATATTTTTAATATCGTGAAACTCGACACAGGGAGCAAAACCTTTTATGTCAGGAAAAACGCCTAAGGTTGCAATTATTCCGTTTGCCTGTCTATCAATATGAGCAGGATAACAAATCCCGTTATATTCTGCAACAAGACTTGGAACATCGTCAACCGAAATTGTAGTTGCAAGGGTGAGCAAATTATCAATTACTTCAACGAGGTTGTCCTCGCCGTCCAAAACCATTTGCTGACCGTAAACATCTTCCCTATTTTTAATAGGTATACGGTATTTATCAAGATTTCTGTCAAATTCCAAAGCGTCCTTGAGCTCTTCAAACAGACATATAATATGTATATCCTCAGAAGTTGTAAGCTCCATACCGGCTATCGGAATTATTCCGTAACGCTTTGCCGCCTCAAAAAAAGCAGGACAGTTCTTAGCACTGTTATGGTCTGTAAGGGCTACTATGTTAAGACCGCAAAGAGTTGCCATACCGGCTATATTATTGGGAGTGCTGTCATCGTCCCCGCAAGGAGAAAGACAGGAATGAATATGTAAATCATAATAATACTTATTCATCAATAAACTCCGCTAAATAAATCGCCGTATCATAGGCAGACATCTCGGTAGAAAGAATATTTATACCCTTTTCCGTTGCGGTTTTTATAACATCGTCCTCCATTTTAACCGACTCTGCAAGTATTACACAGGAAACATCGGTAAGGGATGCTACCGCCACTACATTGATGTTTGACATTATAGTAATCCAAGCATTATCGGAAGAGGCCCTGCCCATAACCCAACTAAGTAAATCACCTATATAAACACCGTTTATTTCTCTATCGGGCTCAATAAGGGTAATAGCTGAAAATTTTTCGGTATCAGACAACTGTTTAACCGTCATTACTATTTTCCCCTTTTTCCATTGCTTTACATTTAAGTAAAACACAGTTTTCAATATTTGCAGTGTTTTTAACTACATCCTCTGCAAAAGCACGGCAGGTAGGTGCGCCGCAGGCACCGCAATCAATACCGGGAAGTGTATCGCGAATACGCTGAATGTCAGCAAGCATTCTCATCGACTCCGCCATATTATCACTAAGCCGTGAAATAGGGTGATAAACCGGTAATTCATTGAAGAAATATTCGTCCGGTATATATTTGCTCTCCTCTTTCGAAAGAAAGTTTTGAGAAATCGGAAGATATTTTCTGAGACTTTGAAGTCTCGCCCTTGCAATAAAGGGATTTTGCATTGTTAAAACACCGCCGACGCATCCGCCGGGACAAGCATTAAGCTCTATAAACTCAAGTTGGGGTATGTTTCCGTTTTCTATTTGATCTAAAACACGGATAACATTATCAATGCCGTCTGCCGCAAGATAGTTCTCATTGAAAACCGCACTCGATTCTCCGCCCGAGCTTGCCCAACTGACACCGATTACTCCCGACTCGCAAAGGGACTTAATGTCGTCATTTTGTTTCATTTCATTAATAAGCAGAAAATAAATATCGTTGATTGAAACTACCTCATCAACCTGACTTTCATAATCTGCAAAACCGTTTTTAACATAACTTGCCTTTGCGGGACAAGGGGATATAAAGCATACGCCTATCTCTTCATCCGAAAGCTCAGGATGATTTGCCTTTGCCCTTTCTCTAGCAAGTCTTGCTGCAACCTCCATTGGAGGCAGCATACGCATCAAATTATCGTTAAGTGAAGGAAATCTAAGTCCTATAAGTCGCACAACAACCGGACAGGCAGAACTAATTACAGGGAATTTAATACCCTCTGTTTTTAGATAAAGCCTTGTGTAAGCAGAAACAAGCTCAGCCGCCTTTGAAACTTCATAAACATCGTCAAACCCGATTTTAAGAAGCCCGTCAAGAACATAATCGATATCGTCAAGATTCTCGAACTGTCCGTACAGTGTTGGTGCTGGAAGCGCAATTTTCCACTTAAATCTATCCATTGAGGAAAGAGGTGTTGTAACGGCTTTCTTTGCTTTATGAGGACAAAGTCTTATACATTCTCCGCAATCAATACAACGCTCGTGGTCAATTTTTGCGTGTTTATCCTTTATCCTTATAGCCTCGGTAGGACAGTGATGCAAGCAAGTTGTACAGCCGGTACACTTTTCTCTATCGAGTTGTACCGAATGCTCATACTTATTCATTAGGCTCACCTACCCGTTAAACAAGATTTATACGCATTGTTACCGTTGTACCTACTCCCACTTCTGTATCAATTTCCATTGAATCGGTATAGCGTTTCATATTAGGAAGACCCATTCCGGCACCGAAACCTAAAGACCTTATAGCATCAGGTGCAGTAGAAAATCCCTCCTGCATAGCCTGTTCTATGTTCTTAATTCCGGGGCCTTTATCCGCGAGAACAATCTCAACATATTCTTCGGTCACCCTTACTGTTGCCTTGCCGCCGCCTGCATGAATTACCATATTGATTTCGCCTTCATACATAGCGATGGAAATCTTACGGATGATTTCAGGAGCAATGCCTAGCTGACGCAGATTTTTCTTTACCTGTACCGAGGCCTGTCCGGCAGAAGTAAAATCATCTCCGTCAACATTGAAGTTAAAGACTAGTGCTTCGCTCATTCTTAGTGTGGTTTCCGACCAATCCGTTTGTGTAAAGAATTCCGCAGGCCTCATACATTCTCTTACTGGTCGATAAAAGAACTATACCGCTCTCACGGGCTAGCTCTATCATTTCGAGAGTTGGCTCTTTTGAACGCACAAATACGATGCATATCATATCCATCATCTCTGCAGTTCTGATAACCTGTGCATTTACAAGACCTGTCATTAAAACTGCCTGGTCTTTTACATAGGCTAAAACATCACTCATCATATCACTTCCGCAAGCGGAATAAACATGACGGCCTATTCCCTCTTCACAACAAAGAACCTTTGCGTCGAGCAATTCCTTCATAGTGCTGATTTTCATAAGGACATTTTCCTTTGCAGCTTAAATTTCTTTTATTAATCCTGATACTTTGCTAAAATGCCGTCAACATCGTCTACGGTAAGTCTGCCGTAAACATCATCGTTAACGGTTAAAACCGGAGCTAGTCCGCAAGCGCCTATACAACGGCAGGCTGTAAGAGAGAACTTACCGTCTGCTGTACATTCGTCTGCACCGATTCCGAGTTTTTCACTGAGCTTGTCAAAAAGGTCACCTGAACCTCTAACATAGCATGCAGTACCAAGACATACTGAAATATTGTACTTTCCTTTCGGAGAAAGCGAGAACTGTGCATAGAAGGTTGCAACACCGTATACCTTTTCAAGCGGTACTTCCATACCTTCAGCAATCATGTTCTGCACTTCAAAGGGCAAGTAACCGTAAATGTCTTGTGCTTTTTGCATTACAACCATTAGGTTACTCTTGTCATGCTTGTTCTCAGCAATAACTGCCTGAAGAGCTTGCTCCTGTTCGGCTGTTCCCTTAAAGGGTAGCGTACTGATTTTCTTTTTCATTAACCGAATCCTCCTCTAAAAATTACATATACTAAGCATTAACAGGACAAAAAATGCCCCGCCAACTCATATACGGATTGATTATAACACATCTTTGTCGATTTAGGAAGACTTTTTTTATTATTTTTTGAATATTTTTTTATTTAATATATTAATTCAAAATTTTGAAAGCAAAAAAGAATTTTACTATTGTTAATTTTGAAGTTATGTAGTATAATATAGGAGATTATTGATTTATGGGAAGTGTGATTTCGATGCAGTATGTTTATCTTGACAACAGTGCTACAACCAAGCCCTGCGAATTATCGGTTAAATATACCCTTGATGCCCTTGAAAATTTTTGGGGCAACCCCTCTTCCCTACATATGCTCGGCGTGTTGGCAGAAGAAAAGATAAACGAGGCTAAAAAATGTATCGCTGATTTTCTCCACTGCAAAGAGGAAGAAATTGTTTTCACCTCAGGCGGCACAGAAGCTAATAATACCGCTATTATAAGTGCTGCTCTAAAGGGTAAAAAGCGCGGCAACAGAATAGTAACAACCGAAATCGAGCATCCCTCTGTTTTAGAAACAGTAAAAAGGCTTGAGGAAGATGGCTTTGAGGTAGTAAGATTAAAGCCCGACCAAAACGGTGTTATCCCTGCTGAAAGCATAAAAAACGCAATCACTAAAGATACTATTCTTGTTAGCATTATGCTTGTAAATAACGAAACAGGTGCTATACAACCCATTACGGCTGCAGCAGCGGCGATAAAAAGCGTTGGTGCCCCTGCCCTTTTGCACGTCGATGCCGTACAAGCCTTTGGAAAAATGCCTATAAATCCGTCGAAGCTCGGTGTAGACTTACTAACGGTAAGCGGTCATAAAATACACGCTTCAAAGGGTATCGGCTTTTTATACATACGAAAAGGCGTTACAATAAAGCCCTACATAACAGGCGGCGGTCAGGAAAAAGGTATGCGCTCAGGAACTGAGCCTGTCCCCCTTATTTACGGTCTTTTGGGTGCTGTAAAATCGTTGCCCAATTTAGAAAACGCGCTCAAAAAACAAAAAGAGCTTTGGAATTATGCAAAGCAAAAACTATCAGACACAGGATTTGTTAAAATAAATTCAAGTGATGAGTGTTTGCCCTACATAATAAACATTTCTGTCCCCGGATACCGTTCCGAAACACTTTTACACTTTTTAGAAAACGAGGGCATTTATGTATCTTCAGGAAGTGCCTGTGCAAAAGGCGAAGGAAGCTATGTTTTAAAATCTTGCGGATTTGACCGCAAAACAATCGACAGCTCCCTTAGAATAAGCTTTAGCCGTGACAACACAAAAGAAGATATTGATGCGCTTGTATCCGCTTTGATAAAAGCTACCGAAAAATTACAGAGGTCTAAAATATGAAAGAAATTATACTTATAAAAGGCGGCGAGTTAGTCCTTAAAGGCTTAAACCGCAAAAACTTTGAAAACACCCTGATAACTAATATCAAAAGAAAGCTTCGTGATTTAGGTCAGGTAAAAATTGAAAATCTGCAATCTACAATAACTATTGAACCTGTAGACGAAGACTTTGATTTTGAAACTGCGCTTGAACGCGTTTCATACGTGTTTGGTATAGCAGCTTTTTCAAGGGCTTGTATCTGCGAAAAAACTGTTGAAGATATATACGCAAAAGCTCCCGTTTACCTTAAAGACACCCTTTTAAATGTAAGGTCATTTAAGGTTGAGGCAAAGCGCTCTGACAAAAGTTTTCCGCTTAAGTCCCCCGAAATATGTCGAGAGGTTGGCGGTATCCTTTTAGAAAATTTCCCACATTTAAAGGTTGATGTTCATAATCCTGACCTTGTTGTAACGGTAGAAGTTCGTGACCGTTATGCCTTTATAAGAGCAGGTCAGCTACACGGTGCAGGCGGTCTTCCCGTTGGAACTGCAGGCAAGGCGTCTATCCTTATATCAGGCGGTATTGACAGTCCTGTTGCGGCATACACTATGGCCAAAAGAGGCCTTGTTCTTAATGCAATTCACTTTGCAAGTCCGCCATATACAAGTATTCGCGCCGAGCAAAAGGTTAAAGCTTTGCTATCTAAGGTGGCTAAATACAGCGGACCTATAAATCTTGCCATTGTCCCCTTTACCGAGATTCAGGAAGAAATAGGAAAAAACTGTCCCGAAGATTATTTTACTCTTATTATGAGACGAATTATGATGCGAATTGCCGAGCGCATATCGAGGGAGCATCATAGCTTGGCTCTTATTACAGGGGAAAGTTTAGGTCAGGTAGCAAGTCAGACTTTGCCCGCTATTGTTGAGACCGATTCGGTTGTAAATATGCCGGTACTCCGTCCTCTTATAGGTATGGACAAAGATGAAATAATACGAATTTCAAAAGCAATAGACACCTTTGAAACCTCTATTCTTCCCTATGAAGATTGTTGCACAGTATTTACTCCAAAGCACCCCAAAACAAAACCGAGACCTGGTCAGTGCGAAGAGGCTGAAAAGGGTCTTACTTTAATGGAAGAGCTAATCACCCGTGCTATTGACGGCACTGTTTACAGCGTGGTAGAATAAAAATGGAAAATTTTCTAAAAAGCACCGCCTTAAAAGCGGTAGAACTTTTAAAAGGAAAGGGGCTTACCATTGCCACTGCCGAATCCTGTACAGGCGGTATGTTATCCGCTCTTATAACCTCGGTTTCAGGCTCTTCTTCGATTTTTGAATTGGGTGTGGTTTCCTATGCCTCGAGAATTAAAAACGAGATTTTAGGGGTGAGTAATTCTATCCTTTCGGAATTCGGCGCGGTAAGCTATCAAACTGCCACCGAAATGGCAGAAAATGTTCGCCTTAAAGCAGACGCAGATATCGGCGTTTCTGTTACGGGTGTTGCAGGTCCTCTGCCCTCTGAAAACAAACCTGTAGGACTCGTTTACATTGCCCTATCATCTAAAATCAGCCAAACAGTAAAGGAACTTAGAATAGAACCTTTAGGACGGGATTATATAAGGCAATCAGCTTGCCTTGAACTTTTAAATATGATTTGTAATTTTATCCAAAATGGTGTATAATATCCGAATAGGATTAAATATATTTTTAAATCATTATCTTTTGCGAGGTATTTATAAATGATACAGAATATAAAAATTGATGCTATTTATTATCTGACAAATTCTGATTTTGAAATGGAGTTCAACCTTTGCGGTTGTTGTAAAATGCGTCTTTTAAATGATAAAGCTGAGGATGTCTCCTCTCTTATTAAATTACTTGCAAGAGCAGTATCAAGAAGTCAGGTTATTCTTTGCTGCGGAAAGCTCTTTGAAGAGGACGGCCTTATCAATGTTACCTCAAAGGCTATTAAAAAGCCCCTTACCGCCATTGATAACTCGGTTTACGGCATTGCAGATAATAACGAAATCAAAATTCCCGAAAGTGCTGTTCCGCTAGTTAATTCTGACGGTTGCTTCTGCGGCTGCATACTTGAAAGCGGTCCGCAGTCGATAATTCTTCTCACCGAAAATAAATCTTTGAGAAAAACTGTTATGAAGCCTTTAATTCACCCATATATTGAAGAATTAAGCCTAATGCTTCATCAATCCCCCAAAGACGATAATGCTAACGAAAATGAACTTACAGAGGAACAAGCTGAAGAAGGAACAGCTTTAGCAGAAGAAATTACTGCTGAAGAATCCACCGAAGAAGTTCCAACTGCAGCAGAGGAAATCACTTCAGAGGAAACAGAAGCACCCGAGGCTTCTTCTAATGATATTGAGGTTTTTGAAGAAGAACCCGAAGCTGTACAGACAGAGGCTGTAGAAGAAATCGAGGAAACCGCAGAGGAAACTGAGGCGGTTGCTACTGAAAAAGAAGAAATCAATGAAACTACTGCCGAAGAAGTAAATACAGAGGAACCCTCAAATAACGAAACCAAAACAGAAAACTCTGAAGCAGAAGAGAGCACAGAGGAAGATACCTCTGATATTACCGAAATCATAATGGAAACAAAGGAAGAAATTAAAAAGGAAAAAACTAATCCCTTTGAAGAAATTTCCGATATAAATAACGGTTTCGGTCTGTATTTAGAGCCTGAAAGGGTTAAGTTCAGTAAAAAGAGTCACTATGCTTTAGACTATACCCCATCAAAGCTTGATGAAACCTTTATTTCTCGAGGTGAAGACGAAGAGGACGACTATAAAAGCAGCAAGCTAAGTCTTCCAATTTTGATTATAATCGTAATTCTTCTTATCGCCCTTGCAGTGTTGGCGTATGCATTAATTTTCTTACCAATGCGTTCGGGTTATACATTTTCCGAGTATGTAAGGCATATATTTTCTGTGTCAGTAAATAATACACATTTCCTTTAAAGGAGGATTTACTTCTTGAATTTGTGGAACACCTTTCTAGGCAAAATTTTTATGACTCTGCTTATATCTATGGTACCTGTAATTGAACTCAGAGGTGCCATTCCGATTGCGGTCGCAAATGGACTTGAATTCCCTCTTGCAGTCTTAATTTCTTGCATAGGAAATCTAATCCCCGTACCCTTTATAATCATATTCATTAAAAAAATTTTTGCCTTTATCCGCAGAGTTTTACCAAAACTTGACGGGCTTGTAACAAAACTTGAAACCCGTGCAGAAAAAAAATCTGAAACAGTAAAAAAATATGCTTTCTGGGGTCTTTTTATCTTCGTAGCCATCCCCTTACCCGGTACAGGCGCCTGGACGGGAGCGCTAATTGCCGCTATGCTCAATATGCGTGTAAAAACGGCTTTCCCGTCAATAGCATTAGGCGTTATGGGGGCAGCTCTCATTGTTACAACGGTTACATACGGCGCAGGAAAGCTTTTCTTTTAAAAGCAAAAAGACTGTTAAGTCTTAAAAATCGGGACTTAACAGTCTTTGATTTAATAAAAGCACTTTTAATACTAAAAAACGGTTGACAAATTGCAAACTTGACATTATAATATTTTAGTCGGCAATTAAAATTGCAATTTATCGAGGTGTCGCCCAGTTGGTAGGGCGCTAGTTTTTGGGAGCACACAGCAGTTAAAACTCTCAAAATTTTACACCACCCCGAAAACCCTTTATTTATGCGGTTTTCAGCGATTTACAAAAATTAAAAAAGCAGTCAAAATAAAATTTGACCACAGTTTGTCCCACAATTGAAAAACTTTTCAAAAATTTGGGCGAAAAAACAACTTAATATCGAGGTGTGGCGCAGTTGGTAGCGCACTAGTTTTGGGA
>CAYXID010000056.1:0-418 GCA_964465535.1 uncultured Ruminococcus sp.
AAGCATAGCGCCGAGGTTACCGTGGCCAAGACCTACCTTACGGTCGTCAGCAACGGAGCCGGGGATACAGAAGGACTGAAGTCCAAGACCGATTTTCTCAGCTGCCTCAGCAGCAGATGCAACCTTTTCCTTAATAGCAATAGCACAGCCTACAACATAAGCCCAAGCAGCATTTTCAAAGCAGATAGGCTGAATGCCTTTTACGATATTATAAGCGTCAACACCTGCGTTATCGCAGATTTCTTTAGCTTGTTCAATAGAAGAAATGCCGTGCTTTGCAAGTTCTGCATTGATTTGATCAATTCTTCTTTCATAACTTTCAAATAAAGCCATATTATTTTACCTCCTGTTTAGATTATTCATGTCTTGGGTCGATAAGCTTTACAGCATCATCAACTCTACCGTATTGTCCGCTTGC
>CAYXID010000056.1:428-9849 GCA_964465535.1 uncultured Ruminococcus sp.
GTCAATACCCTTGTTAATCACATCCATCATCTTGCCGAGTTGTACAAACTTGTAGCCAATGATAGCACCGTCGTTATCGAGAGCAATCTTTGTCATATAGCCTTCAGCAAGCTCTAAGTAACGGGGACCCTTAAGCTTTGTAGCATAAGTAGTACCTGTCTGTGAGCGAAGACCCTTACCCAAGTCCTCAAGACCGGCCCCAATGGGAAGACCGTTCTCAGAGAAAGCAGTCTGAGTACGACCGTAAACAATCTGTAAGAACAACTCGCGCATAGCGGTGTTGATAGCGTCACAAACAAGGTCAGTATTAAGAGCCTCTAAAAGAGTTTTGCCAACCAAGATTTCGGAAGCCATAGCAGCAGAGTGTGTCATACCCGAGCAACCGAGAGTTTCAACCAATGCCTCTTCGATTATACCTTCCTTAACATTAAGGGTAAGCTTGCAGGCGCCCTGCTGAGGTGCACACCAACCCACACCGTGTGTAAGACCGGAAACATCCTTAACCTCTTTAACCTGTACCCATTTGCCCTCCTCCGGAATAGGAGCGGGACCGTGATATGCACCCTTGGCTAAGGGACACATATTTTCAACTTCTTTTGAATAGTTCATTATATGTACTCCTTTCATAAGTCAGTCGAATTTTGACCGTTCGTTAATATTATAACATATATAGAAATAAAATCAAGAATTTTAAATAGGAAAAAACACCATATTTTTACAAGATTATACTATATATTTTGGCGTTTAATGAATTTCAGTTGTTGCTGTTCGGAATATTTAAGGGCGATAATCAGCACTACAAGTATTATAACAATCGACAAAAGGCGAGGGGTGACATCAAGCGTTGAATACTTTAAAGAGCCGAGGTAATTTATAACATCTACGGTATACGAGGATAGGATTTCTGCAGGGCAGAGAATAATGTTTGCAAGGTTATAATTCGGCATAACAAGACCGACGCCGATAGCTATTACCGATATAGAGAGTATAGCGGTTACGGCAAAGGAGACTAAGATATTAGTAAGAATTGAAACGGTTGAAATATATCCGAAAACGAGAATACAAACGGGAGCAGTAAGAAGGGATGCCGATACTGTAACCGAAAGGCTCGAAATGAGAGATTTTAAAAACTTTTTTCGTAAAGGGAAAAACCTCAAGAAAACTTCGGTAAGATAGGGCGAAAGTATAAGAATACCTGCAGTAGACAGCATTGATAGCTGAAGGGATACACTGAAAACCGCAAAGGGAGTTTTAAAAATCATTATAATCATTGCGGCAGAAAGCGAATTTAAGGCGTCCCGTTCTCTAGAAAAGAGGGGTGCTATCGAGAAAAGCAGATAGGTGATACCCGCCCTTATTACAGACATTGTAAAGCCGCAAAGAGCAACAATTAAAAAGACAGATAAAAATGAAAAGGCGGCATAAAGATATTTGTTATGCAAAAGAGGTTTAAAGATAGAATAAAACACACCTATAATTATTACAAGATGCATACCCGAGACCACTAACATATGCGAAACGCCCGACTTTTTAACATTATCGTAAATTTTTGGGTCTAGAGAACTTCTGTCGCCTATTGTGAGCGCAGATATAAGTGCTCGGCTTTGGAAAGTAAGGTCGGAGGATTTTAGGAGTTCGGTTATTTTAAAGCGCAGCTTCGGCACGAAGGTAAGAATACTTTTGTCGTTATTACTATCGCCAAAGCTTTTTATTTGTGCGCCTGCATAAATACCCTCAGAGAAATTATATCGGCGCGTCTTTTCACTCTCAAATTCAAAAAGAGCAAACTCGGCATTCAGGGTATCGCCAACCGATAAATCGGAGTTTTTATAATAAATTTTGATTTTATCGCCTTTGCGAAGACTGTTCCCTGAAACACATACTGCGGTGGCAAAATTATAATATTCGTTACTTTCGGGTGTCTCGGTTATAACCAAATCTTCCGTTATAGGAGTATTTGCAAGGTCGCTAAAGCGGTCGATTTCATAAAGGGAAAACAAAAGGCTTAAAAACACCAAAATGGAAATTACAGGCACAAGGGTGAAGTGAGGATTTTTAAGCTTTAGTGCCACAATAAGAAATATAATTAAACAAACAGCAATTGCAAATATTGCGGTTTTGCAATAATATACAATTGCTGTCAAAGATACACTTATAACGGCGGCGATAAGAAAGGGACGCATTATTTCAGGAGAAGATGAACGGGAAGTCCGTTTTTAGTTTTTATATCACATTCACCCTCAATAAGCGGCATAAAATAGGGAATTGCAAGGTCACTTACATTGTTTTTATCGGGGGTTATCCATTCACTTGGAAATGCCTTTTCGCCGTTTGCAACAAGAGCTGCGTCGGCTGAGAAAATCTCGGTTTTATAGGGTGCATCAGATACACGCTTTATGCACATCATTTTGCCCGTTTCACCCGAGATAGCAGCCTTTACAGCGGCTTCGCCGATTAAAACCGCCTCATCAATATCGGTTTTAGAGGCAATATGCGCACAGCAGCGCTGAAGTACATTTAGCTCAATAGAGCGTGTTTTACAACCGATATCACTGTTTTTGATTACCTCTTCGAGCTGTTTTCCTATTCCCGAGAGGGCTATATGGCCAAAGGAATCGGTTTTACTAACCTCTGCCTTGCCGAGCGAGATACCCTCGGACACTGCAACGATTACAGAATCATATTCCTTTAGCTTTGCAGCTACATCTGATAAGAACTTATCGGTTGAAAACTCAGCTTCGGGAAGATATATAAGGTGAGGGGCAGGATTGCTATCTGTATGTAAAAGACAGGAGGATGCAGTAAGCCAACCTGCGTGTCTGCCCATTATCTCAATGATAGTTACCGACTTTAAATCGTAAACGGCACTATCTCTTACAATCTCAGATAAAACGGTAGCAACAAATTTTGCGGCAGATCCAAAGCCTGGTGTATGGTCGGTTATAAGAAGGTCGTTATCTATAGTTTTAGGTACACCTATAATCTTAATATCAAGTCCGTTTTCAGCCATATATTTTGATAGCTTTGCAACGGTATCCATAGAATCGTTCCCGCCGATATAGAAAAAGGCTTTAATACCGTTCTTTATAAAATTATCTGTTATTGTTTTGTAAACTGAGCTGTCCTTGTCATAGTCGGGCAGCTTATATCTGCAAGAGCCGAGAGCCGTAGCAGGAGTTTGACGCAATAAATCCTTTTTTTCATCACTTGATAAATGGACTCTAAGGTCAATTAGGTTGTTTTTAATAATTCCCTCAATTCCGTTTAAAGAGCCAAAAATCTCCTTTATTTTAGGGGTTCTCATCGCCTCATTTACAACACCTAAAAGTGAGGCGTTAATAGCGCAGGTGGGTCCGCCTGACTGTGCTACAGCAATGTTCATAATATTCTTCTCCTAGTTTTTTATACCCATTAATTATATAGCAAAACAATACATAATTCAACCACAATTTATGTTTTTATATTTTTCGGGAGTCACAGATGCCCTCCCTTACAGGAATACTAATATTATTCATGCGGCGGGGTGGGTGGAATCACCCTGTAATTACGAGAAAAAATGGACGGCGGATAAAAAATTATTGTTTTTAATCTATTTTGGTGTTATAATAAGATTACCACACAACAATTAAATATCATTACAAGCATTAAGGTGTGTATTTTTGTCTTTTGGTAAAAATGCAGGCTCTGTTTTTGCATGCTTTAATGTTTGTAGAAATTGTTGTGTGGTAGCGACAATGAGTCACGCATTTTTCGGTGTGTGTGACTTTAAGTTGCACACACTTTTTAGTTTTGGGGGCTGTAGTTTATTTTTGTCAATACATTATTTAGTTTTCAATGACATAATAGAATGGAGTTTAAGTATCTTATGAAAAAAATATTATCATTTATATTGGCTACGGCTTTGTTAATGGGAATATTTAGTATAGCACCCATTTCTCCAGCCGTATCTGCTGCAACAAGTGGATATTATACATATACAGTATCAAACGGTAGGGCAACTATTACCGAATGTGATATGGCGATAAGGGGTCAGGTTACTATACCTGAAACCTTAGGTGGATATCCGGTAAAAACAATAAGCAGCTATGCGTTTTCCTTTTGTACAGATATTAGAAGTGTAGTAATACCTAATAGTGTTACAACAATAGGCAGGTGCGCCTTTATGTCTTGCACCCGCCTTGCAAGTATAACTATACCAGATACCGTTACATCAATATACCATGATTCCTTTAATGAAACTGCATATTATAACAATAATAGTAATTGGAAAAATAAGGTGCTATACATAGGTAATCATTTAATTGAAGCAAAGGACACTCTTTCGGGGGACATTTTAATTAAAGATGGTACTAAAACAATTGCTACTTATTCGTTTTATGATTGCAAACTTCTTACAGGGATTACTATTCCCGATAGTGTGACTACAATAGGGAGTAACGCTTTTGCAAACTGCAGTAGCCTTAAAACCGCAGTAATGGGAGACGGTATTGAATCAATAGGCTATATGGCATTTGCAAATTGTACTGGCCTTGAGGGTATTGCTTTGCCTAAGAGCCTTGGTTCAATAGGTCAAAAAGCCTTCGAAAATTGCACGGGCCTTGAAAGTATAGTCGTTGATAAAAATAATGAGGTTTATAAGAGTGACGGCAACTGTTTAGTCAACATCGCTGATAAAAAATTAATTTTAGGCTGTAAAAACAGTGTTATACCTGATGACGGCAGTGTTACCTCAATAGATTATAATGCCTTTAAAAACTGCACAGAGCTTATAAGTATAAATATACCCGATTGTGTTACATCAATCGGCAGTTTTGCTTTTGATAATACCGGATATTATAACGATGCTTCTAATTGGGAAAACGGTGTATTATATATAGATAATCATTTAATTAAAGCTAAGGATACAGTTTCGGGTAAATACACCATAAAAAGCGGCACAAAAACAATTGCCGATTCGGCGTTTCAGTATTGCAAGGTAATTACATCTGTTGAAATTCCCGATAGCGTTACATCAATAAATGCTTATGCGTTTTATGGTTGTATGAGTATTAAGGATGTAACTCTTGGTGATGCTCTTGAGTCTATTGGCGCATTCGCATTTTATGATTGTAATAGGCTTACATCGGTAAAAATTCCTGACAGTGTAACATATATAGGTGGCAGTGCCTTTAAGAAGTGTATCACTCTTACAAGGGTAACTGTCGGAAACGGCGTAGCCTCAATAAATAGCAATGCATTTAGCGAAATTAATAATCTGACTATAGCAACCGATAACATCTATGTTAAAGAATATTGCAACGAAAATCAGTTTGCTTGCGAGCCCATTCTTGAAGCAGGTGATATTAATGGGGACGGGGAAGTTAATCTAACCGACTTTATAGGGCTTAAAAAGCGAATATTAGGCTTGTCGGACGGCACATACAACATACCCTGTTATCTTAATAATGACAATAACATAGATGTACTTGACTTTATAAGATTTAAAAAAATGATGGTAAACATGGCCTAAGCCTTGGGAGTAAAGCGCATCACTAAGAAAACAAAAGTATTAAAAAAACAGACACATCAAAAAATTCTTGATGTGTCTGTTTTTCTCTTTATATGTCTTTTGATTTTGCATAGAAGATTATCTATATGTAATTATTCGGCCTCAGAACTCAAAGCTTCCCATTTTTCCATAGCATTAAGCAGTTCTTCCTCGAGAACTTCAATCTTTTCACCGAGCTCGCCGAGTTTTATATAATCCGAAATGTTTTCATCTAAAGAAAGCTCGGCTTTAAGGGTATCAATTTCTTTCTCCAAGGCAGAAATCTGCTCTTCTGTTTTTTTGAGGGCGCGCTCACGCTTTGCCTTTTCTTTGGCGGGTGTGGTGTATCCCTTTTTGGATTTTTTCTGTGGTGCTTCTGCAGATTTTAAGGGCTTTTCTGCATCCGCTTGTTGTTTTTCTTTTGTTTTTTCATAATATTCGTCATATCCGTAGTTGTAAAGAGATACAGTATCATTTTCAAAAACAGCAAGACGGGAGGCGAGTTTTTTAACAAAATATCTGTCGTGTGATACGAAAAGCAAGGTTCCTTTAAACTCGCCAAGCAGATTTTCAAGGGTTTCCTTGCCTACCATATCCATATGGTTAGTAGGCTCGTCTAAAATGAGGAAATTTGGTTTCGTTTTCAAAATTTTGCAAAGGGCGAGCCGCACTCGCTCTCCGCCCGAGAGCATATCAACCCGCTTAAAAACATCCTCGCCGCTAAACTGAAAGGCGCCGAGTGCCGACCTTGCTTCAAAATTGCCCATACCCTTAAAGGTGTTCAGAAAATCGTCAAGCACGGTATCACTTGAGGTGTGCTGAGCTATCTGCTGGTCAAAATACCCGATTTTAACCCCGCCGCCGATAGTTACACTGCCTGATAGAGCAGGTATTTGTCCAACTATCGTTTTTAAAAGTGTTGATTTGCCGAGTCCGTTTCCGCCGATAATGCCGAGCCTCTCTCCTCTTTGTAAAAGAAAATCGACGGTAGCAAGCGGTTTATCAAAGCCGATGGTTAAATTTTTTATTAAAAGAACATCCTTTATGCTTTGTGTTTCGGGCTCGAAATTTCCGTGAAAGGTGCGTAAGTCATAGGCTTCAGGCGCATCAATCGGCTCTATACGCTCGATTTGCTTTAGCTTAGACTGTGCCATAGCAGCCTTTGTAGCCTTATATCTGAAACGCTCTGCAAGCTCGTTTAAACGGGTAATCTCCTTTTGCTGAGCTATATATTCTTTTGTTTGTTGCTCGAAAGCTAACTTTTTCTGTTTTGTAAAATCGGTATAACCGCCTACATACTTAGTGGTTTTTCCGTGTTCGATTTCGTAAACGGTGTTTACGGTGCGGTCTAAAAACATACGGTCGTGCGATACGATTACAACCGCTTTTTTATAGTCTTTTATGTAATTTTCAAGCCAATTCACCGCATTTATATCAAGGTGGTTTGTCGGCTCGTCCAAAAGCAGAATGTCGGGTTTTGAAAGTAAAAGCTTTAAAAATGCAATTTTTGTTCTCTGTCCACCCGAAAAATCCGACAGGGGTTTATATTTTTCTTCTTCACTAAAGCCGAAGCTTTTTATTGCCGCCTCGTATTCCTTTTCAAAGTAAAAACCGCCATTTATAGTGAATAAATCGAGCAGAGAGGTATACTCGGCGATAACCCTTTCGTCGCCGCTTTCCATCTCCTCTAAAAGATACTGAAGTCTATCCTTCATACTAAGAAGCTCACTGTATGCCGAGCGGATTTCTGCAACTAAAGAGCGTGAATTATCGGTAAAAGTCATCTGATTTAAAACACCGATAACCGTCCCCTTAGAGCGTGAAAAAACGCTATCGGGACGGTTGGCTATACTGAGTTCACCTGATAAAAGGCGCAAAAGGGTGGTCTTTCCGCACCCGTTTCGGCCTACTATTGCAATTTTATCGCCGTCGTTTATTTCGATATTTATATCGTGGAGAAGGGTCTCTCCCGACAGCTCAACTGCGGCATTTTGTAGCTTTAATTGCATAAAATCTCTCTTTTAAAACATTGATATCTGATTAGTTTCGGGTAAATCCTTCATAGCGCCAAGGTCGGCAAGATTTTTAATGATTGTGCTAGAAACACCCGCTTCGAGCTGAAAGTCCTCAAGGGATACAAAGTTGCCCTTTTGTGCGGTTTCGTATATAGCGTAGGCAGCCTTCTCGCCAACACCCGAAAGGGCGCCGAAGGGAAGCCGCATTTTGCCATCCTCGGGCAGATATTTCATAGCGTGGGATTTATCAAGGCTTATCGGAAGCACTTCAATTCCGCGGGACATAAGCTCGTTGAAAATAAGCATATTTTCGTAGACATCAAGCTCTTTTTGAGTTGCTTCCTTGCCCTTTGCCTTTATATCCTGAAGATATCTTCTAACCGCCTCTTTGCCACCCATAATTGTTTTAACATCAACATCTTCGGGGCGGGCGGTAAAGTATGCGCAGTAAAATTCAAGCGGACGGTAAACCTTGTACCAAGCAAGTCGCAAAGCGCCTATAACATAGGCGGCGGCGTGGGCTTTAGGGAACATATATTTAATTTTGTGGCAGCTGTCTATGTACCATTCGGGTACATTTACGGCGCGCATATCGTCCTCCATAGCGCCCCATTCCTCTTTAGATACCTTGCCCTTAGCAACAAGACCTTTACGAACAGTTTCGGTAATCTTGAAGGCTCTGCCCTCCTCCATACCCTGATGGATAAGGTAAACCATTATGTTATCACGGGTACCGATAACCTCGGAAATTGTGCAGATACCCTTATGGATTAGCTCCTGAGCGTTGCCGAGCCAAACATCTGTACCATGCGAAAGACCCGAAATTTGCAGTAAATCAGCAAAGTTTTTGGGTTTACATTCACTAAGCATCCCTCTAACAAAGTCGGTACCGAATTCGGGCAGACAGAAGGTACCTGTTTTAGAGTCAATTTCCTCTGCTGTAACACCTAGCGCTTCGGGGGAGACAAACAGGCTATATACCTTTTCGTCACTCATAGAAACAGAGTTTACGGGGATGCCTGAATATTCTTCAAGGTACTTGTATGTAGTAGGTACAACATGTCCGAGCTCGTCAAGCTTTAGGATTGTATCGTGAATTGAATGGAAGTCAAAATGTGTGGTGGTAATACCGCAGTCTACCTTGTTGGCAGGGTGCTGTATGGGACAGAAATCGTAAATGGTTTTATCCCTCGGTACTACAATCATACCTGCAGGGTGTTGACCTGTAGTTTGCTTAATCTGTGCTTTTTCAACGAGTGTTGCCAAACGGTTGAGCTCGGCATTTGAAAGGGTAATTCCCTTTTTCTCGGCATAAGCCTTTGCAAAGCCGAAGGCGGTCTTTTCTGCCACAGTTGAAATCGTTCCTGCTTTAAATACGTTTTCGCTTCCGAAAAGTGATTCGGTATATTTTTGTACCTGTGTCTGAAATTCATTTGAGAAGTTAAGGTCAATATCAGGCACCTTGTCACCCTTAAAGCCTAGGAAGGTTTCAAATGGAATATCGTGACCGTCTCGGTTTAGAGGAGTATTACAATGCGGACAATTCTTTTCGGGTAAATCGAAGCCCGAGCCGACACTACCGTCTGCGAAAAATTCATTATAACAGCAGCTCGGACAAACATAGTGAGGAGCTAAAGGGTTTACCTCGGAAATACCCGCCATTGTAGCTACAAAGGAGGAGCCTACAGAGCCTCGAGAACCAACAAGGTAACCGTTTTCCTCGCTGTAAGCTACTAACTTTTGCGCCGAAATATACATTATAGAGAAGCCATTGTTGATTATCGAATTAAGCTCCTTTTCGAGTCTTTTTTCAACTATCTCAGGTAAATTCTCACCATAAGTTTTATGTGCATTGTCCCAACAAATCTGGCGGAGTAAT
>CAYXID010000057.1:0-9039 GCA_964465535.1 uncultured Ruminococcus sp.
AGCGCCTACGCCGATATCACCTGCAGGAACGTCGGTATCAGGGCCGATGTGCTTTGCAAGCTCTGTCATAAAGCTCTGGCAAAAGCGCATAACTTCACCCTCGGACTTGCCTCTGGGGTCAAAGTCAGAACCGCCCTTACCGCCGCCCATAGGAAGACTTGTAAGACTGTTCTTAAATGTCTGTTCAAATCCCAAGAACTTAATAATAGAAGAGTTAACTGACGGATGGAAGCGAAGACCGCCCTTATAAGGACCGATTGCAGAGTTGAACTGTACTCTGTAACCGCGGTTAACCTGTACCTTACCTGCATCGTCAACCCAAGAAACACGGAAAGTAACCATACGCTCGGGCTCTACCATTCTCTCAAGAATTCCGTATTTTTCAATTCTTGCATCCTGCTCGATAACAGGTTCTAAAGATTCAAATACTTCTCTTACTGCCTGTAAAAACTCTTTTTCATTAGAGTTTCTCTCTTCAACTTTTGCATAAACACGATTTAAATACTCTGACTTAAACATATCCTAATACCTCCAAACAAAATATACGCCGCGGTAAAGCATTTGCCCCACCGTAACTTTTATAAATTTATAGTATAAAGAATACTACTAATCGAGCCTCGCGTCAAGAAAAAATTTGAAATTTTTTTAATTTTTTACAAATTTTTTATTCTTACCTCTAGTCTGAATTTCTATTGATAAAATCAGTAAGTTTTCTTGAAACATTTTCTCTGTCGAGCAAAAAGCTCATACCGTGGTCTGCCTCGTCTACTAAATGAATTTCTTTTTGAGCACTTGCCGCCTTAAATGCACGCTCGGACATCTCAAACGGTACAAGTCCGTCCTTTTTGCCGTGCAATATAAAAATCGGTATTTTGGAATTTTTTAAAACCTCTTCAACCGAAAACTCATAAAGGCTAAAATCCGCAAAAAGCTTACAAAGCAAATTCATAACAGGCAGTACCACTGCCCCGTTTATATGAAAGTTTCTTTTTGCCACAATTTTTATAATTTCAACAGGAGAAGTAAAACCGCAGTCGGCAATTATTCCTTTAACATTCGGCGACAAATTAAATCGGGTTGAGAGCATAACAGTAGTAGCACCCATAGAAATGCCGTCTAAAAATATCTGCTTTTGGCCGTATCTTACCAATATAAGCTCTATCCAACTTAAAACATCGCGGCTTTCCTTAACCCCGAAGGTTATTACTCTGCCCTCGCTTTTTCCGTGTGCGCGTTGGTCCACAAGAAGAACATTTAGTCCCATTTCGTAATACATTTTTATAGCGCAAGAAAAATCTCGCTTAGGAGCAGAACGGTAACCGTGAAAAAGCATAATGGTACGGTTTGACTCTCCGTTTTTATAGTACTTACCTACAAGTTTTAATTTATCAAAGCTCTCCACAGTAACATATTCAAAGGGCTGCTCGTCGGCAAACTTCATTCCCTCTTCTACCTGCGGTTTGTAATCAGCCAAGAATTTATTTATATCGGAATCCAAATCCTCTAAACCGTCTATATCTTGACGGACAAAGGCAAGATTAAAGAAAAACCACAAAGTTCCGCCTAAAAGAAGGAGTACTATAAACAGAATAATTGCAACTAGCATCTAAATCACCATAATTATTATATATTCAATATTTTACCAATATTTCAATAAAATATAAATTCGAAGTTAACAAAACAGCGGATATGCCGCAAAAGCAGTATCCGCCTCAATGTCTTATTTTAAAAATCCGTTTACTATTTCTTCTTCAGCTTCGCTTTCGGTTAAACCTAAGGTCATAAGCTTTATAAGCTGTTCTCCTGCAATTTTACCGATTGCGGCTTCGTGAATAAGAGAAGCGTCTATATGATTGGCGGTAATTTCAGGTATAGCGCATACCTTTGCATTATCCATAATAATAGCATCACATTCGGTATGGCCGCTACAAAGATTGTTTCCGTTAATTCTCGACCTGAATTCCTGATAAGAAGCATCCTTAGCTACCGAACGAGAAACAACATTAGCGCTTGAATTTTCGCCGTTTAAGTCAACCGAAAAGTCGGTTTTTGCAGTCTGTTCTCCGTGTGTCATAAGATTTTCGCGGATAATAAGGGTTGCCTCGTTATCAAGGAAAGCATTTGTAACGCGGTTTGTGGAATCAATACCCTTAATCTGTGTTGTTTCCATTTCGAGAGTGCTACCCTCACCCAAGTGGATAATGGTAGCGGGATTCATAACTCTACCGCCCTTGCCGTCACCGTCGCCATAATGACGCTCTACATACTTAACCTTTGAATTTTTACCTACAAAAAAGCTATGAACACCGTCGTGACGGGATTCTCCGTCTCCGCAGTTATGAATTCCACAGCCTGCCATTATAACGATATCACAGTCGTCTCCGATTATAAAATCGTTATAAACGGTTTCTGCAACGCCACTCTCACATATAATTACGGGGATATGCATTGTCTCACCGACGGTTTTTGAGCGGACTGTTATATCTATGCCTTGCTTGTCCTCTTTTGTTTTAATATCGATATTTGGGGTAACACTACGCTCTAAAAGCTTACCGTTAGAACGGATATTATAAGCGCCGTCGGGTGTGCCCTCCATATCGGCAATTATTTTTAAAAGCTCGAGTTCGGTATTATTCATTATTTATCCTCCCCCATACGCTCAGTTAAAATTTTACAGGCTCCTCTTGTAACATCAAGAAGGTCAGGTAAAATTTCAGATTTCTCACCATACGCCTTAAGTTTACCCGATGCTAAAACAATAATCTTATCGGCAATGTCAAGAATTCTCTCCTGATGCGAAATAATGATTATAGAGCCGCCGAGTGTACTGTGCATCTTTTCAAAAACTCTTATAAGATTGCTAAAGCTCCATAAGTCTATACCGGCTTCAGGCTCATCAAAAAGAGAGACCTTTGTTTGCCTTGCTAAAACGGTTGCAATTTCAATACGCTTTAGCTCACCGCCTGAAAGGGACGCATTAACCTCGCGGTTTATATAATCCCTTGCACAAAGACCAACCTGAGACAGATAATCGCAAGCATCACTAATGCTAATTTCTTTACCTGCGGCAAGGCGGATTAAATCGTGTACGGTAATTCCCTTAAAGCGTACAGGCTGCTGAAAAGCAAAGCTTATTCCCTTTTTTGCACGCTCAGTAATAGAAAGGTCTGTAATATCCTCACCGTCAAGCAAAATCTTGCCTGAGGTTGGCTTTATTATACCTGCTATAACCTTAGCAAGAGTAGATTTACCGCCGCCGTTAGGACCTGTAATTGCTACAAATCCATCTTCAATTTTCAGGGATATATCCTTTAAAATTTCTTTGACACCGTTTTCACCCTCGGCAGAAAAAGAAATATTTTGAAGCTCTAACATAAATTCCTCCAAATTTGATGTAATTTAATTCGTTATACCCTTATATTATACATTTTTTTGTCACAAAAGCAAGAGTTTACTAAAAACAATAATATTGCAATAAAAACTCTTTGAATTAAGTCTTTTTTGTGTTATACTAATTAGGTTAAAAAAACTTTCAGGGAGTCTTTTGGTTATGGAAATCATTGAAATATTAAGTAAGGAATTTACTCTTAAAATTTGGCAGGTAGAAAACACCGTAAAGCTATTAGACGACGGCAACACCGTACCCTTTATCGCAAGATATCGTAAAGAGGCTACGGGCTCTCTTGATGACCAAATTTTAAGAAGTCTTGCCGACCGACTCACCTATTTAAGAAATTTAAGCGAAACTAAAGAAAAGGTTAAAGCGGCTATTGAAGAGCAAGGCGCTTTAACCGAGGAATTAGCCGCCGCTATTGATGCCGCCGCTACTCTTACAGAGCTTGAGGATTTATACCGTCCTTACAAGAAAAAGCGCAAAACGAGAGCGTCTGTTGCAAAGGAAAAAGGACTAGCCCCCTTAGCTGATATGATTTACGAGCAAAGCCCCGATTCTAAAGAGCCATTAGCTTTAGCAAAAGAATTTATAAATACAGAGCTCGGAGTTGAAACCGCCGAAGATGCACTCGCAGGCGCTATGGATATTATTGCCGAAAAGATTTCCGACGATGCAGATATAAGAAAGCGTATGCGTTTTGTTTGTATGGCTCACGGAATACTAACCGTAAAGGCAGCAGACGAGGATTTAGATGTTTACGAAATGTACGCCGATTACAGTGAGGCGCTATCTAAAATTCCGGGTCACAGAATACTTGCGATAAACCGCGGTGAGAATGAGAAAAAGTTAAAGGTTTCAATCGATTTTGACCGCGAAAAAGCAATGTTTATTATATCTAAAAACCATATAAAAGAGGGTTCCCCCTCTACCGAAACGGTTCGTCTTGCGGCAGAGGATGCTTATACAAGGCTTATATTTCCATCAATAGAGCGAGAGATAAGAAACGAGCTTACCGACAGTGCGAGCACTTCCGCAATCGGTGTATTCTCTTCAAATCTAAAACAGCTTCTTATGCAACCGCCCGTTAAGAACAATGTAACTATCGGTCTTGACCCGGGATATCGAACAGGCTGCAAGGTAGCAGTAATAGACGGCACAGGCAAGGTGCTTGACACAGATGTTATCTACCCCGCCCCTCCTCACAACAAAATCGAAGAAGCAAAGAAGAAAATCACAGCCCTTGTTAAGAAATATTCGGTTAAGAACTTTGCTATCGGAAACGGCACTGCAAGTCACGAAACCGAGGTTTTTGCTGCAGATTTGATAAAGGAACTAAACTGCGGTATTACCTATATGATTGTAAACGAAGCGGGGGCTAGTGTATACTCTGCATCTAAACTCGCAGCCGAAGAATTCCCTGATTTCGATGTATCCTTAAGAAGTGCGGTATCAATTGCAAGGCGACTTCAAGACCCACTTGCAGAGCTTGTGAAGATTGATCCCAAAGCAATAGGTGTAGGACAGTATCAGCACGATATGCCACAAGCACAGCTTTCCTCCGCTCTTGACGGCGTTGTTGAATCCTGTGTAAACTATGTAGGAGTTGACCTTAACACCGCCTCTGCGCCCCTTTTATCGAGAATTTCAGGACTTTCAAGTGCAGTCGCCAAAAATATTGTAGCCTACAGAGAGGAAAACGGCAGTTTTAAATCGAGAGCTGAGCTTAAAAAAGTATCAAAGCTCGGCCCTAAAGCCTTCGAGCAGTGCGCAGGATTTTTAAGAATTGTTGACGGTAAAAATCCGCTTGACGCAACCGCCGTTCACCCTGAAAGCTATGATACCGCAGAAAAGCTTATTGAGAAATGCGGCTACACAAAGGATAGCATTAAAACAGGCGGAATTAAGGGTATCAGCGAAAAAATAGAGGAAAAAGGGATTATAAATCTTGCAGAAGAATTAAGCATTGGTGTTCCAACCCTTACCGATATAGCGTCAGAGCTTGAAAAGCCCGGCCGTGACCCTCGTGACGAGCTTCCTCCTCCACTTCTTCGCACCGACATTATGTCTATGGAAGATTTAAAGCCTGATATGGTAATTACGGGAACAGTCAGAAATGTAATAGATTTCGGCGCCTTTGTTGATATCGGTGTTCATCAGGACGGTCTTGTTCACATATCCCAAATAACCGACCGATTTATAAAGCATCCGAGCGAGGTTTTAAAGGTTGGAGATATTGTTACAGTTAAGGTTTTAAGCGTTGATGTTGCTAAAAAACGCATATCGCTCACAATGAAAAAGGACTGATATTTTGAAATACAACAATATTAAGGGCAGTTTTATACTGCTTACTGCCGCGTTTTTATGGGGAATGGCTTTTGTAGCTCAAGGTCTTTTAGCCGAAAGCGTTCCGCCCTTTGCCATTAACTTTTTAAGGTCATATATAGCGGTAATATTTCTTTTAGGATTTATATTTATAAGGGATTTTAAGTCTAAAATTCCGCTTTTCCCAAAAGAAAAAACAGGCAGAAAAAAACTTCTTACAACGGGTCTTTTTTGCGGAATTGCAATGTGGGCTGCCACCAATTTACAACAGTTTGGAATAGGGCTATATCCAAAAGGTGTGCCGAGTGAAGCGAGGGCAGGTTTTTTAACCGCCTTATATGTAATACTCGTTCCCGCCGCTATGATTTTCTTTAAAAGGCGGGTACATATTACGGTTTGGCTTGCGGTTATAATTTCGATTATAGGAATTTATATTCTTTGTGCAAGCGAGGGCTTTAGCGGGATTTACTTAAGCGATATTCTGATTATTCTATCAGCAGTAGCCTTTACAACCCAAATTCTTATTGTAGATATGCAGGGTGCTGACCTTGACGGTGTAAAGCTATCACTTTTACAGTTTTTCGTTTGCGGTACGATAAGTCTTTTAACCTCTCTTATTTTAGAGCAAAATACATTTACTTTAAGCGGTGTGATTGACGGTATTTTACCGCTTTTGTATCTCGGTATTGTTTCAAGCGGTATAGCTTACACTCTACAGATTGTCGGTCAAAAGTATGCAAACCCTGCCGTTGCCTCGATTGTTATGAGTTTAGAAAGCGTGTTTGCAGCACTTGGCGGACTTATGTTCGGCAAAACCTTAGCACCCCACGAAATTATAGGCTGCAGTATTATGTTTGCCGCAATAATTATCGCTCAGATTTCTGATTTTTTACCTAAGAAGGTAAAAGCATAAAAGCAAAAGAGCTTTGCAAAAAACTGCAAAGCTCTTTTTTATTTATTATTTATATTATCTTTCTTTTCCGATAAAGAATACTGCAAGTGTACCGGGTCCTGCATGGGCAGCAATTACGGGGTCGATGTAATTATAAACAATTTCTTTTACGCCGTATCTGTTTTTAATTTCATTTGAAAGAGAAATTGCATCTTCCTCGCAGTCGCCGTGTACTATAAATACAGTTTGATTTTGGATGTCTATTGCCTTTTCTGCGATAGACTCTACAAGCGCATTCATAGAAGCTTTTCTGCCGCGCTCTTTACCTGTTACATAAAGCTTTCCGTCATTTGCACAGTGAAGCATGGGCTTAATATTAAGTATTGAGCCGAATACTGCACTAGCACCCGAAAGTCTTCCTCCGCGCTTTAAGAAGAAAAGGTCTGAGAGAGTGAAAATATGGCATATAGAAAGCTTGTTGTTTTCTACCCACTCTGCTATCTCGTCAATGCTTTTACCCTCGTTTTTAAGTTTAACTGCATAGTGAACAATGAGACCTTCACCGAGAGAAGCAGCCAAAGTATCAACTACCACCATTTTACGCTCGGGGAACTCTTCCTTTAAATCTTCAACGGTATTTACTATGTTTTGATAGGAACCCGAAAGACCTGAAGAGAAAGCTAATACAAGCACATCCTCACCTGCTTCTAAGATAGGTCTTAAAACATTGGTGCACTGCTCGTTTGTTACAAGGCTTGTTGTAATCTGCTCTTTTTCTCTGAGAAGCGTATAGGTTTCTTCATAGTTGGTAGGAACATTTTTTTCGTAGCTTACATATTCCTTTCCTCGTATGTAGTAATTAAGTGAAATTATTTCTACGCCATATTCCTCGATTTGTTTATCGGTAAGGTTAGCGCAAGAATCTGTGACAATTTTAAAAGACATATATTTTTCCTCCAAAAATTTCTTTTAAATTTATTTTAAACAATTTGAATAAATTTTTCACCCTACTAATAATATTTTTAATTCTCCTATTAAAAATATTGTCGGTAGAGTTTTTAAAAAACACTCTACCGACAATAGAAACCGCTTAAAAAAAGGGCTCAAACGCCGAATATTTCCCTTTCGACATCTTTTAGCATATCATTAAGCTTATCAAAATCCATTGAGTTTATATAATACTCCTCTAAAACATCGTGTGAGGATTTTGCCTTTTTCAAGACATAAATTGCTTCTTCAATAAGTTCACCGAATAATCTTTTATTAAAACGGCGTTTTTCTCTATGTTTGGACATCGCCGCCATATCGATAAATCTCCTTGCGTGTATTCTTCTAGTGTCGCTTTCAAACTTCAAAAAGCTGTTTTCAGTTAAAAATGCAAGGTTTAATTCGGGGATTAATATGTGGTCAAAAATGGCAGACGGCATAAACGGATTTTTAATTGAAATAATTTCATACCCACAAATTTTAGCAAAATTTCTTACCGTTTCCATAATAATGGGCGCCACAGAAAAATACTTATCCGAAATTATTACCTTGTTTTTATAGGCGTGATTTATTTCGTCGGTGAAATTCACTATTCCCTTAGGTGTTATACCTGTAATAAATCTTATACTTTCAAGTGGTTCACCATTCTTCTTAGGATGAATATATTTACGGCACAAAAGATGCGCAAAATTCGATACCTTTTTCGTATTAACAAAGGATGAAGCAAGACTTAAATTATCAGAAAAAATCTTACCTGCCGCCAAAAGATAGCTTGATGCGGTTCTGTGAATAAGCTTATTCTTCAAGGTGGCTTCTATTATTTTTTCGCGGTTTGAATATAATTTTTCTGAATCCCAACACTGACCGAGGTTTATTATATTCTCGCACATACCCGGCAGTTCAGGTTCTATCGCGTGTGGCGGTGTTCCGTCAAGAATGATAACCTTTTTATCTTTAAATATTATACCATCTAAGGAATCGGGGTCAGAGCTGCAATAGCAGTATACCGTATCTACTCCCCTATTCTCTGCCGTTTTTGCGAGCTTTTTCATAAAGGAGGATTTTCCCGTTCCGGGACCTCCTTTTATTATATAAGCTCGCCAACCGTCAAGCTTATCGTAATTATCCCTGAAAGCCGAAACAAATCCCTCGCAGGAATTAGACGCCAAAAAGTATTTTTTAAGAATTTGCACCGTAAATACCTCCGATATATGATTATATCTTATAATATTCTTAAAATATATTTTTTGACACCGCGCAGAATTTATGTTATACTGTATTGGCTTTGAGTCGACTGTGCGGTTGCGGACGATATTTTTCGTCTGAGGAAAGTCCGAGCCCCACAGGGCAGAATAGCGGCTAACGGCCGCCGAGGGTGACCTTAGGGAGAGTGCAACAGAGATATACCGCCGTATTTTACGGTAAGGGTGGAAAGGCGAGGTAA
>CAYXID010000058.1:0-8952 GCA_964465535.1 uncultured Ruminococcus sp.
TTCTTTGCTTCGCAGATACTAACTAATTCTTTTGTCTTTTCGATATTTTCTTCAATCGGATAATGAGAGCCGTCAAACATAACTGAGGAGAAGCCTGCCTCAATACATTTTTTAGCTGCCTCGTAGCTACCGTGGTCAAGATGCAATGCTACGGGAACTGTAATGCCAAGCTCATTTATCATGCCGTTAACCATACCTACAACGGTAGTATAACCGCACATATATTTACCTGCACCCTCAGATACACCGAGAATTACAGGAGAATTAAGCTCCTGAGCTGTGAGCAAAATAGCCTTTGTCCATTCAAGATTGTTGATATTGAACTGACCTACAGCATATTTGCCTGCCTTTGCCTTGTTTAGCATTTCCTTTGCAGAAACTAACATTTAAAATTACCTCCATTTGATATTTTTACCTTTATATTGTATACCATTTATATAATAAAATCAAGGTTAATTTGCCTAAAAAAGTGATAAACCCGAGCATTATAAAATGCTCGGGCTTAATTAAAACTTAATTTTTCTGTTTTCTTTCTTTTCTCGGCTTTTTAAGACCGGGGTCAACTACTACTTCCTCAGGTGGTTGTTCTAGAAGAGCCGGATTTTTAAGGTATTTTTTCATCTCTCTGAATGCCATAGAGAAATAAAATCCTGAGCAAATACGCTCATCCATAACAAGACCCATAGGAATACATCTCTCTGCTACTACTTCACCCGAAACCTTGTGCTTTACAACATCACGGTTATTACCCATTGTAATAACCAAGCTTGTAGTACCAAACTCATAACAGTGATGATAAATGTGATTTGTACGGATAGACGCAAGATTTGAAATAACAAGACTGTTATGAAAAGGAGACATATCAATTACGACTTTTGGAAGAAGACCAAACTTATCGAGGGCTTTCAGTATGCCAACACCAAGCGGCATCACTCCCGGAACTGCCAAAAGATATTTCATAATTTTTTCGGTAGCATTATTTTCGGGCGCTTTGCGGTTTTCCTCTATAAAATCTTCAACCGTATTGTGTACCTGAAAAATTGTATAATCAGGCTCAAAATACATTTTAGCCATTGTTTCGTTGCCAAGCTCTCCCGGTGTTAAAACCACCATTCCTACGGCAATTTCATTACGGGCATAGGATTTTTTGTTTACAACAAATCTGTTAAGGGCAGGAAATTTTGCAAGTGTTCTAACATATGCCGCAAGAATTACATCCATATGTGAAAAATTCATACCCTGTTTTCTTTTATCGTTGATATAACTTTGAATAGGCTCAAGCGGAATATCCAAGGTTATCATATTCATAGAGTCTGTCCTCTTGGACATTATGTAGGGCGCTATAGTATACATGGGGTCGACATTTTTCAGTCTTTTTCCATCAGCTCTCATCTAATTCCTCCACCAATCAATCGAGGGGCTCGATACCCAATCCGTTCTAAAGTCTTGTTCTAATCCGAAATTAGCGACTCGACCAAATAATCCGTATTTGGATATTGTTGCTCCATCAAAAAAATATAATTAATTATACCATACCGTTTTTAATTACACAAGAGTTTTTTAACAAATTGTTCATAATTACCGTTTTATAGAAAATCCCGTCTTAAAAAAGACGGGATTGTTTTAATTTTTTAGCTCAGGAAGTCCTGCAAGGCTTGTAAGCAGTGATATGATACCCGCTAAAAGTGCAGTGCTTAAAGTAAATTTCCAATCGACCTCGCCGAGTGCTGCGGCGGTGCCTATAGCAGCTACCGCCGCCTGTGCTACGGTTTTCACCGCACGAATTCCTGCGGCTTTAATCCAATTTTTAAATTTTCCCAATGTGTTCCCTCCTAAGTTATACTATTTCTATCTGAAATCTATCAATTTTTTTGCCGAAAAGACCTGCATAGCCGTCTTGCGATTTATCCTTTTCATTATTCTTCTGCCAAGGGAAATAATCTTTTTTAACTGGCGATACTCTATAAATTGCCTTTTTTCCTACAGCATTTTTTGTGGGATAATATATTACCTCTATCGCGTCTATAGGTTTTCCGTTACCCGCATAACCGTTTATAGCATCATAAATGTTATATCGTGTGACATAGGGCAACCATTTACCCTTTAGAGTATGTACTCTATATTTAATACTACCCTTTAAAACACCAACAGCAATATCGGTTATTGCCTTTCCTCTGATACCCGCGTAATCTTCAAGATTATTGACCTGTGGAAGCCACTTACCTGACACCTTTGCTCTATAAAAAACATTAATCGTCTCTGTCTTTTCAGGCTCATATAAAAACTCTTTAATAAGCTTCAAAAAGTTTTCCCAACCGTACTCGTCTAATATTCTGTGAGGACAGTTTTTGCCGTTATAATCCTTGTGCTTTGTAACACATTCTATTCCCCATCCGTAATTTTTGAGTATAAAAGCGGTAAGCTCTGCCGCCTTTTTAACGGCTCTTAGGAACTTCTCTCCGCCCGACTTCGAATAGCAAATTTCAATCGCTATCCCTTCTCGGTTGCCTTTTCCATTGCCGTCACCTGCGTGCCAAGCGTTTCTATCAAGCGCTATACCTTGTATTACTTCCTTGTCGTCTACCGCAAAATGAAAGCTCTTCTCCATATTGTTTTTATGCATATATTTAATTTCATTTTCGGCAGTTGCATCATTTGCGGTATTGTGTATAACAATTCTTGTTGGTTTCATTTTAAAAGGGCATTTAAGCCCTACCTTATTTACAGGACACTCTATATGCCTAATTTCCATAAAAATTTCCTCCTTTATGCAATTGTTCAAGGTCTGCTACCCTATGATTTATGACCTTTATCTGTTCTTCAATAACGGGAGTGCGCCTTGCAAAGTTGTTATGTTCCCTTACTTCCCTTGTAAGCTCGTCTAATTTAGCGTCGGTAACCGCCTGAGCCTTATCAAGTTTATACTGCAGCTCCCTGCCCGTTTTACTGTTGGTAATTATCACACCTATAAGCGCTAAAACTCCTACAATAACCGAAGCTGATGCACTTATTAAAGTTGTAATCAAGCCGTCACCTCCTTTATCGCCTTAACTACCCTCTTTGATTTTAGGGATTATAAAGGTGACATTCAGTGACAAAAAAATAAACCTTACATCCGTCTTGGACATAAGGTTTAAAATTATTTATTATGTTTTCGGCACAAGAGGGTGTATATTAAATATCCTATTCCGCTTAAAATTAGAGCCACCGCAAAGACAATTACTGCCGCCTTATATTTTTGCTCACCTAGTGCACTGCCGCCCAAAGTTGAGGTTATAACCGAGGGCAGTCTTACAAGGGATGCTAAAAATATCCAATACCCTACCTTTAAATCTGTAAGACCAATAAAATAGGAAAGCAAATCCTTTGGAGTGCCGGGCAAAAAGAAAACCAAGAATATAATAAATTTGAATTTTTTAGTATCACGCAGAAATTTAAGCTCCTTGATTTTTTCTATTGGGAAGAAAATCTCAACAAGCCTAATTCCTATATATTTTACGAGATAGTATATAGCGATACTACCAAGCGTTATTCCGATTACAGTAAGCAAAGTACCCTTAAAAGCACCGAAGGCATAACCTGCACCGATTTCAAGCGGTTCACCCGGAATTATAGCCACAACAACCTGAAAAAAGACCATTGCGACAAATATAATCTCGCCCCAAATTCCGCTTTCTTCTACCCAAGCTCTAAACCTTGCAGGCTCAGATACAAACTTAATCATAGGATTGCCGACGAATATACACAAAAGCGCCGTAAAGACTATCAAAATTAAAACCGTAACAGCGCCGAAAATACGCTTTTGCTTTACTGTGAGTCTCGACTCAAATTCCTTATTTTTCAAAAATTCACCCCACCAAATAAAAGTTGCAAAAAAATCAGAAAAATGATATAATCATTTTGTTAAATTAAGTAATGAGGTGAAGCTATGAAACATAAAATATTGCTTGAGGCTCCGCCCATTTTGCGCGATTTTTTAACCTATAACGAAACAATCAAGGGCAAGTCTGCCCTATCTGTTGAAGAATATTTTCTCGATTTACAGACCTTTTTTAAATATCTTTTATCGATAAGAGGTCTTACAAATGAAACTGATTTTGAAAAGATAGATATTTCCTCTGTTGATGTAGCTCTTATGAAAACCGTAACAATTTCCGACCTTTACGCATTTATCGTATACTGCAAAAACGAACGCGGCAACTCTGCGGCTACAAGAGCGAGAAAAACCTCAACACTCAGGATATTCTTTAAATATCTTTCGGCTCAGATTAAGGTTATAGATACCAACCCTGCCGAGTTATTAGATGCGCCAAAGGTCAAGCAGTCACTGCCGAAGCACTTAACACTTGAAGATTCTTTAGGACTGTTAAATTCAGTTGAAGGTCCTAACAAAGAACGAGATTACTGCATTTTAACTCTCTTTTTAAACTGCGGTCTTCGTCTTTCAGAGCTTTGCTCCCTTAATTTAGGCGATATACGCGGCGATTCTACTATGAGGGTGCTCGGTAAGGGTAACAAGGAAAGAATTGTTTATCTTAATGATGCTTGTATATCTGCGATAGAGGAATATATGAAGGTGCGCCCTAATGACAGCATAATTGCTACCGACAGAAACGCCCTTTTTATAAGCCGAAACAGACGGCGCATAAGTAAGAAAACCGTTCAGTTCACAGTTAAAAAATATCTTGAAAAGGCAGGGCTTGACGGTCAAGGTCTTTCAACCCATAAGCTACGCCACACCGCCGCCACCCTTATGTATCAGCACGGAAATGTTGATATACGAGTTCTAAAGGATATTTTGGGACATTCAAACCTAGGCACTACGCAGATTTATACCCATATTTCCGATAACCAAATAAAAAATGCGATAGATTCCAATCCCTTATCAAAGGTTAAAACCCCTAAAAAAGATTAATTCACCTTTTTATTCTACAATAAAGAAATATAAATTTCAACTTTTTTCGACACAAAATTGAAATGTTAAAAGGTCCAAATCAAATTGATTTGGACCTTTTAATTTTACTGATTAATAATTCTCAGCGTGGATTTCAAAATAGCTCTTGGGGTGATTGCAGGTGGGGCACATTTCGGGTGCCTTTGTGCCAACTACTAAGTGACCGCAGTTTCTGCACTCCCAAACCTTAACCTCACTCTTTGTAAATACTTCTGCCATTTCAACATTCTTAAGAAGAGCGCGATAGCGTTCCTCGTGGTGCTTTTCAACAGCTGCTACCAAACGGAATTTAGCTGCAAGCTCAGGGAAGCCTTCCTTTTCAGCAGTTTCTGCAAAGCCTGCATACATATCTGTCCACTCGTAGTTCTCACCGTCTGCAGCGGCTTCTAAATTCTGAGCAGTATCGCCGATACCTCTAAGCTCTTTAAACCACATTTTAGCGTGTTCTTTTTCATTATCGGCAGTTTTTGCAAAAAGAGCGGAAATCTGTTCATAACCCTCTTTTTTTGCAACAGAAGCAAAGTATGTATACTTGTTTCTTTCCTGAGACTCGCCCGCGAAAGCAGCCTCTAAGTTTTTCTCTGTCTGTGTACCTGCGTACTTGTTAGCCATTTTTAACACCTCATAATACTAAATTTTAACAGAATTGCTTTTAGAACAATCCTGTAATTTCACCGTTTTCGTTTACATCAATTTTTTCTGCGGCAGGAACCTTAGGAAGACCGGGCATAGTCATAATATCGCCTGTAAGAACTACCACAAAGCCTGCACCCGCAGATATTTTAACATTTCTGACTGTTACCGTAAAGCCCTCAGGGGCACCCAAAAGTAAGGGGTTATCCGAGAAGCTATACTGAGTTTTTGCAATACAAACGGGACATTTACCAAAGCCTAATTCTTCAAGTCTTGCTATCTGCTTTTTAGCAGCAGGGGTAAATACTGTACCTGTACCGCCGTAAACCTTAGTTACAACAGAGTTGATTTTCTCTTCTAAAGATGCATCATCACCGTAAGCAAAGGTAAAATCGTTTTCCTGTTCACAGAGATTTATAGCCTCTTTTGCAAGCTCAACGCCGCCGTTGCCGCCGTCTGCCCAAACGGTAGAAAGCACAGTATTAACACCGAGCTCCTTGCATTTTGCGATAATAAACTCAATTTCATTATCAGTATCTGTTGGGAAGCGGTTTACTGCAACAACTAATGGTAACTTATAAACATTCTTGATGTTTGATACATGGCGAAGAAGGTTTGGAATACCCTTTTCGAGCGCTTCAAGATTTTCAGTAGCAAGCTCAGTTTTTGCAAGGCCGCCGTGCATCTTAAGAGCTCTTACAGTTGCTACAACTACTACTGCAGAGGGTTTAAGACCTGCATATCGGCACTTGATATCAAGAAACTTTTCTGCACCCAAATCAGCACCGAAGCCTGCCTCTGTTACGGCATAATCGCCGAGCTTCATAGCCATTTTAGTAGCCATTACAGAGTTACAGCCGTGAGCGATATTAGCAAAGGGTCCGCAGTGTACAAAAGCGGGTGTTCCCTCTAAGGTCTGTACTAAATTCGGCTTTAATGCATCCTTTAAGAGTGCTGCCATAGCACCCTCTGCATTAAGCTGACCTGCAGTTACAGGCTCATCATCAAAATTATATGCAACTATAATCTTAGACAGACGCTCTTTTAAATCGGTAATACTACTTGCAAGGCACATAACAGCCATAATTTCACTTGCAACTGTTATATCGTATCCGTCCTCACGCGGAACGCCGTTTACCCTACCGCCAAGACCGTCAACAACATTACGAAGCTGTCTGTCGTTCATATCAACGCAGCGCTTCCAGGTAATCTTTCTTGTATCAATTCTAAGAGCATTTCCGTGATGAATATGGTTATCAAGCATAGCGGCAAGCAAATTATTTGCCGCACCTATTGCGTGGAAATCGCCTGTAAAATGAAGGTTTATATCCTCCATAGGTACAACCTGAGCATAACCGCCGCCTGCGGCACCGCCCTTAACTCCGAAAACGGGACCTAAAGAGGGCTCACGCAAGGCTACCACTACATTTTTATTAAGCTTTCTAAGACCGTCTGCAAGACCGATTGTAGTGGTGGTTTTACCCTCACCCGCAGGGGTGGGGGTAATTGCTGTAACTAAAATTAACTTTCCGTCGGGATTTTTGTTTTCACTTAAGAGAGAAAGGTCAACCTTAGCTTTGTATTTGCCGTACTGCTCAAGATATTTATCGTCAATTCCTGCAGTTTTTGCAACTTCGGTTATGGGTAACATTTTTGCCTCTTGTGCTATTTCAATATCACTTTTATACATAACAAAATTTCCCTCCATTATTTAAAATACTTAACTGCGCTGTCGAAGAGTCCCATATTGTAATTGCCTTCAACATTCTTATAAAGACCTGCACCCACACGCTCAGAGTGACCCATTTTACCGAGAACTCTGCCGTCAGGCGAAGTGATACCCTCAACTGCGCAAACAGAATTATTGGGATTGAAACGAACATCATCTGTGGGATTGCCGTTTAGGTCAACATACTGAGTGATAATCTGTCCGTTAGCTTTAAGCTTTGCTAAAAGCTCGTCACTTGCGATAAATCTTCCCTCACCGTGAGAAATCGGCACAGTAAAGATTTCGTCGACATCTGTATTCATAAGCCATGGCGACTTATTAGATGCAACCCTTGTACGAACAAGACGGGACTGATGGCGTCCTATTGTATTAAAGGTTAGTGTAGGACAGGTATCATCGGTATCAATAATCTCGCCAAAGGGTACGAGACCTAATTTAATGAGTGCTTGGAAGCCGTTACAGATACCGCACATTAAGCCGTCTCGGTTTTTAAGTAGCTCCATAGTAGCTTCCTTTACAGCATCGTTGCGGAAGAATGCGGTTATGAATTTACCTGAACCGTCAGGCTCGTCACCGCCCGAGAAGCCGCCGGGAATAAAGATTATCTGAGACTCTTTTACACGCTCGGCAAAATAGTCAACCGATTCTGCAACTGCCGATGCGGTAAGATTTCTTATAACTACTATTTCGGCATCTGCACCCGCAGCCTCGGCTGCTCTTGCAGAGTCAAACTCGCAGTTTGTACCGGGGAATGCAGGAATAATAACGCGAGGACGAGCTACCTTTATAGCAGGTGTAGCTGTGTTTCTGCCGTCATAGCTTATCTTCTCAATTCTTTTGCCTTCATTTTCTATGTTGCAAGAGAATACAGGCTCTAGCTTTTCTTCATAAGCCTTTAAGATACTAGAGAGAGAAAGCTTTGTTTCTTTATAAGAAATTTCTTCTGCCGAAACAGTAGTACCGATAACCTCGCCTACATTCTCATCATTTGTAAGCTCAATTACAAATGCGCCGTAGCCGTAGCCGAAAATATCGCGAAGAGAAAGGTTATCAGCAAACTTAAAGCCTACGAAGTTACCGATAGACATTTTAAGTACTGCCTCTGCAATACCACCGAGACCTAATGTATAGCAAGCGGCAACTGCGCCCTTTTCATTTAAGGCTCTGACAGTATCGAAGTTTTTGAGTAATGACTCTGTACGGGGAAGTCCGTTTTCGTCATATTCAGGCTTTAAGATAACTACCTTCCTGTTTGCCTCTTTAAACTCAGGTGATATAATGCTTTGCACCTTTTCACAGGTTACTGCAAAGGAAACTAAGGTAGGCGGAACATCCAATTTTTCGAAGGAGCCGCTCATAGAGTCCTTACCGCCGATTGCAGCAACACCGAGCTCTGTTTGTGCTTTAAAGGCACCGAGTAATGCCGCTAACGGCTTGCCCCAACGCTTAGCGTCACGACCGGGTTTTTCAAAATATTCCTGGAAGGTTAAATATACATCTTCAAACTTAGCGCCTGTAGCAATAAGCTTTGATACCGACTCAACTACTGCAAGATAAGCACTGTGATAAGGGCTCTTCTCTGCAATAAAGGGGTTGTAGCCGTAAGCCATAAGTGAACAGGTATCGGTGTTTCCTT
>CAYXID010000059.1:0-8765 GCA_964465535.1 uncultured Ruminococcus sp.
AACCGATGCTCAAATGACAGTTGAGTTAAATAGTGATGTTGCTGTTAGATATGTACTAGTTATGATTGATAATGCAAACGCATCATATAATACACCTGCTGATATAGTTAATATGTATGCGTACATTCCTGCATTTAAACAATTTGAACTTTACGGTACAAATGCTAATATTCTTGCAGGCAATACAACAGGTACACTTTACCGTGTAGACCTTACAGAGCCATATACACAAGGTCAAAGTTATGAAGAGAAGACCTACGATAATCTTAATGCCTGTGCTGCAGGCGGAGACTATGTTCCGTATGCAGAGGATATTAATGATGTTGATAAAGACGAAATAACGGCAGAATGTTTAATATATACGACACTAGGTGAAGACAAAAACGACCTATTAAATATGTTAACAACAGTCGGAAACACAAGAACAATTAGTTTCAGACACACAACCGGTGGTGAAATGCCAATTTCAACACGTGTTGGTATAGCTTATGATTTAGGTGCTTATTATAATCTCGATACACTTAGTTTAACACAGGATCCAAGCTCAGTATCCGGTAACGTTGTTACAAGAAAGTTTTCTGTATATGCAGGAAATAGCCTTGATACAACAATATTTAATAATAAAATCGGTGAGGGCGGCGGAACCGATGCTCAAATGACAGTTGAGTTAAATAGTGATGTTGCTGTTAGATATGTACTAGTTATGATTGATAATGCAAACGCATCATATAATACACCTGCTGATATAGTTAATATGTATGCGTACATTCCTGCATTTAAACAATTTGAACTTTACGGTACAGAAACCGAAAAGCCCGTTGAAGAAGTTTACGGCGATATGAACGCTGACGAGAGAGTGGATATCATTGACTATATTCGTCTTGCAAAGGCTCTCCTCGGTAATGCAGAAGTCGCAAGCGAAATTGCTGACCTTAACGGTGACGGTGCTGTTGAAACTGATGACTTAATCGTTCTTAAGAGAATGATTCTCGGCTTTGAGGTTACCCCTCCCGCTAATGACGAAGTTGCAGACCCCGACCTTAATGATCAGGGAAGCGACGGAACAGAGGCGTTTTAATTAAGATAAATTATAGTTTAGAGAATAAAATATAGTGTCTATCGTAGGGGATGGAATACAGCCACCCCTACGATTCATTCACGCTTCATAACACTTGGCTTTTCTGTAACAAAGTGCCATCTGCTAAGCCGCCGTTACTTGCCTTGCAGGTACTCGCTGTTTGACTTCGCAACGGTTGTTTATTACGGGGCAAAGCTATGAAGCTGTATAGATAAACTGTAACTTAAATTCTCAATTTTTTGGAGATTTACAATATGAACAAAATGATTAATCGCAAAATAATGGCGTTATTATTAAGTCTTGTGCTGATTGTTTCTCTAGTACCCTTTGCGGCAATCACCGTTTCTGCGGAAAGCAAAGTATATTATGTTGCTGCTGACGGTAATGATTCAAACAGCGGTTTTTCAGCAGATGCGCCACTTTCTCTTGCGGCAATTAACGAAATAACGCTATACGGCGGTGACACAGTACTCTTTAAACGCGGTGATATCTTTTACGGACTTTTTAATCCCATAGTAGAGAACACGAGTGATGAGTCACGCGTAGAGGTCGGTGCTTACGGTAATGGCGATTTGCCAATATTAAGCGGTGCTAAAATTATTTCAAAAGCTTGGGAAGATGCAGGCAACGGATTTTATAAAATGGATTTATCCAACGAAGAAAATTTTAAGGGTATTTCTAATGAGCTTTTAGCTGCCAAGGATATTGCCAATGTAGGCTTTTTTGAAACTGTCGACGGCAAAATTTACGGCGAGCGTAAAAGGGATGCAGAATCCTGTGATACCAAGAACGATTTTTACTGCGACGAAACATCTATTTACATAAAAACAGATAAAGACCCTTATAGCGAGTTCGGCGAGCTTACTTTAGCAATTCATGCCTGCCTTATCCGTCTTAATAAGGGTGTAAATATTAGGAATTTACATCTGCAGCATAGTGGCTACGGCATCTGTTGGAAGAGTAATCTTAGTAAAGAGGATGCTAAATTTTCGGATATTACCGACTGTGTAATTGAAAAAATAGGCGGTACTGTTATTGATGTTGAAAACTTTACCCGTGCAGGTAACGGTATTGAGTTTTATAACCGCGGCGAAAGTGTTATAATAAAGAATAACATATTCCGTCATATTTATGATGTTGCTTTTACCTGTCAGGGCAACGGTTGGGAAGTAGAAAAAATAGAAAATGAGGACGGCTCGACAACTGTTATCAATGAAACCATTTGGAATAACATTACAGTAACCAACAATGTTTTTGCATACTGTACACAGGCTTTTGAAATCTGGTCAAAGGGTAAGAGCGAAGCTTCAGGCATAACAAACCTTGATTTTACAAATAACCTTTGTATCGGTCAGGGTGAGGGCTGGACATATTCATTCAGGTCTAACGGTGCGCTTAATCACGCTGTAACAGATATACTTGCCTACGGCTTTTATCCCGAAACTCTTCAAATGAATTTAACGGGTAATACATATTTTCATTCAAAGCAAAATATCGTGTCTTTCGCCCTTAATAACTATTCACACGAAAAATTCAACGCTGCACGAAGCGTAGTAGCGGATTACAATAATTATTATAATCTTTCAAATGATTCTGCTTTCTTCCTCAAGGTGATTTCGGGTATAGACGTAATATCTACTATGAATTTCAAAGAATGGCAGGCAAATTTTGCACAGGATATTAATTCTACCTTTAATGCAGTAGGCGATAAGCTTTATAAATTTGAGGGTATGCAAACAGTCGCAAAAAACTCTTACAATTTTAATGATATCGTTGAGGCGGCAGTAGACGCAGGTCTTACCGTTAATACCGAGTATGACGCTACTGCAACCACCACTACAGCGCTTGAAAGCAATATTTCTGTATCGGAATTAAGCGGTGGCGAATTGACCGCAAATGCTGCTTTACAGGGTGACTACTGCACAGTCACCGTAACAGTTACACCCGATAGCGGAAAGGTATTAAAGGCTGATGGTCTTAAGTATACCTACGGAGGTAATACTTATCCTATAGTTACCCGTGTAGATGCCGCTAATGATGACGGCAGCTTTAACACGGATAGCGAATCTCAATACACAGCTTTTAAATTTAATCTCGCTAACAATGCCGAAAATGTAATAATTTCTGCAGAATTTGTAGATAAAGGCGCTGAAAACATTGCAGTTATCGGTACAAGCGTTAACAAATCACTTGTAAGTATGCGCTTCCGTTCTCGTACTGACCGTAGTATTACGGTAAACGGTAAGGAGTATAGCATAAAATCCTGCGGTACACTTTTATTTAAGGAAGCACAGACCGACCTTGAGGCTACTTGGGAGGGTATAGCTTACGGTACCGTAAACGGCAAAAACATAAAGACAACACAGCTTTATGACCGTACAGATAATTACTATGAATATGTTTGTCATATCAATTACGGTACATCAAACAGCGAGTTTTTAGATGATGCTTATTATGCTTACGCATATGCCGTTTATGAAAACGATAGCGGTGATACAGTAAGAATTTATTCAGACTTAGTAGCGCATAGCTATCAAGATGTAGCTGCTACTTCAAATAATGTTATTGCTTAAATAAAATTTCAGGGAAGATAATTATGAAAATCATAACAGTTTTTTTAACAATTGTTTTATTAACTTTTATTACTGTTGGCTGTGCTGATAGTAATAATGATTCAAATTTATCTTCCAACAGTAGTGAAAATACTACAAGTAACAACCTTCAAAACGATAGTAGTGCCGACTCGTCGGTCGGTACTACTACCGAAGAAGAAGACAATTCTTCAAAAGTACAAGAAAACGACGACAAGGATAATAAATTAGAAAATAATACCGATACCGATGAAGAGTCGGGCTCGGATGAAGATAAAAACCAAAGCGCAGAACAAGACGGTGGTATATCTGTTGACCGAGAAGATAATGATGGTTGGTCAGCAGATGTCTAAGAGGAGGAACAGTGTGAAAAGACTATTGATGTTGTTTTTGGTCTTTTTGTTGAGCCTTAGTATAATTTTTTCTGTTACGGCTTGTAGCAAACATAAAAAAGCTAAACAGGAGGAAAATGTTGTGAACCAAAATAAATCTACCCTTTATCAGGGGGAAGATGCAACCCTTTCGGAAACTCCGCTTTCTAATACATATAAGCTTCTGACTACCGACAAAAAACTAACGATAGGTTATATCGGTGGCTCCATTACCGAGGGTAGTTCAGCGGAAAAAATGAGCGGTTCGCTACAGTTGTCCTATGTTAACCGTATAAGTAATTGGTTTAAGGGAAAATATCCCGAAGCTAATATTGAAACTGTAAATTCAGGTGTATCAGATACGGGTACTAATTTTGGACTTTTCCGTCTCGACAGAACCTTAATGAACGAAAACGGACACGATATGCCTGACCTCGTTTTTGTCGAGTATACCTCTAATGATTGGATATATGATACACAGTCTGTTGACGATTTAAAATCACAAATTGAATCACTTTTCTTAAATATATGGAAGCATAACCCTTATGCTGAAATTGTAGCGGTTATAACCATAGGCGACGCCGAGTCACAAAATAGGCAGGCATACAAGTTGGTTTGTGAGCATTACGGCATACCTATAATTGATGTTGGAGTCGCACTTCGTAAAAAAATCAATGAGAAAATAGGAACTACAAACGAATCAGACGGCAATTATTACTATACGGTGGATAATCTTCATCCGTCACATTACGGATATGATATTTATATGCCGGAAATAGAAAAGTCTTTCAATTCGTATTTAGATGGTATAAAAACCGAAAGTAATAATCTGTATCCATACGGCAAAAATTTACCCGATGCACAAAATACAGATTTGATTTTAACCCCAAAAATACTTGAGGCTGATAAGCTTACCTATAGCGGAATATTCAAAAAAATTGCTTCTCCGTTTACCTGTAAAATGTATAATACAGGATTAAAGCATGAAAATTTACCTTTAACCGAAAACTATTTACAGGCAAACAATAGGGGAATGATCACCGCAGAGTTTAGCGGCAATACACTTGGTATTATGTTTTTATTGAATAGTAATGGCATAAAGATGACCTACCGTATTGACGGTGGTGCAAGTAAAACACTTAAGGTAGACGCTAATAACTTTGGCTGGCAGATGTATAACCACCCACAGGTATTTATGCTGGCTCACGGTCTTTCTGACGGTGAGCATACCGTTCAGATGTCTTTTTCAGCAATAGACGGCTCTAATGTTATGAATGTAACAGTAGGCGGATTGCTTGTGAATGAAGAATAGCAAAGGAGAAATCTTTATGAAAAATAATTTTAAGGCTTTTAGAAAAATGTCAGTGCTCTTATTGAGTGTTTTGTTGATACTTTCAGTATCACCTATTAGTATGCTTAATGTTTCTGCGGCAAGCGGAAAAACCTACTATGTAGCCGCAAACGGTAGCGACACCTCTGATGGACTTTCTGAAAGTGAACCTATGTCATTATTTAAAGCAAATGCAACCTTACTTAAGGGTGGCGATAAACTTTTGTTTAAACGCGGTGATACCTTTTACGGACTTTTTAATCCCATAGTAGGTAGCACAAGTAGTGATTCACGCGTAGAGGTCGGTGCTTACGGTGAGGGCGATTTGCCAATATTAAGCGGTGCTAAAATTGTTTCAAAAGCTTGGGAGAATGCAGGTAATGGCTTTTATAAAATGGATTTATCCAACGAAGGAAATTTCAAAGGTATTTCTAATAAGCTTTTAGCTGACAAGGATATTGCTAATGTAGGCTTTTTTGAAACTGCCGACGGAAAAATTTACGGTGAGCGCAAAAAGGATGCCGAATCCTGTAAGACGAAGAACGATTTCTACTGCGATGAAACATCTATTTACATAAAAACAGATAAAGACCCCTATAGCGAGTTCGGCGAGCTTACTTTAGCAATTCACGCCTGCCTTATCCGTCTTAATAAGGGTGTAAATATTAGAAATTTACATCTGCAGCATAGTGGCTACGGTATCTGTTGGAAGAGTGGTCTTAGTGAAGAGGATGCTAAATTTTCGGATATTACCGACTGTGTAATTGAAAAATTAGGCGGTACTGTTATTGATGTTGAAAACTTTATCCGTGCAGGAAACGGTATTGAGCTTTATGACCGCGGTGAAAGTGTTATAATAAAGAATAACTTATTCCGCTATATTTACGACGTTGCCTTTACCTGTCAGGGTAATACCCCCGGTAAGTGGAGAAATATCACTGTTACAGATAATGTTTTTGCTTATAACACACAGGCTATGGAGTTTTGGTGTGCGAGCAATGCAGGTATTTATAACTTAATATTTGAAAATAACCTCTGCATTAAAAACGGTGAAAGCTGGGCGTCTCTTGGCGGCACACCAAGACTTAATTCTACAGATATCCTTGTATACGGATTTGAAGCACCAAGCTGGCAGGTAACTATAAAAAACAATACATTCTATCACTCTACAGGTGAGAATGATACTGTTTACTATGTTTCTGCAAAAACTGTTGATAAGTTTCTCAAGTGTATAACTACAGATAATAACTACATTTACCATGTAAGTGATGATTCCCGTATCTTTGTAACTGATACCTCAACTCCCGCTCCTGATAAGTATAAAAGTATGGTTCTTAATATGAGTGAATGGAGAGAGTTTTCTTCTAAAGATAAAAATTCTACATTTATAACTATCGGAGATAAACTTAATAATTATAAAGATGTCGAAAGTATTGCTGCAGATTCAATGAGCTATGATGAAATTGTAAAGGCAGCTGTTGATTCAGGTCTTACTGTAAAGGCAGAATATGACAGAGGAACAGATAGTACTGTAGATAAGGATAAAGATGATAATAATAACAATAACAATAACGATACTAAAAATCCTGTGACTATTCCAAAAAGGGTATGGCTTTATATTGCTATAGGCGGCTTTGCTTTGGCGGTTGTAATAGCAGTTGCAGTCACTGTTATTGTAATCTCTGTTAACGATAAAAAGAAAGCGCCAAAGGAACAGTAAATCGGTTAGAACGAATTGTGGTGATTTAGTGAAAAATTTTTCTGATGCGTATAGGGTAGAGAACGGCGAAAAACTCTTTGTAGGAGAAGAGAAGGACAAAGCCTTTTCACTGTCGCAAGACGCAAGAGGGTATAAGGATTATATAGATGCCCTTTATAACGCTTCTAAAACCCTTTCTCCAAAGGCTGTAGTTGAGGGTGTAGACATAGTAGCTAACGCTATGATTAGTGATGTAATAAATTCACCTGATAATATAAGGGCTTCGGGTAATACATATTATATTTCTAATAATGGGGACGACAAGCTTGATGGTTTGTCCCCCGAAACCGCTTGGGCAACAATATCTAAGCTACGTTTGGAAACCCCCAATTTAAAGGAGGGTGACGCAGTACTGTTTGAGCGTGGCGGCGAATGGCGTAAAGTTAACGAATGGCGTTTAAAACAAAAGGATGCCACTTGGGAAGAAATGTCTATGTTTACCGCCAAAAAGGGCGTAAGCTACGGTGCATACGGCGTTGGTGATAAGCCCATACTTAACGGCTCACAGCAAAATTATGCCTGTGAAGAGATGTGGCGCCAAACCGAATTCCCAAATGTTTATATTTGCAGTGAGGAATTTTGGATAGTAAGCCTTATTGCATTAGACCATTCGGATAAGATAGGTAAACACGGCGAAAAAATGGCAATTAAAGAAATTTATGGTGTAAATGATTTCTTTGATATTTGCGATTTTAAAACCGACTGTAGCTATTACCTTGATGCCGATACACATAAGCTTTATTTTTACTCTGATAAAGGCAATCCGTCTGATAGGTTTAAAACTATGGAAATAGGTGGCAGACTTCAAGTTATAAGAAATAGCTGTGCCGCTTTAATTGAGAATTTTAATTTCAAATTCTCAGGCTACGGTATAACAGGCGGACCATATATGAATGTTAAAAACTGCATTTTTTCTTATCTTGGTGGGTGTCAATGCAGTGATAGAAAGGGAGATAAAATTCCTTGCGGAAATGCTATTGAAATTTACGGCGCTTGCGACGGTTTCTATGTAGAAAACTGTTGGATGTATGAAATCTGTGATACAGGTCTTACGCATCAGCTTTGGTCGGCAAAGGGCGACTGTATTCAAAGGAATATATCCTTTAAGGGTAATGTTATCGACCGCTTTCATTGGGGCATTGAATTTAACAATCCACCCTCTGATGACGGCAGTGAGCGTTTAGTAGAAAACTGCGAGCATTCCTATAACCTTGTTCAAAACGGCGGCGGCTGTTGGGCAGATAATCAGTTTGACCGAAAAAACGGTGCTACAAATTATAACTGCTTTGGTACAGCCAAAAGTGTTAATGTTGTTTGTGAAAAAAATATATTCAGTAAAAGCACAGGTCCTCTCTATAGGATGAGGCTTGCGGGCGACCCCGATATTAAATACCGCAGTAATATTAATATTCAGTTTGCTGACGGTGTAATCGGTTCGCTATATGAAAAAGAGTATAAATACGGGGTCGATGTCCAAAGTGTTTTAAGTGAGCAAGCGGATTTTAAAGACGGAATTTATATTATTTTGGATTAAAAAGCTTGAGCTATAAACTTTGAGGAGGAAACAATTATGAAAAAGAAAATAGGCTTTGTAGGGTTTGGATGGATAGCACGCGATGTACATTTTCCGCACTAT
>CAYXID010000060.1:0-2175 GCA_964465535.1 uncultured Ruminococcus sp.
AGGTGTGTATCAAATAATCTTTCGCAATGATGATATACAAAACTGATGTTTTGATGTATGTCGAAAGTAAACTTGTTGGCTATTTTCAATACTGCATTAATGGCGATACCAATTGTTATTGCGATTGTTTTATCGATTGTCCAAATTGTTGCAGGATTTGTTTTGCATATTAAAAAATCTGATAATTAAAAACGAAGAGCCGTGATTTTCACGGCTCTTAATTTTTAATCCTCTTTAATTATAATCGAAAAATCTATATATCCGTTTTCTCCGTTTGAGTGAACATTACTTAAATATTCACTGTGAACGATATTGGTGTTTTCGAAAGCAAGAGGTATAATTTTATTGGATTTAAGGATATTTTTCTGTACTGTTGCAAGATTTTGTCCTGAATAGTCAACACCGAACTTATCGAGATATTCTTCAATATATCCGCTTGTAGCTTTTATCGGGAAAACTGACATCTGTACAGTGGGATTTTTAAGTTCGTTTATCATATATTCTTTATTCGTTGATGGCGAAATGTTTATAAAGGCGCTCAAGGTTTGTTGCCAATGACCCACCACCGAAGTTATGGCGGGTTTCATAGCCTCGTTTTCATAATAGATAAGCGTGGTTTTTGGAAGCTTTTTGTCTTCAAATTTAACGACCTCTGCAGAAAACAAATTAAAAGCTTTTTGCTTATTATATTCGGCTTTGCCGATTTTATCATAGCCCTCGCCTAGCGATAGATTTGACGGATAAATAGAATATGCGGGGGAGAAACCGTCTTTAAGTTTGGCTTCATAAACGCTAGGGTCTGTAATCATTGCAAAAGCCGACCTTAAATTTGAATTAAAGCCCTTGCCTATGTTTAAAACCCAACAAATATTTTGGTGAGTTATGGTTGAGAATTCCTTGTTATTAAATTCCTTTATATCAGCGTTATCGATAAAGGCAATATCTGCCTTATGACTTAAAAGACGCTCTGCGGCGGTTTGGTCCTTTTCAGATGAGAAAAAGACAGCGCCGTTTTGCGCTATAAAATCACCGCTGTATTTTCGGTTTCGGTAAATTCTTATTCCAAAATCCTCACGGTTCCATTTTGTTATCGAATAGGAGCCGTTTGAAATTATATAACTGTTTTTAAGCCCGTACTGTCCTTTGCAGGCATTGAAAAACTCTTCGTTACAGGGCATACATATCGAGGTGGTAAGAGTTTTTTCAAAGTTTTTATCGTTTTTCTCTAAGGTGATTTGGAGGGTTGTATCATTTATTGCCCGAACTCCCAAAGAGGAAAGGGATGCATTACCGTTATATATTTTTTCTGCGTTTTTAATTGCAAAAAGCCTCTTTACAAAGGGGGCTTTATTCTTTTTATCTACCGCTCTTTTAAAGCCGAAAACAAAGTCGTTGGCGGTAAGGGGAGTGCCGTCACTCCAAAGGGTGTCTTCCTTTAGACTAAAGGTGTAGGTAAGCCCGTCTTTTTTATAGCTTTCAGCCACACCCGAAACAATTTCACCCTTTTCGTTTTGGCGTAAAAGCCCCTCGAAAATGTTTCTTACAATAAGCAGCTCTTCGTCAGCGGAGGCTAACTGCGGGTCTAAAGTATCAGGGGCGTTTGATATCTCAAAATAAATTATTATTGAACTAAGCCCGCCACAAGCCGAAAGGGATAGCACCATAACAATACAAAGTAACAGGGATATAAATTTATAAAAAGTCTTCATAACATTTCTCCGACTAAATTTCTTACCCTTATATTTTATCATAACGGCAAACATATTACAAGTTAAGATTAAATAAAAAAAGGGTGCAGCTTTCTGCACCCCAAAAGTTTTGAAAATCTATTAAATTTCCTTTGTCCAACCGAAAGTATCTTCGATTTTGCCCCACTGAATACCTGTTAAGGTATCATAGAGCATTCTTGTAACCTCACCGATTTCGCCGTTGTTTATCGGATATTTTACATCCTTGTAGCAAAGCTCACCGATGGGGGAAATAACAGCGGCTGTACCGCAACCCCAAGCCTCTTCAAGCTTTCCGTCTGCTAAAGCGGCGCTTAACTCATCAATGCTTAAAAGACGCTCACTTACCTTATAACTCTTGGCTTTTAATACCTCAAGACAGGATTTTCTTGTAATGCCCGGAAGAATAGAGCCTGTGAGCGCAGGAGTTACAATCTCGCCGTCAATC
>CAYXID010000060.1:2185-8116 GCA_964465535.1 uncultured Ruminococcus sp.
TTCTTCGATGTATTTTCTCTCAACACCGTCAAGCCATAACACCTGAGAATATCCTAAAGCTTCAGCCTTAGCGCCTGCTCTGTTACTTGCGGCATAGTTACCGCCACATTTGATATATCCCGTACCGCCTCTGACTGCTCTTACATCTTCAGCCTCAATCATAATTTTAACGGGATTGATACCCTCTTTATAATAACTTCCTACGGGAGAGGCAATGATAATATATGTTGCGTGGTGTACAGCGTGAACTCCGAGAGTTTCATCGTTGCCGAACATAAAGGGGCGAAGATAAAGGGAAGTGCCCTCTGCCGACGGTGTCCATTCCTGTTCCATATCTACAAAAGCAGTTAAAGCTTCCATTGCCATATCTTCGGGGATTTCGGGAAGACACAAACGCTCTGCCGAAGAGTTCATTCTGCGGATGTTTTCAATGGGTCTGAAAAGTTGAACCTTACCGTCAGCCCTACGGTATGCCTTAAGACCCTCAAATATTTCTGAGCCGTAGTGAAGTACGGTAGAAGCAGGGTGGATAGAAAGGTTCTCAAAGGGAACAATTCTCGCATCGTGCCAACCTTTTTCTGTATCATAATCCATAATAAACATATGGTCTGTAAATACCTGACCGAAGCCTAGCGTACTGCTATCGGGCTTTTCTTTAGGACATAAAGTTTTTGTAATCTTGATTTCCAAAGCGGATATCTCCTTTGCGCTTTAATATATGAAAAAAGTATATCACTGCAAAAAAAGTTTGTCAACATTTCACTATGATTTTTTAAAGAAAAATGATGAAAAATTTTTATATGTGTGATATAATCAAAAAGGTAAATTCTATTTAATTTTTGGAGGAATATAATGCTGACTTTTGAAGAACTAAAACACAATTCAGATATTAACACATATATAACCGCCGCAGATAAATCTCTTTTAGCGCTCGGATTTACAGAGCACAGCTTTGCCCATGTCGGTAAGGTGGCGCAAACGGCGGCAGATATCTTAAAAACTCTAGGTTATGACGATGAGGAAATCGAGCTTGTAAAAATTGCCGCCTATCTTCATGATATCGGCAATCTTGTAAACCGTGTTGACCACTCGCAAAGCGGTGCTGTTATGGCGTTTCGAATACTTGATAACTTAAAAATGCCTGCAGAAATGATTGCTAAAATCGTTACCGCTATCGGCAATCACGATGAGGGCACAGGCGTCCCTGTAGACGAGCTTTCCGCCGCTCTTATTTTAGCTGATAAATCGGATGTCCGCCGAACAAGAGTAAGACAGCTTGATAAGTCATCATTTGACATACACGACCGTGTAAATTATTCTGTTACAAATGCAAAGCTTTTAATAAATGAAGAAAAAACTCAGATTAGATTATCTCTGAATATCGACACAGAATACAGCTCTATTATGGATTTCTTTGAGATTTTTATGGAGAGAATGTTGCTTTGCAGAAAGGCGGCAGAAAAGCTAGGTCTTATCTTCAAGCTTTCGATAAACGACCAACAGTTAATTTAAAAAAGAAAAGTGAAACTAATTTTTGAAAAAATACTTGATTTTTGATTATTTTTGTGATATTATAACTTCGTTACTGAAATGAAAGGGGTGACAATGATGAAAGAAGGTATTCATCCGCAGTACGAAAAGGTAGTTGTTAAGTGTGCCTGCGGTGCTGAATTTGAAACACGCTCAACTAAAAAGGATATCCGTTTGGATATATGCTCTAAATGTCATCCGTTTTTTACCGGTAAGCAGAAATTGGTAGATACCGGCGGTCGTGTTGACAGATTCAAGAAGCGTTTCGGTATGGATAAGTAATTACCATATATTCCGCAACAGCCTAAGGGCAGTTGCGGATTTTTTTATCACTTCAAAAGGGGTGTTAGTATGCAGTCCTATATCACTGTAAATACAGAAAATACGGCAGAGCTCATAGAGAAAAAATCCCGTTTTATAGCAACTCTTTTTCATGTTGAAACAGAAGAGCAAGCGGCAGAAATTTTGGGGGCTACTAAAACTAAATATTGGGACGCAAGGCATAATGTATACGCCTATATTTTAAAGGACGGCACCGCCCGTTTTTCTGATGACGGTGAACCTCACGGCACTGCAGGAAAGCCCGTACTTGATGTACTGCAGGGTAGCGGAATTACCGATGCATTGGTAGTTGTAACTAGATATTTCGGCGGTATATTACTCGGCACAGGTGGTCTTTGCAGAGCATATTCGGGAAGCACAAGACTTGTTATCGAATCTGCCCAAAGGGTATTAATGTGCCCGTCGGTTGTTTGCGAGATTATATGCCCTTATCCCGACCACCAAAAGCTCACCGCTCTTATAAAAGACTGTGGCGGCAGCATAAGCCATGAGAAATTTACCGATAGCGTAAAGCTTGTCTTTTCCTTTAAAAGTGAGGATATTGACGGTTTTGAAGCTGCTCTTACAGAAACTTTTTCTGCAAGAATTGTAAATAAAAGGAAAAGCGAAGAATTTTCTGCTTTTTTACTCTAAAAAAAGAGGAAAACGGCAGAAATATCCGTATATATTTATTAAGGAGATAGGAGGCGGGACCTTTGAATATCAGAGAACAGAGCGAACAGATTGAAAGACAAACCTTGTCAGAAAAGGCAATGTGCAGCAGTGATTCTAAAGGTAGACGGGTGTTTGAAGAAAAGTGCGAACTCAGAACCGAGTTTCAGCGTGACCGCGACAGAATTATACATTCTAAGGCGTTCAGACGCTTAAAGCATAAAACACAGGTCTTTTTAGCTCCTGAGTCTGACCATTACCGTACCCGCCTTACACATACACTAGAGGTCTCTCAGATAGCCCGTACGATAGCGAGAGCAATGCGGCTAAATGAGGATTTAACTGAGGCGATAGCTTTGGGTCACGACCTTGGACATACCCCCTTCGGTCACGCAGGAGAGAGGGCAATCAACGACCTTTGCGGCGGCGGTTTTACCCACTATGAGCAAAGTGTCAGGGTTTGTGAAAAGCTCGAAAAGGGCGGCGAGGGATTAAATCTTACCTTTGAAGTGTTAGACGGCATTTTGCATCACACCAAGGACGAATGGGCAAGCACCCTTGAAGGTAAAATTGTAAGGGTTTCGGATAGAATTGCCTATATTAATCACGATATTGAGGATGCCGTAAGGGCAGGGATAATCACTCAACAGCAGATACCTGATAATATTACATCGGTGCTGGGTACTTCTAAAAGTGCTAGAATAAACACCCTTGTTAATTCGGTTATCAAAAACAGTGATAACGATATTGTAATGGAGAAAAGCGTATCAGAGGCTTACGATTTATTACATAGCTTCCTTTTTGAAACGGTTTATAGAAATCCTGTTGCTAAATCGGAGGAAACAAAGGTTTTCGGCATTGTTGAGGGAATTTTTAATTACTTTACTAAATACCCCGAAAAGATGTCGGAGGAGTATGTAAAAATCTGTGAAAATGAGGGCGTAAAGCGTGCGGTAATGGATTATATCGCTTGTATGACCGACCATTTCGCAGTATCAACATATTCGGATATATACATTCCAAAGTTTTGGAAGCTTTGATTTTATAATTAATAATTAAAGGTAGGTGAATACAGTGGCAATACCTGAGGAAATAATCAGCGAAATTAAATATAGGAATGACATTGAATCTGTAATGGCGCCCTATGTAAATCTAAAGCGCAGAGGTAAAAATTTGGTGGGACTTTGTCCTTTCCATAACGAAAAAACTCCGTCTTTTACGGTTTATCCTGAAAATGGCTCATTTTACTGCTTTGGTTGTGGGGTAGGCGGCGATGTGTTTACCTTTACAAGTCTTATAGAAAATCTTGATTATGTAAATGCAATAAGGCTTTTGGCAGAGCGTTCGGGGATTTCTATTGATGATAATTCCTATGATAATTCTATGCAAAAGCTTAAAAATACCATTTATGATATAAATAAAGAAACAGCAAGATTTTTCCATAATTATTTAATGTCGCCTGACGGTAAATGGGCGCTCGATTATTTAGTAGGCCGAGGTCTTTCGGTTTCTACAATAAAGCATTTCGGTTTGGGGGCTGCCCCTGATTCGTGGGACGCTCTTTTAAAGCATTTAAAGGCTAAAGGCTTTTCTATAAATGATATGCTACAGGCAAATGTTATAGGAAAAAGTCAGAGAGGCACATTTTATGACCGCTTTAGAAAAAGGGTGGTTTTTCCTATAATAAACATAAGGGGAAATGTAGTAGCCTTTAGCGGCAGAGCAATGCCGGGCGAGGATAAGGCAGGCGGCAAGTATGTAAACACGGCAGATACCCCTGTTTATAAAAAGAGTGACAATCTTTTTGCTATGAACTTCGCTAAGAAGGACTGTGCAGACAGAATAATATTGGTTGAAGGAAATATGGATGTAGTTTCACTTCATCAGGCAGGGTTTACAAATACGGTAGCAGCACTCGGTACTGCCTTTACACCCGAGCAGGCAAAGCTGCTTACTAAATATACAAAAGAAGTAGTCTTAATGCTTGATGCCGACGCCGCAGGTCAAAAGGCGGTACGCAGAGCAGGTGAGGTTTTAGCCGATACGGGACTTAAGGTAAGGGTAGTTTTAGTGCCTGACGGCAAGGACCCCGACGAATATATAAAGAAAAACGGCAAAGAGCGTTTTGCGGCATTGCTTGAGGGTGCCGTCAGTGAAATAGAGTATAAGCTCTTAACCGCCGTTTCGGGCATTGATACCGAATCTGCCGACGGTAAGGTTAAATACCTCAATTTAGCGGCAGAAATTTTAGCTCAGACCTCCGATATAATAACAAGGGATATATATATCGGAAGATTATCGGAAAAATACGGAATTTCCTCTACTACCTTTAAAGCAAAGGTTGAAGAGCTTCGTAAAAAATATGTAAGGCAGGAAAAACGCAAGGAAATTAGAGAGGTAATCTCGCCCACTAGAAAAAGCGGTGAGGTTAATCCCGAAAAACGCAGTTTTCCAAAGGCCGCCGCTGCAGAGGAGTGCATTATTGCAATTCTTTTACAGCATCCCGATTTGATACAGAAGGCTACTGAAAAGCTGCCTTCGGAAAAATTCTTAACTTCACTAAACCGAAAGATTTATTCTATTATTACCGAGAATTTTGAGTCGGGCAAGGGCGTGGATTTTTCGTATTTGGGACAGTTTTTATCACCTGCAGAAACGGGTTATCTTGTATCGCTTCAGAATAGTGATAAGGGTGAGCGTAATCCCGAAAAGGTGCTTTATGACTGTATAAGCTCCCTCATTTTTGAGAACGATTTAAAGGCTGTAAAACAAAGCGGGGATATGTCGGTTGAAGAATGGGCGGATAATTTGGCAAATATTATTAAAAATAAAACAAAGGGGAATTAAGTAGTAATGAAGGAAGAAAAGAAGAAGGATTTAAAAGAAAAAAACGAGGTAGCTGCAGAAGATTTTGCGGAGCTTGACGATAGAGATAATTCTATTGATAAGCTTGAAGATGCTCCCGATGATTTGGACGAGCTTTTTGCCGAGCCTCCTATTTTAGAGCTTGATTTTGACGAGGAGCCTACAGAAGAGCAGTTAAAACTCGAAGAAATCGATATGGAGCAGACAGAGGATGATTCAAGCTTTGACAATATTTCTCTTGATGACCCTGTTAAAGTTTATCTTCGCGAAATCGGTAGAGTTCCGCTTTTGAATTCCGAAGAAGAGGTAGAGCTTGCCGTTAAAATCAGCGAAGGGAATGAATATGCAAAGCAGCGTCTTACCGAAGCTAACCTTCGTCTTGTTGTAAGTATCGCCAAGAAGTATGTGGGCAGAGGTATGTATTTCCTTGACCTTATTCAAGAGGGAAATGTAGGTCTTATTAAGGCGGTTGATAAATTCGACTATGAAAAGGGCTTTAAGTTCTCAACTTATGCGACATGGTGGATCCGCCAGGCGATAACA
>CAYXID010000061.1:0-8062 GCA_964465535.1 uncultured Ruminococcus sp.
TATTAAAATGTAATTAAAAAGTAAAAATTAAGATAAAGAGAATAGTGGCAGCCGCGCTCCGCGTAACTCTTGCGGTGCCCGAAAATTTCTTCGTCTTGGAGCGACGATAAATTTTCGACCGCTGCGCCTTTCTCGTTCTCGCTTTTTCTGCCACAGGCAGCGCTCGAACAGAAACTGCCAATTCCGCCATATCCGCAAATATTTATTAAAATGTAATTAAAAAGTAAAAATTAAGATAAAGAGAATAGTGGCAGCCGCACTCAGCTTCAATATTTTTATGCGCGGCTATATTTTGAAAATTATTCTTCAAAGAATATCTCTCGGTTTGTACCGTAGAAAATATCGTCTTTCCCTGAAATCAGTTTACAAAATTTTTCAAATTTATCCCAAGTATTCTCAATATCAAATTCATAACTGTGTCCCCAAATATAAAAAATTTTTGGAGTTTCGGGGGTGAGTGCCATAAATTCTTCTGCAAGACAGAACATTTTATCCCATTCAAGATGGTATACAGTGGGATTGTATCTATAAAGATTGTCTTGTATATCAAAACTGTAGGTTGAAGTAATTGTTCTTGAAAACTTAACGCCTGTATTTTTTGCGATTATATTTGCTACGCGGTCGTCATTATTGGTGCCACCGCAGGGGTATGCCATTGTTGTAACATCATAGCCTACAAGCCTGCTCAAATTTTTTCGGTCCTCTTCGACCTGCCTTACTACTTCCGTATCATCAAGAGTTGTAAGATTAGGGTGGGTGAGGGTGTGAACAGCAACCTCGTGACCTTTATAAATTTCTTTAACTTCAGAAGGAAAGTTTTTGTTGTGATTTACTCGAAAATTCGGTGCAACTAATTCGTTCTTTGTGCCTAAAAACTCCGAATTAATGTTAAAGGTTGCTTTTAGTGAATATTTATTTAGTAATTCAATAAGTCTTTTATCCTGTGTAACACCATCGTCGTAACTAAAGGTTACGGCTTTCATCTTACCTTTAAACACCGAAAACTCTCCTTTTAAAGCAGAAATACTTCTATCAACGAAAGTAATTTTAACATAAAATAACAGCTCTCGTCAAGTAAATATTATAAAAATAAGAGATTAGTTTTATATAGTGAGAATTTCTGCCGATAGGGGTGGTAAAATTAAGCTTTTATTTAATATCTTGCCGTTAAAATTTGGTGTAGCAGTTAAAAACTTTTGAGGAAGTTTAAGCGATAATTCACTTTCGGTATTATTTATCACAGTAAGAGCAGATGAGGCATCAGATTCTCTTGCAAAGGCTAAAACCCCTTTTTCTGAGATTACAGGAACAAACTCTCCGTTTTTAAATACGGGCGTATTTGCCCTGATTTTGCCTAGTTTACGGTAGTGCTTTGTAAGACCCGATTTGGTTTTACTCCAATCAAAAAAGCCTCTGCAGAAGGGGTCGCCGTACCCCTCAAGAGCTATTTCGTCACCGTAATAAAGAGAGGGAACACCAGGTAAAGTATACTGAATAACCGACGCTAATTTAACAAGTTTTACGCCGTGTTTAAATTCACTTTCAGTAAGCTTTTGTTTTGACTGCCACTCGCGGTCTTGCGGAATCTCTCCTTTATGGCATAGGTTTGTTATAATGCGAGGTGTATCGTGGGTGCCGATATGATTCATAAGGAGAGCTATAGCTTCGTTGGGATAATTTTCTGTAATATCAAGCACTGTATTTATAAGCTTTTCGGCGTTCTTATCTTTTATAAAATCGATTATTGCATCAGCAAACGGATAATTCATAACAGAATCCAACTGTTCGCCTCTTAAAAATTTGCGTCTTACATCATAACTAATTTTATTTGAAGCATCTTCCCAAACTTCACCTAAAATATAAGCATCTTTATTTTCGGCTTTAACAGATTTTCTAATGTTATCTAAAAAGTTGTCAGGGAGCTCGTCTGCAACATCAAGGCGCCAGCCCTTGATACCTTTTTTAATCCAATATCTAAGAACACCGTTTTCTCCTGTTATAAACTCGGTAAAATCGGGATTGTCCTCATTGATTTCAGGCAAAGTTTTAACGCCCCACCAAGATTCATAATCGTCGGGGTAGCTTTTAAACTTGTACCAGTTTATATAGGGGGAGTCAGTAGAATTTGCGGCTCCGCAGCTATCATATCTACCTTTGGAATTAAAGTAAATACTGTCGTCACCTGTGTGCGAGAAAACGCCGTCTAAAATTATTGAAATGCCTAACTTTTCTGCACTTTTGCATAGTGATATTAAATCGTTTTCATCACCTAAAAGGGAATCGATTTTAAAATAATCTGCTGTATTGTAGCGATGGTTTGAATGAGCTTCAAAAATAGGGTTTAAGTAAATACAGGTAACCCCTAAGCCTTTTATATAATTGAGCTTTTCCTCAATCCCTTTTAGGTCGCCGCAGTAGTAATCGTTGCCGAGATGGCATAAATCTTCACCTTGTCTGTATTCGGGTACAGATGAGGTGTCTTTTTGTATAAAACGGTCTGTGGGTACATTTTTCTTATCTTGTTTTGATGCAAAAAATCTATCGGGAAAAATCTGATAAATTATTCCGCCTTTTAGCCAATCGGGTGTGCAAAAATCCTTTTTATAAACAGTTTGCTGCCACCATCTGCCGTCCTTTGATACTGTGCCGAGTGAGGATCCTGTTTTAGTTACATAGAATTCTCCAAATTCACTTTTATACTTAAATGCATACCAATATAGACCTTCGTCAAGCTCTAATTCGCATTCGTAAAATTTGTAATTATCTAGAATTTCGGCTTCAGTTAAGAGAATTTCTACGGGCTCTGATTCGCCGTCACTAATCATTAGTAAAAAAGCAGAATCCACTTTTGCGTCCAAATGTAAAAGCAAGCGTAGCCGAAGGGTTTTTCCTTCGGCTATAGCTCCTATTTGTGAACGGTAAAGTGGATTTCTTGAATCAAAAGGATAATATTCCATAATTATTTTATAGGATCAATATGCCATATATTCTTTGCATAATCGTCAATTGAACGGTCTGCCGCAAATATACCTGATTTTGCAATATTCATAAGTGACATTTTGTTCCAATTTTCAGAATTTTTATAAATTTCAGAAGCTTTCTTCTGAGTTAGACTATAATCAGCATAATCGGCAAGAGCCATATATCTGTCATAGTTTTTAAGGGTGTTATAGATGTTGTCGAACTGTTTTCCTGAAATGCCTTTTCTTATAAATTCGAGGGCATGACGAAGCTCGGCGTTGTTATTATAATACTCAATAGGCGAATATCCGGTTTTCTGAAGATTTAATACTTCGGGTGTTTGCATACCGAAAATTAAAATATTGTCGTCGCCTACAGCCTTGTGTATTTCGACATTAGCACCGTCCTCAGTACCCAAAGTAATAGCACCGTTCATCATAAGCTTCATATTACCTGTACCGCTAGCTTCGGTAGAAGCAAGAGAAATTTGTTCGCTGATGTCGGCGGCGGGAATCATAAGCTCTGCCATAGTAACTCGGTAGTCTTCAAGGAAGAGTACTTTTAATTTATCGCTTACACTTCGGTCGTTATTAATAAGAACTGACAACTGCCAAATCATTTGTAAAATTTCTTTAGCAAAGAGATAACCAGGGGCTGCTTTTGCACCAAAAATATAGGTTTTTGGAATAAAATCTGCGTGGGGATTATCTTTGATAAACTGATAGTCCGCAATAATGTGAAGAGCATTCAAATGTTGACGCTTATACTCGTGCAGACGCTTAACCTGCATATCAAAAATGGAATTCGGGTCAAGTAAAACACCGCAGTTTGATTTAACATAATCTGCAAAGCGGACCTTGTTATTATGCTTTATTTCACCGAGCTTTGCCAAAACAGAAGAATCGTCATAAAAGGCTGTGAGTTTTTCAAGCTCTGAGGCGTCCTTAATAAATCCGTCGCCGATAATTTCGGTAAGATACTTTGTAAGCTCAGGGTTTGCCTGACAAAGCCATCTTCTATGTGCAATACCGTTTGTAACATTAGTGAACTTTTCGGGTGTCATTTTGTAATAATCCTTGAAAAGTTCGTCTGTTAATATCTTACTGTGAAGCTTTGAAACGCCGTTAACGGTATGACAAGCAGCAACGCAAAGATTTGCCATTTTGATAACACCGTCTTGAACGATGGCGGTTCTAGCAACTAAGTCACTGTCGTTAGTCTGCGCTAAAACAGATGCGCGGTAGCGTCTGTCAATTTCTTTTACAATCTGATAGATACGGGGAAGACGCTCTCTAAAGAGCTCTTCCTGCCAACACTCAAGCGCTTCTGACATAATTGTATGGTTTGTGTATGCAACAGTGCCTGTTACAATCTCCCAAGCCTTTTCCCAGGAATAACCGCACTCGTCAAGTAAAAAGCGCATAAGTTCAGGGATAGAGAGGGTGGGGTGGGTATCATTAATATGAATTGCAACCTTTTCGGGAAGATTGTCAAGAGTATTATACTTTCTAAGGTGTCTGTTTAAAATATCCTGAATGGACGCAGAAACAAGGAAATACTGCTGACGAAGACGAAGTGATTTACCTTCGATGTGATTATCCTCAGGATATAAAATTTTAGAGATAGCCTCTGTCATTGCGCGCTGCTCAAGGGCTCTTACATAGTCACCCTGATTAAATGCAGACATATCAAAATCCTGACATTCAGCACTCCAAAGGCGCAAAACATTAACTGTTTTACCGTCTTTACCTGATACCATAAGGTCGTAGGGCATAGCACGGACAGTTTTATAATCGGTGTGCTCAATATGATGGTATGAGCCGTCCCACCATTCGTTAATTCTGCCGTCAAAATTAACATCAACTGCAGATGCAGGGCGAGGTTCTAGCCAGACACCGCCACCGGGCAACCAGAAGTCAGGCATTTCGGTTTGCCATCCTTCAACGATTTTTTGACGGAAAATACCAAGCTCATAGCGTATACAGTAACCCATTGCTGAGTAACTTCCGCTTGAAAGAGCGTCTAAAAAGCAGGCAGCAAGTCGACCTAAACCGCCGTTTCCAAGACCTGCATCAGGCTCAAAATCATATAAATTATCGAGCTTTACCTTAAATTTAGCAAGCGCCTTTTCCATAGGCTTCTCAAGTTCAAGGTTGTAAAGATTGTTCTTTAAAGAACGACCCATTAAAAACTCCATACTAAGATAGTAAACGGTTTTTGCTTCCTGTTCGTCTACTGATTTTTTGAACGCTGCACGGCGTTCACCCATAATTTCTAAAAGAGTGAGCGCAACTGCTTTATAGAAAATTTCATCCGATGCATGTTCGGGCGTAACACCAAAATTGTGTGATAGCTTTCTTTCAATAATTGCCGAAAGCTGTGCTGCGGTATATTTTGCCATAAAAACATCTCCATAAAAATTTATTATTATTTTTTCACTTTATATGATACATTATTCAATAATATTTTGCAAGTATTACTTATAGCCAAATTAGATTGAAAATTTGTATGTTTTAACTAAAAAAATCAGATTTAATTTCTTTGCAAGAAAAAATTTTAAGCAAAAAATACAAATATTTTAAAAAAGCGGGATATAAGTGTAAACTTACATCTCGCTTTTTATCAGAAAATTTTTTATTCTACTTCTTCGTTATCTGAAGGACATTCAAGATAATCGCCTTCAATACGGTTTTTATTCATTAGCTTGTCTATAACGGCGAGTGCGCCGATAGCAGTAGCAATTACTCCCATAAAAGCAATAAAACCCTTTAAAAATTTTTTCATAAAATTTACCGCCTTTCAAAATTATAATAAAAATTTTTGTTTACATAAAAGGTGCAAAGAGATGAAGAATAGCCTGTTTTAAACGCTTAGCCGTTCCGCGTTTTTTCCATTTTTCAAGAATGATTTCTTCTGACTCTTCAAGCAACTTGTTAAAATGATTTTTTATGTCAGTAGCAGTGTCAGTATTTGAAAACCAAACACCACATTCAAAGTGAAGCATAAAGCTGCGATAATCCATATTAACGGTACCTATTGTACCCACTCTGTCATCCGAGACAAAAAGCTTAGAATGAATAAATCCGGGGGTGTATTCGTAAATCTTTACACCTGCCTCTAAAAGCTCTAAATAATTGTATTGTGTAACGGGGTGGACATACCATTTATCAGGAATATGAGGTGTAATTATTTTAACATCAACACCCGATTTTGCCGCTATTCTAAGGGTGGTAATCATACTGCTGTCAATTATAAGATAGGGTGTTGTTATATAAACATATTTTTGAGCAGAGTTGAGTATCTGCATATAAATGCCCTCTGCAGGATTTTCGTTGTTTAATGGGTCATCGGAATACGGAAGAGCAAAATGGTCGTTAATTACATCACCGACGGCAAGATGCGACTGCATATCAATCGGTTTTGAGGTTGCAAACTCCCAACTGGCACAGAACATAGCAAGAAAGCTTTCTACGGCGTCACCTTTAATTATTGCCGCAGAATCCATCCAATAACCAAAACGCTCGTATTCGTTAATATATTCGTCTGCAAGATTTACGCCGCCTGTAACGGCAACCTTGCCGTCAATAACAACGATTTTTTTATGATTCCTGTTGTTTACGAAAAGGCTAGGAGAGGGTGTGATTTTGTTGAATACGGCAACAGATATGTTCTTTCTCTGAAGGCGAGTAATAAAGTCTTTCCTTTGACGCTTTATAGAACCGAAATCATCAAATAAAACCTTTACTTCAACGCCGTTTTTTGCTTTTTCTTCAAGAATTTCGCTTATTTTATCCCACATAACGCCCTCGGCGATTATGAAGAATTCGAGATAAATGTATTTTTCTGCCTTTGAAAGCTCCTCTAAAAAGCGAGGTAGGAATACTTCACCGGGGGACAAATATTCAACATCGGTATTGGTATAAAGCGGATATCCCGATTCGTGATGTAAATAGGAAGCTTGTCTTGCGTGGAGAAAATCGTGATATTTAAGCTTTTCGTGAATAGCATCATCGTTTTTAAGAAGGGGAAGATAGTGAGATTCGCAAGTTGCCATTCTCTTTCTGATATAGGGAAAAACAGAATCTGTACCCCAAAGGAAGAATACCGATATACCGAATATCGGAAATAAAAGAATAAAAATTATCCAGGCGATTTTATAACTGGGATTGCCTCGCCTGTTAACAATAAAAATAACTAAAATTGCGGCAGCGACATAGGAAAGGTTATAGATGATGTTATATGTCAGGGAAATGTTGTAAACAAAAGCAAATAGAATTCCTATTTGTGCAAGTATCAGCATAGCACAAATAATAATTCGAGTTTGGATTCTTATACCTCTTTTTTGCTTTAAGGGAAGTCCCATATAATCACCGCCTATTCCCATATATTTTAGCATAAAAAATGGAAAAAATCAATTTTTTTACATATAAATTAAAGAAATTTTAATATTTTATTATTAATTATGAAGGAAATAGTTGTTATTTATTGGTTGGTTGTGGTATAATGTATAAGAAAAATTATGTTTTCAGCTATTGCAATTCTTGGAGGTATGAAATGTCAGTAAAGCTAACCCCGATTTCAAATGGAGTAGAGGGTCTGTTTATTAGTAACGACCGTTTTAATACAACCCTTGTATCCTTCAATTTTTATCTGCCGCTTGATAAGCAGTCTGTTGCTGTTAACGGATTACTTCCTTTTGTGCTTACCACCTGTAGTGATAAGTATAAGGATTTTTCCAAACTTAATTATAAACTCAGTAAACTGTATGGCGCGCATCTTGATGCAAGCACCGAAAAAAACGGTGACTATCAGTTGCTGAAAATTTCCGCCTCTGTGATTGCTGACCGCTTTGCGATTGACGGTGAGTCACTAACTGCCGAAGCTTGTGAGCTGCTTTTAAGTCTTATATTTGAACCAAAGGTAGAAAACGGCGCTTTTTGTGAAGAAGATGTTGAGCGTGAAAAGAGAAAAGCTATTGAGCATATTCGCGGTGAAATCAGTGAAAAGCGAACCTTTGCCAGAAACCGTATGATTGAAGAAATGTTTAAAGACGATGCATACGGCGTATCTAAATGCGGTAGCGAGGAAGATGTTCCGGCGA
>CAYXID010000062.1:0-7922 GCA_964465535.1 uncultured Ruminococcus sp.
TTATTGGTCAACCTTTAAGCTGACTTGACCTGCGATGCGAATCGAATACCTTATATAATATTAAAGCTTGATTTCGATTTCAACACCGGCGGGGAGCTCAAGATTTGTAAGAGCCTCAACAGTTTTGTTGGAAGGTCTGATTACATCGATGAGCCTTTTGTGTGTTCGCATTTCAAACTGCTCACGGCTGTCCTTATACTTATGAACAGCGCGAAGAATTGTTACAACTTCCTTTTCTGTGGGTAGCGGTACGGGACCTGAAACCCTAGCGCCTGTACGTTTAGCGGTTTCCACAATTTTCTCTGCGGACTGGTCTACAAGTGCGTGGTCGTAACCTTTAATACGAATACGGATTTTTTCTTTCACTGCCATGTGAATTTTCGCCTCCTTGATTAGTTGGCGGGCAAAACTTACACCGTGCCGTGTTTTTCTTTTAGGCACAATATAAAACCGGCATTGCTGGGGTCACAGACAATTCCGGACAACGGATACATTATCCGCTGTTGCAAAGATGTTCGCAAGTACATCTCTGCCTTCCAAAGTTCTTTCGCCCGGTTTAAAATCGGACATACTCCGCGGAAATTTCCCCATTCGAGATGGGCCACCTCCCGCATCAACGCATGTATAAACGCCGCATTTTCGCAGCGTACTCTCGTATCATATCACATTACAAAACAAAAATCAAGTACTTTTTTCGATTTTTTTAAATTTTTTTATTACCTATTTTTTCATAAAAAAGCATCGAAGAAAAAGTTTCTTCGATGCTTTACATTTAATATTAAGTTTCCATTAAAACTCTAAATTCTTCACCGCTAATCTTTTCTTTTTCAAAGAGAATTTTAGCAACCTCGTGAAGCTTGGGCATAGCGCCCTCTAAAAGCTCTAATGCCTTCTTATACTGTTCGGTTACAACCCTCTCGATTTCCTCATCGATTAGAGCAGCTGTTTTTTCAGAATAGTTAGGTGTTGAAGAGAAATCTCTGCCTAAGAACACCTCATTATTATCATGACCGTAAGCTACTAAACCGAGCTTATCGCTCATACCGAACTTAGTAACCATCTTTCTTGCTAAATCGGTAGCGCGTTCGATATCGTTGGATGCGCCTGTGCAGACATCCTTTTGGGTTAACTGCTCTGCAGCTCTACCGCCGAGAAGCGAACAAATCTGCTCAAGCATTGTCATCTTAGATGTATGACCCTTTTCTTCGGTAGGAAGATACATTGTATATCCTGCCGCCATACCGCGCTGAATAATAGAAATTTGGTGTACAGGGTCTTGGGTTGGCAAGAAGTAGGATACAACTGCGTGACCTGCCTCGTGATAAGCCGTAATAAGCTTATCCTTATCCTTTACAACATGGGATTTCTTTTCTGTACCCATAACAACCTTGATGGTAGCTTCCTCTATTTCTTCCTGAGTTATAGCCTTTTTGCCGTGACGAACTGCAAGAAGAGCCGCCTCATTTAAAAGGTTCTCAAGGTCTGCACCTGTAAAGCCTGAAGTAGACTTTGCAATAGTGTTAAGATTTACATCGGGGCCGAGCGGCTTTCCTCTTGAATGAACCTTCAGTATTTCTTCTCTTCCCTTTACATCGGGATAGTTTACGGTAATCTGACGGTCAAATCTGCCGGGACGAAGAAGCGCTCTATCTAATATATCAGGACGGTTTGTAGCCGCCATAACTATAACGCCCTCGTTTGCACCGAAGCCGTCCATTTCAACTAACAGCTGGTTTAATGTCTGCTCACGCTCGTCGTGTCCGCCGCCAAGACCGGCGCCTCTTTGCCTGCCGACAGCGTCAATCTCGTCTATGAATATAATAGCGGGTGCATTCTTTTTAGCTTCACCGAAAAGGTCTCTTACTCTAGATGCACCGACACCTACGAACATTTCAACAAAGTCAGAACCCGAAATCGAGAAGAAAGGCACCCCTGCCTCTCCTGCTACTGCACGGGCAAGTAGAGTTTTACCTGTTCCGGGAGGACCTACAAGCAGTACACCCTTAGGAATACGGGCACCCATCTCGTTAAACTTTTTAGGAGCCTTAAGGAAGTCAACAATTTCGACCATTTCTTCCTTTTCTTCATCAGCGCCCGCAACATCGGCAAAGGTGGTTTTCTTTTTATCGTCAGCCTTCTTAACCTTTGCCTTTCCAAATCCCATAGTTTTATCGCCGTTCATAGAATTCATTCGGCGCATTATGAATACCCAGAAAAGTATCATAACACCTATAGTAATTACGGTAGGAATAAGACTCATAAGCCAGGAAGCCTTGCCTCCGCTTTTGTAGTCCTGCTTAATAACCTTATTTGTACCGCGATTTTCCTCATTGATTTTCATGACCGCTTCGTTTACATCGTTATAGAAAATCGAGGGGTCGGCTACAGTATAGCGGTAGGTTTTACCGTCTGCACGCTTTACATACTTAAGGTCACCGCTGTAAAGGTTTAGCTGATACTCCGAAATCTCGTTATTAATAACCATATCAACGATTTCGTAGTATTTTGTTTCGGCTGTCTTTTTTGTGAATTTGTTAGCGAAACCTATGGACAATATAAATATAATAGGTATCAGCAAATACAAAAGCACATTTTTAATGTTTTTCTTCAATTCTTTTCTCCCTCTTTATTTACCCGCATAAACCTTTTCAGCAAGCACGCCTACAAAGGGTAAATTTCTGTATTTTTCGTTATAGTCAAGTCCATAACCGATTACAAATTCATCGGGTATTTCCTTACCTATGTATTCAGCCGAAATATCAGCAACGCGGTTTGTAGGCTTATCAAGGAAAGCACACACCTTTACACTTGCTGCGTTTCGGTCTAAAATAACCTTTTTAAGATAGGAAAGGGTTATTCCTGAATCAAGAATATCCTCAACTATAAGAATATCTCTGCCCTCAGGGTCAACATCCATATCCTTCTTGAATTTAACTACTCCCGTAGTTTTGGTTCCGCTATAGGACGAAACCGACATAAAATCAATTTCACAGTCACAGGTTATCTTGCGCATTAAATCTGCAAGAAATACCACGCCGCCTTTAAGGACGCTTACAAGCAGAAGCTTTTTGTCCTTATAATCCTCAGAAATTTGTTTTCCGAGCCTTGTACAGATTTCGTCAATTTCCTCCTCTGAAACAAGAACTCTCTCTACATCCTCATATCCAATCATTATTATCCCCCTAAAAAGCCATTAACTAATACTGATTTTTAATATATTTTTTGAATTTTCATCTGCAGCGCAGCGCTCGGCTACGCCAATCTTATAAACCCACACAACACCCTCATCGTCACACAAAACAGGAAGTGTTTTACGCTCTGTTAAAGGAATACGGTACTCATTATAAAGTTTTGTAAGAGTTTTAGTACCGTTTTTGTTTTTGAGTTTAACAGTGTCACCGCTTAATTTTGTACGAATTATTAGTTTGCCTACTATTCTATCACAATCCAAATAATTTTTTAATAACAAATTGTTAATTTTTTTAGAACTTAAAAATTCTGACTTCTCTATCGGTAAAACCTCAACTTTATATTCTTTATCCGAAAGAGTATCGGTTTTTATATGAAGTCTGCCCGATTCGCTGATAAATGTCAATTTAGGCAGAGAAATCTCACCGCCGCGAATACATATATTATATAGTTGGTCTAAATGCTTTGAAGAAACCTCCAAAACATCTAAATCATTTAAAAAGCGTTTGAGCACTCTGAACGATATTGCCTTATGAATTTTATCAAAGCCCTTAATATCAAGTTGTTTATCTTCAATTCGCTTTTTATACTCCACTAAAGCAAGACTTTCCAAAAGGTCGTTATCCAAAGAAAGACTTTCACTCATTCTGGTAACCGCATCGGCAGCGGCAGAGTTTACCTCTTTTAAAACGGGTATTATGTTATGGCGAATTTTGTTTCTTGTATAATCGTCGCTAAGATTTGTTGAATCGGTTACATAGGAAAGTCCGTTTTCCTCGCAATACTGCTCTATATCGGCGCGACTGCAATAAATCAAAGGACGGATAATTCTATCTCTTACAGGCGGAATGCCGCAAAGCCCCTTTAGTGCCGTGCCCCTTGCGAGATTAAAAACAACCGTTTCTAAATTATCGTCGGCACTGTGAGCGGTAGCGACAACACCCTTTGATACGCGAGCCAAAAAGTCATACCTTACCTGCCTCGCGGCAAGCTCAAGACTGAGAGAGTTTACTCTTGCATATTCGGGCACATCAATTTTTTCGCAAGCCAAAGGAATACCGAGCCTTGAGCAAAGCTCCTTTACAAAGGCTTCATCCCTATCCGCTTCAGCACCTCTTATAGAGTGATTCAAATGCGCCGCCGAAAGCGTAATTCCGAGTTTTCCTTTTAGCTCATTTAAAGCATACACTAGACAAACCGAATCGGCACCGCCCGATAGAGCAACGGTAATTTCATTACTAAGGCTTAGCATTTTATAATCAGCTATAGCCTTAGCCACTAACATTTCAATCATCTGAACACATCCACTGAAGTAAATCGTGTATACTGACCGTCCCAATGCAGTTTAACCGTTCCAACCTCACCGTGACGGTTCTTAGCGATGATGCACTCTGCTTCTGTAGGGTCTGCGCGGTCATCATCGACACTCTTTTCATTATCGTAATAGGTGTCTCTATATAGGAAGAGAACGATATCAGCGTCCTGCTCGATAGAGCCCGAATCTCTAAGGTCTGAAAGGGCGGGCTTATGCGATTTACCCTTAACTTCGGTTGCACGGGATAACTGAGCACAGGCAATAATCGGCACCTTTAAGTCCTTAGCCATTACCTTAAGACTTCTCGTAATCTCGGAAATTTCCTGAACTCTGTTATCGGTATGCTTTGCAGCGTGCATAAGACCTAAATAGTCGATAATAACAAGGTCAACCTTCTTCATTCGAAGTAACTTTGCCTTCATTTCGGGCACAGTTATAGAAGAAGTTTCGTCTAAATAGATTTGAGCCTTAGAAAGATTATCGCCCGCTTGGGCAAGTCTTGTCCATTCATCAGCGTCAAGCTGACCTGTACGAAGCTTCTCACTCTGTATTCCCGCTTCACTTGATAAAAGCCTCTGAGCCAACTGGTCGCGGGTCATCTCAAGAGAGAACATACAAACAGTTTTACCTGCATTTACCGCAACATTTCTTAAAATGTTAAGCGCAAACGAGGTTTTACCCATACCCGGACGGGCACCGAGAATAATAAGGTCAGACTTATTAAGTCCCGTAAGCTTTTTATCAAGTTCCCCTATTCCGCAGGGAATACCTATGTAGTCCTTACGGGTTTCCTCGTCTGCCATTTTGGTAAGACGGTCATAAGTTTCGGTTTCAATAACCTGCTTTATGTGGGTAAGACCGCTAACTTGAGTATCCTCTCTGATATCGTAAATCTTCTGCTCTGCCGCATCAAGCAATTTTTCGGAATCCATAACATTTTCGTTAATGTCATTTATAATTCCCTTTGCAGCAAGAAGAAGTGAACGAGCATAATACTTTTCTCTTATTATCGCAACATAAGTAAGTACATTAGCAGCGGTAGGTACAGTCTGAACTAAGGTTGTAAGATAAGCCTTGCCGCCCGTTTCGTCATAAACGCCGTCCCTTTTGAGCTTTTCAAGCAAAGATACAAAGTCTATCGCCTGATTAAGTTCAAACATAGATATGAGAGCAATATAAATATCCTTATGTTGAGGAATATAAAAATACTCAGGCTTTATTAAAACGGCAACATCGTTAAGACTTTTAGGGTCTATTATTATAGAACCCAAAACCGACTGCTCGGCTTCAACTGAATAGGGCTGTCTTACGCCGTCAAAATCATAATTTAATGATTCATTAGCCATAATTTACTCCGTAACTATTACCGTAATCTTTGCGGTAATTCCTGTATAAAGTTTAATTTCTGCGGTGTATTCACCGAAATTTTTGATATCTGACAGTGACATCTTCTTTTTATCAATCTCAATACCAAAAGCATTTTTAATTTCAGCCGCCACTTCTTTTGAAGTAACGCTGCCGAAAAGTCTGCCGTTTGAGCCTGCCTTAACCTTCATGGTAACGCTCTTTCCGTCAAGCAGCTTTGCGGTATTCTTAGCAGCGGCAATTTCCTCTTCCTTATGGTGAGCCTTTGCAGCTTCCTTACTCTTAAACTCAGACATTGCGGCATTATCTGCCTCAACCGCTAACTTCTTCGGGAATAAAAAGTTTCTTGCATATCCGTCAGAAACATTGCAAAGCTCTCCTTTTTTGCCCTGTCCCTTAACATCTGCCAATAAAATAACCTTCATAAATATTTCTCCTTAAACTTCCATAATAATCGGTAAAACCATAGGCGAACGGTGGGTTCTTGTATAAAGGTATCTTGAAGCACCGTCCTTAATCTTTGTTTTGATTGTATTCCAATCTTTTACACCTAAAATATAAGCACGCTCTAAAATATCGCATACCTGTTCGGTAAGACCGTTTAACAGCTCTTCCGATTCCTTAACATAAACAAATCCTCTAGACACAATGTCGGGACCTGAAATCACCTGTCTTGTAACAGAATCAATAACTACTGTTACAACGATAATACCGTCACTAGATAAGCTCTTTCTGTCGCGAAGAACTACACTACCAACATCACCTACACCGAGTCCGTCAACAAGGACTCTGCCTGCAGGTACAGTTTCGGTCTGCTTAATATTGTTTTCTGTAACCTCGATAACCTTTCCGTTAGAGGAAATTACGATATTATCGTCAGCAATTCCCATTGCACTCGCTAGTGCTGCGTGCTTTCTTAAATGACGCTCTTCACCGTGAAGCGGTATAAAATACTTCGGCTTTACAATGCTCATTATAAGCTTTAATTCTTCCTGACAGGCGTGGCCTGAAACATGAACATCATACATTTTTTCGTAAACCACATTTGCGCCGCGCTTCATAAGCTCGTTAATAACCTTGCCGACAAGCTTTTCGTTACCGGGTATCGGGTTTGCCGATATAATAAACATATCACCGGGTATTATTTCAACCTGACGGTGCTCCGAAAAGGCAATTCTGTGAAGAGCCGAAAGCGGCTCGCCCTGACTTCCCGTAGTTACAATAACAAGCTCTTCGGGGCGATAATTTTTAATCATATCTATATCGATTAAAACACCCTCGGGAAGATTCAGATATCCAAGCTCGCCTGCAACACTCACAACATTAAGCATACTTCTGCCTGAAAGAGCAACCTTACGATTACATCTTACGGCTTCGTCTATAATCTGCTGAATTCTGTGGATATTAGAAGAAAATGTTGCAACTATTATACGGTGACCCTCAGCCTTTTTGAAAAGATTTGAGAAAGAACCGCCAACAAGCTTTTCAGACGCCGTATAGCCTGCACGCTCGGCATTAGTAGAGTCAGCAAGTAGAGCTAAAACGCCCTTCTTTCCAAGCTCTGCAAAACGGGCAAGGTCTATTACATAATCGTCAATAGGTGTTGTATCAATCTTAAAGTCACCCGTATGAACTACCGTACCCGCAGGGGTGCTTATAGCAAAGCCCACCGCATCGGGAATAGAATGATTTACGTGTATAAACTCAACCGAAATCTTGCCGAAATTTATAACATCCTTAGGCGATACAACATTGAGCTTTGCGTCAGCTAAAAGCTTATGCTCCTTAAGTTTACCCTCAATTAATCCGAGCGTCAGCCTTGTAGCATAAATAGGAACATTAAAATTAGATACAAGATAGGGTATCGCACCGATATGGTCCTCATGCCCGTGAGTTATAACAAGACCTTTGATTTTATCCTTATTTTCAAGCACATAGGTAAAATCAGGAATTACTATATCAACACCGGGAGTATCTTCGTCAGGGAAGGTCATACCGCAGTCAACAAGTATCATATCACCGTCATATTCATAAAGGGTGATATTTTTACCGA
>CAYXID010000063.1:0-7741 GCA_964465535.1 uncultured Ruminococcus sp.
GCATTTACTACTCATCAGTTTTAGGCTTAGAGCTTGGTATGTTCTATAAGCGCCGTAATTACTCTGTAATCGTAAACGGCAAAAACCCCATTGAAGCTCACGAATTCTTAGGCAACGATATAAAGGGCAAGGATTTAATTTTAGTTGATGATATGATTTCTTCAGGTGAATCCATGCTTGATATCGCAGCAAAGCTTAAAGTAAAGGGTGCCGGCAGAATATTCATATTCTCAACCTTTGGTCTTTTCGTTGAGGGACTTGAAAAGTTCGACGAATATTACGAAAAAGGCTACATAAACAAGGTGTTTACAACAAACCTCGTTTATCAGACCCCCGAGCTTTTATCTCGCGAATGGTACTGCAGCGTAAATATGTCAAAGTACATCGCTCTTCTTGTTGATACCCTTAACAACGACAACTCCATAAGCGGCCTCTTAGACCCGATTGACCGCATCAAAAATGTTGTTGCAAAATACGAAGAAAAGCAAAACTAATTAAAATTTTAAAACCCCCGATGAAGAAAATCTTCATCGGGGGTTTTAATTTACTGTCTTCTGCGCTTTGGCTTTTCGTCCTCAATAGGTATATATTTTACCTTCCGCTTTTTCGTTCTGCCTGAATTAAGCTTTATTACCATAATGATAAATATGATAATTGCCGCCACTAAAACAATGTAAACTATCTTCATATAGCTTGAAGTAAAGAAGTCCTTTAAAAGCCTTGCAATCTGTAAAACAACATTGGGATTTATGTCCTCACCTGCAACAAGGTCAACAGTACCGAGCACCTTTTCCGCATATATAATGTCCGCCGTGCCGAGCTTTTGACCCTTTTTAATCGGCGCATCAACACTCTCACCTACAAGATGCGGTTCTATAACTATGGTTGATGCATCGGCTTCGTTAGGAAGTACCGACACGAAACCTTTTTCTATATAAAGCGCTACAAAATCCCTCTCCATAGAAAGATTAACCTTAATCTCGCAAACGGGATTTTCAGAATCTGCAACCTCTTTAAATTCAAAGTTGTTAAACGCCCATTTATATAAATCTCGGCTTTCGATAAATTCACGCCTTACCCCTAAATTATAAGGGCAACCCATAAGTATGCAAAGATAGTTGTAGCCGTTATAAGAAGCGGTGCTTACAAGACATCTTCCCGCCTCATCAGTAAAGCCTGTTTTTACGCCTTTAGCATAAGTGTAGTAATAATTTGTTGTGTTGTCCTGTAAAAAGTTAGTTGTGGAAAGTCTGCGCTCGCCTGACATATTGGTAGCCGGCATCACATAGCGCGAGGTTTCACAAATCTTTTTAAAGGTGGGGTTTTTAAGGGCATAAAGGGTAAGTTTCCTTACATCCTCAACCGTTGTGTAATTCTGCTCATCGTGAAGACCTATGGGGTTTGCATAATGAGTTCCGTTTAATCCTAATTCCTTTGCTTTGGCGTTCATTTTATCAACAAAGGCGTCAACACTGCCCTCATAAAAAATAGCACCTAAATACGCACAGTCTCCGAAAGAGGACATAAGTGTCATATACGCTAAATCAATTTGTCTGAAGGTTTCCCCTGCTTTAAGGTTTGAAACAACACTTCCCGTTCCCATGATCATTTTGAGAACTTCCTCGGTCATAGCAATTTTGCCTTCAGCTTCGTACTGCTCGTCCTCTAAATAGAGAATAACCGTCATAATCTTGGTAATAGAGGCGGGATATACCTTTTTATTTTCGTTTTTCGCATAAAGCACCTCACCCGTATCCATAGACACAAGCATACCTGCATTTGCGGTTATATCAAAGCCCGTAACCTCATAGGCAGACGCATTTATCGGCACAATTATAAGTAAAATTATTAAAATTACAGAAAATATTTTTTTTATCATAGCAATATCTCCATAAATGTAGTATAATTAAAAAAATTCATATTTTATATAGGTATTATACATAATATTCTGCTAAAATAAAAGTACTAATTTTAAAAACTTTAAATTTGGAGGAGTTTTCTTGATTTATGTTACCGGTGATATGCACGGTTGTCTTGAGAGACTTTACGATAAAGAATTCAGAAAGCTTAAAAAGGGTGACATTTTAATAGTTTGCGGAGACTTCGGCTACATATTTGACGGAGGCAAAACCGAAACCGAGGTTATAAACTTTTTTGCCGAGCGCAAGTTCATAACCGCTTTTGTTGACGGCACCCACGATAATCTGCCGAAAATCAACCGCTCCCGAGTCACTGTTTGGAAGGGCGGACGGGTGCACCGTATTAAAGGCAATCTTTTGCACCTTATGCGCGGTCAGATTTTTAATATTGACGGCACCACTATTTTCACCTTCGGCGGAGGAGAGAGCATCGATAAGGATATGAGGGTTGAAGAGAACCTTTGGTGGCGTGAAGAAGAGCCAACGCCTGATGAAATGGCAAGCGGCGCCGAGGCGCTAGACGAGGCGGGACTTAAGGTTGATTATATAATAACCCACGAGCCGCCGTCGCTCGTTAAAAGTGCAATGCTGCTGCGCCGAGGGGATAGCGACCGCGTAAACAAGCTTAACGGATATTTTGAAGAAATCGGAAGGTCCTGTAGCTTCAAGCATTGGTATTTCGGCTCGCTGCATGAAGATAGGGTTATAACCGATAGACACACCTGTCTTTTTAGAAAAATTGTACCTATTAATGCTAATGAAAAGCTCCCCAAAAAGCGTAAAACACAAGAAGATACAGAGAAAGAAGCACTGTTTGTTTAACCAAAATTTCCTATGTATAAAATTATAAAACTATTACTTGACATTAAGGCTACTAATATAGTATAATGAACTTTGCAAGTATTACCCCTGCACTTTTGCGGAGGGAGGGAATTAAAGTGAGTCAGGTAAGAATTAAAGAGAATGAATCTTTAGATAACGCACTTCGTCGTTTTAAGAGACAGACGGCTAAAGACGGCGTTATTCAGGAAGTTCGTAAGAGAGAGCATTATGAGAAGCCCTCTGTAAAGCGTAAGAAGAAGTCGGAAGCTGCTCGTAAGAGAAAGTTCCGCTAATACGCTCTGTTTTTGTGTGTTCTAAAAAGGCGGTTGCTTGCAGCCGCCTTTATTATTTTACTTTTTGCGAGGTAATTATGATACTCTGCCCCGATATAAAACTAAAAAGGGTTACCGATATAACCCCAAAAATCCTTAAAGACAGAAATATAACGGCTTTGATTTTAGATGTTGATAATACCCTTTCAACCCATCACGGTCAGGTTCTAACCGAGGGACTTAAGGGTTGGTTAGACCTAATGCGCCAAAACGGCATAGAGATGACTATCCTTTCAAATTCAACAAAGAAGCGCCTTACCCCCTTTGCCGAAAAAATCGGGCTAGACTTTATAAGCTTAGGCCTAAAGCCGCTTCCATTTGGCTATTTAAGAGCGCTAAAGCGTTTGGGCGTTAAAAGGCAAAACGCCGCTATTGTGGGTGACCAAATATTTACCGATACTTTGGGCGGAAATATTGTTGGACTTAATACCATTCTTTTAACACCCATAAAGCCCGAAACTTCCCTTCGTTTTAGAATGAAAAGACGGGTTGAGCGGTATATTATTAAAAAGCTTAATATAACCGACTTAAAGGAGGATTAACAAAGATGTCTGCTCTTTTCGGCCCTGCAGGAAACTCTGAAAGCTTTTCTAAAATGGGATATAAGCATAGCACCGATGTGCCCGAATATCTTGTTAAAATGGGGCTTGATGCCTTTGAGTATCAGTGCGGCAGAGGTGTAAATATCGGTCTTGATAAAGCAGAAACTTTCGGCAAAATCGCAAAGGAAAATAATATTCGCCTTTCTCTTCACGCGCCCTATTATATCTCTATGTCATCGCTTGAAGAAGAAAAGCGCTTAAATTCCGTAAACTATATACTAGCAAGTGCAAGAGCGGTAAACGCTATGGGCGGAGACAGAATTGTTGTTCATACAGGCTCCTGCGGTAAAATTTCAAGAGAAGAAGCTTTATCTCTAGCTATTGATACAATGAAGCTCAGCATAAAAGCGCTCGATAACGAGGGGCTATCTCATATCCACATCTGCCCCGAGACTATGGGCAAAGTAAATCAGCTCGGCACTTTAGACGAGGTTTTAGAGCTTTGCAAGCTTGATGAGCGACTTATCCCCTGTATTGATTTCGGCCACTTGAATGCCAGAGATTTAGGTGCGCTTAAAACCTATAGCGATTTTGAAAATGTTTTTGAAAAAATCGAAAACGCTCTCGGAAACGATAGACTTAAAAGCTTTCATTCCCATTTTTCAAAAATCGAGTATACAACAGGCGGCGAAAAGCGTCATTTAACCTTTGAGGATACAGTTTACGGCCCTGATTTCGAGCCGATTATGGAGCTCACCCTTAAAAAGAACTGCTCCCCTGTATTTATCTGCGAATCTGCAGGCACTCAGGCGGAGGACGCTAAGGCTATGAAAGACTATTATTTATCACTAAAATAACAAATGTAGGGGCGACCATTGGTCGCCCGTTGTTTTTATTATAAAAAATTAACGGGAGGCTACAAGCCTCCCATTTTTATATTATCTATCAAATAAATAATCTAAAGAAACATTTAAAATTTTTGATATTGCATCTATTTCAATATCGGTTACTGCGCGCCTGCCGTTTTCAATTCTCGAAATCGAGCCTCTGCAGGTATAAACCGCCATAAGTTCAAGCTTTTCAGAAAGTTGCTTTTGGCTATATCCCTTCTTCTCACGCGCTTCTTTTATCTTCTTACCAACTATATTAATTTGTTCTCCATCAATAATTCTTTTCATATTTTCATCCCTTTTGTCTTGATTTAGGACAAAAATAGTTTATACTATAATTATCAAATATATGTCCTACTGATAGGACAAAGGGAGGAAAATATGAAAACTGCTGTTTTTATAGGTCACGACGATTGCTACAATTTATCCAAAGAAGAATTAAAACGAATTATAATTGAATGTATCCATAATGGTGTTACTAACTTTTTAAGCGGTGGTCAGGGCGGTTTCGACCGTGCTTGCGCAACCGCAGTTTTCGAACTAAAGAGCAACTACCCACAAATAAAAAATATTTTAGTAATTCCGTATTTAACATTTCGTGTGTTTGATAAAGATATTTTTGATGAAATCGTTTTTCCTGAAAATTTTGAAAAATATTATTTTAAAGCCGCTATCGTTCAGCGGAACAGATATATGGTAAAATCCGCCGATATTGCTATTTGTTATATTCAGCACAGTTGGGGTAATGCCGTAAAAACATACGAATTTGCTAAAAGAAGAAATCTTAAAATGATAAACCTCGCAACATATAATTCGTAGGGGCAATTCACGAATTGCCCGAAAATTGCGGTTGATTCGTGAATCAACCCTACACAAAATCAATTAATGTACATCGTAGGGCGGGGCTTGTCTCCCGCCGTTTTAATTTAATGAATAATGAATGGTGAAAATTCGTGCCTTATGCGTTTCTACAATTCAGCCGCATTTATAATTTGTTTACCCTGTTTTATAGCGTAATCAAGAGCAATTCTAGTGCCGCTTTTGCGAGATGTTGGCGCAATTTGCTTATCATAATACATAATACAAAAATTACTATTATTTATCATCTCATAGTTGCGTTCAACATAAGCCGCTCTGCCCGATCCTCTTATCTTTTCGGGATAATAGGAATCTTCGTAATCTTCTAAAAGATATTTTTTATAATCTTCACTAATATATTGATATTCTGCCCTTACATAAACACGCTTTATGTGAGGGTATTTTTCTTTTATTTTAGTCACAATTTCAAGACAAAGGCTATTAAATCGGCTTTTGCTACCAAAAAAGAATGTATCAACTTTTTCCTCCACGATTAGCTTTTCGATAATTTCACGAAGTTGCAATTTTAATTGCTCGGTTTCAAAAATCTTTTTGTGTCCAATAAAGCAGCAAGTATTTGTTTTCATAAATTCCTCCTAATTTTTTAGATATACTGTATATCTATTTTAATCATTATATCACATAATATATCTAAAATAAATATACAATATATTTGTTTTGAGGTGAATTTATGGCTGTTAAAAGTGTTTCTATTAGAATCGAGGAAGAAATGCTGAATAAAATCGCATACATTGCCGATTATGAAGGTAGAAGTGTGAATAGTCAAGTACTCGTTTTGATTAGAGAATGTATCAAAAATTTCGAAACTGCTAATGGTGCTATTGATGATAACATTACTCCTGCGTCAAATGTAAAACCCACACGCAAATAACAAAAAAAGGCGGCTATTCTTAGCCGTCTTTTGCTATATTGTAGGGGCAATTCACGAATTGCCCGAAAATTGCGGTTGATTCGTGAATCAACCCTACACAAAAAAACCTTGAGGATTTCCTCAAGGTTTTTTACTTAATTAGTCACAGCAAGCGTCGGGTGCCTTTGGGGGCTTGGGGGCAGGTTTGCCTTGGTCTGTTGCATCGCCTAGTCCTGTTGCTTCTGAGAACATTACATCTTTTTTAGTTAAGTCTACAACATCGGTAGGAACAATAATCTTTGCTGCCTGACCGTTTGACATATTAACAAGCGCATCATAACGCTTAAGCTCTAGCACTGCGGCGGTGGGGTTTGCCTCTGCTATTGCGCGGATACCGTCAGCCTCTGCCTTTTTAGCAAGTAGTAAAGCCTGAGCTTCACCCTCTGCTCTTGCAATTCGAGCGTCTCTCTCACCTTCGGCTGCCAAAATCATAGCCTGCTTATCACCTTCGGCTCTGGTAATCGCGGCGGCTTTGTGTCCCTCTGCTTGAAGCAAGGTCTCTCTTCGGTCACGCTCTGCCTTCATCTGCTTTTCCATTGCCGCCTGAATTTCCTTAGGCGGAATAATGTTTTTAAGCTCAACTCTTGTTACCTTTATACCCCATTGGTCAGTAGCGTCATCAAGAATAGCAGTCATCTTTCCGTTTATGGTATCGCGGGAAGTAAGTGTACTGTCAAGCTCTAACTCACCTACGATATTACGAAGGGTTGTAGCGGTTAAGTTTTCTAACGCATTGATAGGATTAACAACGCCATAAGCAAAAAGCTTTGCATCGAAAATCCTAAAGAAAACAACCGTATCAATCTGCATTGTTACGTTATCCTTTGTAATAACGGGCTGCGGAGGAGAGTCAATAACCTGCTCTTTAAGGGTTATCTTTCTGGCAACGCGTTCCAAAATTGGAAGCTTAAGATGTATACCTGCAGTCCAAGTCTTTTCATATCTGCCTAAAAACTCAACAACCTGTTCTGTTGCCTGCGGCACAATTCTGATACAAGAAAATATTAAAACAATCAAAAGAATTAAAACGGCAATCCACATAATATATCCCCTTTAAAATTTTTCTATGAACAAATATATATTGCCCACAATTTTATTTTAATGTAAAATGCATTTTCTGTCAATAAAAAAACTGCCCTGTAAAACAGAGCAGTTTTAATTTTAAATTATTTAACCATGCTTGCAACTTCTGCTGCGAAGTCATCAACACGCTTTTCGATGCCTTCGCCCTTTTCATAACGAACGAAAGATACGATAGAGATAGCAGCGCCAAGTTCTTTTGCAACATTCTCTACGTACTTAGCAACTGTTACATCGCCGTCCATAACGAACTGCTGCTCAACTAGGCAGTTTTCCTTGTAGTACTTAGCGATTTTACCCTCAACGATTTTACCGAGAACTGCATCAGGCTTGTTAGCCATCTTAGGATCTTCCTTCATCTGAGCGA
>CAYXID010000064.1:0-7403 GCA_964465535.1 uncultured Ruminococcus sp.
GGTATGTGTGCTAAGAACTGTCCTGTTAATGCAATTACTAAAACCGATTACATTGCTCCCGGTCATAAGCTGCCGTCATATGAGATTGATACCGAAAAATGTATCAAGTGCGGCGTATGTATGGGTAACTGTAAATTTAAAGCTATTAGTAAAAATTAAGAAAGGAGCCGAAAAATAATGGATATGATTAACTTAAAAATTAATGGTATTGCTGTAAGCGTACCGAAGGGCTCCACTATCTTAGAGGCTGCCCGTGCAGTTGGTGTTGAAATTCCTACACTCTGCTTTATGAAAGAAAAGAACGAGATAGGCGCTTGCCGTATCTGTGTTGTTGAGGTTAACGAGGGTAGAGGCTTTAGAATTGTTACTGCCTGCGTATATCCTGTAACTGAGGGTATGGAGGTTATCACTAACTCCGAAAAGATTCACAAGGCAAGAAGAACTACTTTAGAGCTTATCCTTTCTACACACGATAAGAAGTGTCTTTCTTGTGCTCGTTCTACTAACTGTGAGCTTCAGAAGCTCTGCCGTGATTACGGTGTAGATGAGTCTGCGTTTGAAGGCTTTAAGCCCAAGTATGAAATCGACGATTCAACTCCTCACCTTGTAAGAGACAACAATAAGTGTGTACTTTGCCGTCGTTGTGTTGCTGCTTGTAACGAGCAGTTCGTAGGCGTTATCGGTGCTAACGACCGCGGTATTGACACAAATATCGGTTCTGCATTCAATATGAATTTGGATCAGGTTCCCTGTATTTCCTGCGGTCAGTGTACTGTAGTTTGTCCTACAGGCGCACTTGTTGAAAAGGATGATACAGATAAGGTTTGGGAAGCTCTTGCAGATCCCGAAAAGGTTGTAGTTGTTCAGGCAGCTCCCTCTATCCGTGTAACTTTAGGTGAGTGCTTCGGTATGCCGATTGGCTCTAATGTTGAGGGTAAGATGGTTGCCGCTGCTAGAAGACTCGGCTTTGATAAGGTATTTGATACCGACTTTGCTGCTGACCTTACTATCGTTGAAGAAGCTAACGAGCTTGTTGAGCGTATTAAGAACGGCGGCGTATTACCGATGATTACTTCCTGCTCACCAGGTTGGGTTAAGTTCTGTGAATATTACTTCCCGGATATGATTAATCATCTTTCTACCTGTAAATCTCCTCAGCAGATGGCAGGTGCTGTAATTAAGACCTATTGGGCAGAAAAAGCAGGTGTTGATCCTAAGAATATCGTTTCTGTATCTGTTATGCCCTGTACTGCTAAGAAGTTCGAAATCGGCAGAGAAGATCAGTCAGCTGCAGGTGTTCCTGATGTTGATATCGCTCTTACTACAAGAGAATTTGCCCGTATGATCGAGCGTGCAGGTCTTAACTTTACTGCTCTTCCTGATGAAGAGTTTGATAGCCCCTTGGGTGAAGATACAGGTGCTGCAGTTATATTCGGTGCTACAGGTGGTGTTATGGAGGCTGCTCTCCGTACAGCTAACGATTGGCTCACAGGCAAGGACAATACAGAAATTGAATTTGCCGCTGTAAGAGGCACTCGCGGCCTTAAAGAAGCTACTGTTAATATTGCAGGTAACGATATTAAGGTTGCAGTAGCATCAGGTGCAGGCGCTGCGAAGTATGTTATGGACCAGATGAAGAATGGCAATCCTCAGGGTTGGACATTCGTTGAAATCATGGGATGCCCCGGCGGTTGTGTAAACGGCGGCGGTCAGCCGATTCAGCCTCAGTATGTTCGCGATACTGTTGACCTTAAGGCTGTTCGTGCTCAGGCTCTATATGATCAGGATGCTTCTATGGCTATCCGTAAGTCACATGAGTCTCCCGTTGTAAAGGCACTTTATGAAGAGTGGTTTGACGGCTTCGGCGGTCATAAGGCTCACAAGGCTTTACACACAAGCTATAAGGCTAGAGATAAGTTTAACTATTAATCTTCTCTAAAATTTAAGGCTGTTTTGCGATACCTAAAGGGTACTTGCAAAGCAGCCTTTATATTTTGGTGTTTAAACTCTTGAATAAACCTTTTTTTTATGCTAATATATATTGGGTGAAAGTGATGATTTTTAATAAAAGAACCTACGATTATATGGTTGTAGGACTTGGCAATCCCGGTATTACCTACGAAAAAACCCGTCATAATGCGGGGTTTATGGCTATTGATAAAATCGCCGATAAAAACGGCGGCAGTTTTAATAAGCATAAATTCGATTCGGTTTACGGAGAGTGCAATATCGGCTCTAAAAGGGTACTTATTTTAAAACCTGAAACCTTTATGAATCTTTCGGGTAAGGCAGTTGTGGCGGCGGCGTCCTTTTATAAAATTCCCGTTTCTAATATAATCGTTCTTTTTGACGATATTTCTCTTAGCGTTGGAAAAATAAGGGTAAGAAGACAGGGAAGCCACGGCGGACATAACGGCATTAAGGATATCATTGAGCTTTTAGGTAATGATAAGATAATGCGTGTTAAAATCGGTGTAGGCGAGAAGCCTAACCCTGAATACGATTTAAAAAATTGGGTGCTTGGAAAAATTCCTAGTGAACAAATGGAAGAATTCCAAAAAGCCTTAGATAAAGCAAGTCTTGCGGTCGAAGAAATAATCAAGCGGGGAATTGACTCTGCTATGAATAAATACAACGGTTGATGTTATGAAGTTTTTGAGTGAAGTATTAAGACAGGATGCTGATTACCGCGAACTTTTACAGAATGTTGAAAAATCCAATCTGCCGCTTGCAGCTTTTGGACTGTCTCACATTCATAAAGCGGTTTTAGCCTCTGCCTTAAGGGCGCACACAGACAAAAAAACGGTGCTTTTAACCTATGACGAAGCATCCGCCTTTGAACTTTCCGATAATCTGAAATCCCTAGGAAACAAGGTGCTTATGCTACCCTCAAGGGATTATAATCTAAACGATTTTTCGGGATATTCGAGGGAATATGAATATAAAAGAGTAGACACCCTATCCGGTCTTCTGGATGGGGATTTTGACCTGCTCTGTTTATCTGTGGATGCGGCTATGCAGTATACTTTGCCGCCCGAGATACTCAAAAAATCACGCTTTTCTCTTAAAATTGGCGAGGAAATTGATATAAATGACCTCATTGTAAAACTAATAGATAGCGGGTATGTAAGAAGTGAAGCAACCGACGGAAAAGGTCTTTTTTCTGTTAGGGGCGGAATTGTTGATATTTTCCCTGTAAATGCCGAAACACCTTATAGAATAGAGTTTTGGGGAGATGAAATAGACAGTATTTCTGCCTTTGACATCTACTCTCAAAGGCGAGGAGATGCGGTTAGAGAAATACAAATCGGCACAGCAAGAGAAATTGTCTATTCGCCCGATAATTTAGCCGTAAAACTTGAAAAACTGCTATCGTCAAGATATAAATTCAGCGATGAGCAAAAACAGAGAATTGAAAGCGATATTGAGGCTTTAAAAACGGGTGTATTTTCGTCACCTGATAGATATATTCCCGTAATTTATGAGGAAAAAGCCACCGTTTTCGATTATATTGAGGACTGTCTTTTAATAGTATGCGAAACAAATAATATAAAGGAGCGCCTGAAGAACTTTATCTGGCAGCAAGAAGAGGATGCAAAGGCATTATTAGAAAACGGATTTTTGAATAAACAAACCGCTAAACTTTGGCTCTCAAAGGCAGAATTTAATGAAAAAACCGAAAATGCGGTATTTTTCGAAAACTTTGCATCAAGCAGTTATGAAAGTAAGCTAAAAGCCCTTATTCAGTTTAACTATAAACGCTCAACCGCTTGGAGCGGCGATGTAAATATACTTAAGGACGATATTTCATTTACGATTTCAAAGGGCGGCAGTGTAGTAATTTTAGCGGGTGAAGAAAAGGCGGCAAAGGTATTAACGCTTGAACTTAATGAAAAAGGGATATCTGCAAATTTCGAGGCATATCCTGAAACTATTTCTTCGAGTGCAGTTACGGTTTGTTGTGGGGGACTTTCTTCAGGTATAGAAATTCCGTCATTAAACTTTTTGCTTGTAACCCATAAATATATTCGTTCTGAACTTAAAAAGACAAAAAAACGCCCGAAAAATGCCAAGGCAATAGGCTCTCTCGACGAGCTAAAACAGGGCGATTATGTGGTTCATACAATACACGGAATAGGTGTTTTTGACGGTATTAACAGAATTACAAATGCAGGTATCACAAAGGATTATATAAAAATCAGATATAGAGGTACAGATGTGCTTTATGTACCTGTAACTCAGCTTGATTTAGTATCTAAATATATAGGTGCTGCAACAGAAGAGGGTCATATAAAGCTCAATAAGCTCGGCGGTAGTGAATGGCAGCGTACACGCACAAGGGTTAAAGCGGCGGTTAGGGATATGGCGCGTCAGTTAACGGCGCTGTATGCAAAAAGAATGTCGGTAAAGGGATATGCTTTTTCTGAGGATACCGACCTTCAAAGCAACTTTGAAGCCCGTTTTGAGTATGAAGAAACCGAGGACCAATTGCGCTGTATCAATGAAATCAAATCGGATATGGAAAGGGCAGTTCCTATGGATAGACTGCTCTGCGGAGATGTCGGCTTCGGTAAAACTGAGGTAGCGCTCAGAGCCGCATTTAAGTGCATAAGCGAGGGTAAACAGTGTGCGCTTTTGGTGCCCACTACCATACTTGCTATGCAGCATTATAATACTATTTTAAAGCGCTTTGGCGATATGCCCGTAACGGTAAAGCTGCTTTCTCGCTTTGTTACCCCAAAACAGCAGAAAAAAATAGTGTCAGACCTTAAAAAAGGCAGAATTGATATGGTGGTCGGCACCCATAGGCTCATATCAAAGGATGTTGCCTTTAAGGATATAGGACTTGTTATAATAGACGAGGAGCAGCGCTTTGGTGTTGCACAAAAGGAGCGCCTAAAAGAGCTTTATCCTTATGTTGATATACTCACTTTGAGCGCAACCCCAATTCCGAGAACGCTTAATATGGCAATGTCGGGACTTCGTGATATGTCTACAATAGACGAAGCTCCGGGGGACCGCTATCCTGTACAGACCTATGTTATAGAGCAAAACAATTCGCTACTTTTTGACGCTATAAAAAAAGAAATGCGAAGAGGCGGTCAGGTTTACTATCTTCATAATAGGGTGGACGATATAACAAGGGTTGCCTCTCGTATAAAAGAGGCAATACCCGAAGCTAAGGTCGGTATAGCACACGGAAAAATGTCAGAGGATGAGTTATCTGAAATTTGGCGAAAACTGCTTGAAAACGAAATTGATGTGCTTGTTTGTACAACAATTATTGAAACGGGCGTAGATGTGCCGAATGCTAATACACTTATAATCGAGGATGCTGACCGTATGGGTCTTTCCCAACTTCATCAGTTAAGGGGAAGAGTGGGCCGTTCTCCGAGAAGGGCATACGCTTATTTCTGCTTTAGAAGGGGAAAACAGCTTTCTGAGGTTTCAACCAAGAGGCTTGAAGCTATCAGGGAATACACCGAGTTCGGTTCAGGCTTTAAAATAGCCCTTCGCGACCTTGAAATAAGGGGAGCAGGTAGTATTTTAGGCGGAGAACAGCACGGCAATATGGAAGCTGTTGGATACGATATGTATCTAAAGCTTTTATCTGAGGCTGTAAACGAAGAAAACGGAGTGGAAACACCTGAAACCTACGAATGTACTGTAGACCTTAATGTTTCGGCGCATATTCCTGAAAGCTATATTGAATCATTGTCTGCAAGGCTAGGTATTTATAAGCGTATAGCTGATATCAAGGATGATGCCGATGTGAGCGATGTTATAGACGAGCTTTGCGATAGATTTGGCGAGCCGCCACATGCGGTTATGGGACTTATCGACATAGCTCTTTTAAGAAATAAAGCGGCAGCGGTAGGAATTACCGAAATTATAAGCAATCAAAGCTTTGTTATCCTTAAAGTAAAGAGCTTTAATACCGAGCTTATATTAAAACTCAGTGAAAAATTTGCAGACAGATTTATTGTTTCTGCAAGTAATACACCGACCCTTAATATAAGACTTCGGAGGGGCGAGCGTATAAATTTGCTTGTATCGGAGCTTGTAAAGTCACTTTAAGGGAAATTTAAAAATTCTTGTAGACTTTTTGCTAGTTTCGTTATATAATTAATATATTATTTAATCCATGGAGGAATTATTTTATGAATAGTCTAAAAAAAGTATTTGCAGTGCTTCTTGTAGTGGCTATGCTTTTCTCTTTTGCAGGTTGTCACAAAAAGGACGAAATCGCTGTAACTGTTGACGGTGTTGAGTTTACCTCTGCATATTATATGTGCGCTCTCGTTATGGCTGACGGAGAGGCTAGAAGCAAGGTTCAGGAAGAGGCAGAAGAAACAGATACCGAAATCGATTATTTTTCAAAGAAAATAGACGGTAAAAAGTATGCTGATTGGGTTAAGGATACCGCCCTTGAAAGTCTTAAAAAGATTGCTGCTTATAAGATTAAGTGCGACGATGCTAAACTTAAGGTTGAGGACGAAACCGTAACAAACACCAAGTCTTATGCTTCATATTATTGGTATAACTACGGATATCAGACCCTCTTAGAGCCCAACGGTATTTCCTATAACACCTATGAGCAGTATATGCTCGATAGCAACTATTCAGGTACTTATTTTGAGCATATATACGGAAAAGGCGGCGAGAAAGAAATCTCCGCTAAGGATATCGAGAAAACCCTTTACGAGAACTTTGAGATTGCAAATGTTCTGGAGGGCTCTTTTGACGGACTTGAAGAGGCCGCAATAAAAACTTTAAAGGACAAGTTCAACAAATATTATGAAGAGTTAAAAGACGGTAAAAAATCTTTCGAAGAAGTATATAACGACCATAACGGCATAAAGCCCGAAGAGGATGAGAAGAACGAAGACGAAAGCCAAGATGAAGATAAACAGGAACTCGAGCCTAAAGATAAGTACGCAACTATTTTAGGTGCAGAGGATACTGATTATGCTTCTGACCATTTCGAAACCGTTCAGAAAATGAAGGCTAACGAAATTAAACTTGTTGAACTCGATGACGATAAGGGACTTGTTCTTTTAATCAAAAAGGACATTAAGGCAGACCCCTATTACCTCGATTCTATGGATTTAACTGTTCGCGATATGCTTAAGGGCGATGAATTTGAAAAGACAATGGACGAATTTATAAAGACCTTAAAGCTAGAGGAAGACAAATACGCTACAGGACAGTTCAAGGTAAAGAAGATTAAATACCCCGAAAACTAATTAAATGAAAAAAGACTGTTAAGGAAAAATCCTTAGCAGTCTTTTTTTTGTTTTTGGTTTGAGTCGACCTATAAGCCGAGTTCTGTCTGGTACGGTTATCTATCTCGATGCAGGATTACTCCCACACTCAAGCCGCTTTTCGTGGCACATCGGGCA
>CAYXID010000065.1:0-7156 GCA_964465535.1 uncultured Ruminococcus sp.
GCTTTTGCACCTGATATGCCGATTATTGCTCCTTGGCGTGAATGGGATATTAAGTCAAGAGACGAAGAAATCGATTATGCAGAAGCTCATAATGTTCCGCTTAAAATTAGCCGTGAGACAAACTATTCTAAAGATAAGAATATTTGGCATTTATCACACGAAGGTCTTGACCTTGAGGACCCTAAAAATGAACCCTTATATAATAAGGAAGGCTTCTTAGAGATGGGTGTATCTCCCGAGATGGCACCCGATAAGCCTACATATATTACTATCCACTTTGAGCAGGGTATTCCCACTGCAGTTGACGGCAAAGAAATGGACTCTGTTGAGCTTGTAACATTACTTAATAAGCTCGGCGGTGAGAACGGTATCGGACTTCTTGATATAGTTGAAAACAGACTTGTTGGTATGAAATGCCGTGGCGTATATGAAACTCCCGGCGGTGCCATTCTTTATAAGGCTCATAATGTACTTGAGTCTATCTGTCTTGATAAAGAAACCGCACACTATAAATCACTTGTAGCTCAGAAACTTGCTGAACTCGTTTATAATGCTCAGTGGTTTACACCTCTTACAGAGGCAATTCTTTCTTTTGTTAAGACAACACAGAAGTATGTAACAGGTGATGTTACCTTAAAACTTTATAAAGGCAATATGATTAATGCAGGTGTTACTTCTCCGTATTCACTTTACGACCCTGAAATTGCTACATTTGACGAGGATGAAGTTTACGATCAGAAGGATTCTGCAGGATTTATAAATCTCTACGGCTTACCTGTAAAGGTTTATGCTAAAATGAAGGATAAAAATGGCTTAAAATAAAATTTGGTAGGTTATAATAATGGATAAAATGTGGGCGGGCAGATTTTCAAAAGCCCTTGATAAAGAAGCTGACGATTTTAATTCCTCAATTCATTTTGATTCAAGAATGTATAAACAGGATATTACAGGCTCTATCGTACACGCCAAAATGCTTTCCCGCCAGGGAATTATAAGTAACAGCGAGTCTGAAGAGATAATCGACGGTCTTTCTGCAATTTTAGAGGATATTGAAAGCGGAAAACTCAGCTTTGATATGGATGCTGAAGACATACATATGTTTATCGAATCGGAATTAACTAAGAGGATAGGCGATGCGGGTAAAAAGTTACATACTGCACGTAGCCGTAATGACCAAGTAGCTCTTGATATCCGTATGTATTTAAGAGCTGAGTGCGACGAAATATGCACCCTTTTGTTAAATCTTATCGAGGCTATTAAGGATAAGGCAGATGAAAACAAGGATGCTATAATGTCGGGATATACCCATTTACAACGCGCTCAACCGATAACCTTTGCTCACCACATATTGACCTACGCTTTTATGCTTTTGCGTGATTTTGGAAGAATTAAGGATGCTGTTGGCAGAATGAATATATCTCCCATCGGCTCCTGTGCGCTAGCAGGTACAACATATAGTACCGACCGTTATTTTGAGGCAGAAAATTTAGGATTTGACGGCATAACCTTAAATAGTATTGACGGTGTGTCTGACCGCGATTTCTGTGTTGAATTACTTGCAGATTTTTCTACAATTATGATGCATCTTTCCCGTTTTTCAGAGGAAATAATCCTTTGGTCAAGTTGGGAATTCAAATTTGTTGAGCTTGATGACAGTTATACAACAGGCTCTAGCATTATGCCGCAGAAGAAAAATTCTGATATGGCAGAGCTTGTGAGGGGTAAAACAGGTAGGGTATACGGTGACTTGTTTGCAATGTTAACTATCCTTAAAGGTTTACCTCTTGCCTATAACAAGGATATGCAGGAAGATAAAGAAGCCATTTTTGATGCGGTTGATACGGTTAAAAAATGTCTTTCGATTTTTGCACCTATGATTTCCACAATGAGGATTCTTAAAGAAAATATGTATAAGGCGGCAGGGGAAGGCTTTATAAATGCTACCGACCTTGCAGATTATCTTGTTAAAAAAGGTATGCCCTTCAGAACCGCATATAAGCATGTTGGTAAAATCGTTGGTTACTGTATTAAAAACGGATACGTGCTAGATAGTTTGCCTATTGAGAAATACAAAGAATTTGATGCGCTGTTTGATAATGATTTATTTAATGAGATATCTCTTGAAACCTGTGTGTCAAAGCGTATTTCTGCAGGCGGTACAGGTCCTGATTCTGTACAAAAACAGATAGAATATATTACGGAGTTTTTAACTAATGAAAAAGGTATTTATTGACGGTAGTGTAGGTACTACAGGTCTTAGAATATTTGAAAGACTTGAAAACAGAAACGATATTGAAATAATAACCCTTTCTGAAGCTTTAAGAAAAGATGTTGATGCTAGGAAAAGGGCTATAAATTCGGCAGATGTTGTGTTTTTGTGTCTGCCTGACGATGCGGCAAGGGAATCAGTATCTTTACTTGAAAATCCCGATACAGTAATTATTGACGCTTCAACCGCACACCGTACAAATCCTGATTGGGCATACGGTTTTCCGGAACTAAGTAACACTTTTGAAGAAAAAATCAAAACTTCAAAGAAAATTGCAGTACCGGGATGCCACGCCAGTGGCTTTATCGCTTTAATTTATCCTCTTATCGAGGCAGGAATTTTGAGCAATGACGCCCTGCTTTCTTGCTTTTCTGTAACGGGATATAGCGGCGGCGGTAAAAAAATGATAGCAGAATACGAAGAAACAGCGGATGTATTGCTATCAGCACCGCGTCAGTATGCTTTATCACAGTCACATAAGCATTTACCCGAAATGTCGGTAATTACAGGTCTTAAAAATCTTCCGATTTTTTCACCTATAGTATCCGATTTTTATAGCGGTATGGAAGTTACTGTACCAATTTTCGCGTCCGAATTACTAAACGGTGCTTCAATAGATAGCATTAAGGAAATTTACCGAAATAAATATAACGGACCTATCGTTTCCTATATAGAGCAAAACGATGAAAACGGATTTTTATCTGCAGCAAAACTATCAAATAAAGACAGTATGCAGATAGAGGTCTTTGGTAATGAGGACAGAATACTTTTGATGGCAAGATATGATAATCTCGGCAAAGGCGCTTCGGGCGCTGCTGTTGAGTGTCTTAACATTGTGTTAGGCGCTAACAAAACTACAGGTTTAACATTGTAATTTAAGGAGTATTTTAATGGAATTTATTTCAGGCGGAGTTTGTGCCGCAAAGGGCTTTAAAGCAAACGGAATACACTGCGGAATCAGAAAAAACAAAACAAAGCGTGATTTAGCACTGATTTATAGCGAAACTCTCGCAAATGCTGCCGCAGTTTATACTACAAATCTTGTAAAAGGTGCGCCGATTTATGTTACAAAGGAACACATAAAAAACGGTAAAGCACAGGCTATTATCTGCAACAGTGGCAATGCAAATACCTGCAATGCAAACGGCATTGAAGTTGCTAAAACCACAACCGAGCATTTAGGTATGGCGCTTAATATACCCTCTGAAGATGTTATAGTTGCATCTACAGGTGTTATCGGTCAGCCTCTTAATGTTGAGCCGATTATAAATGGATTGCCTGAACTGGTAAGCGGTATCTGTGATAACGGAAGTACAGCCGCCGCAGAAGCTATTATGACTACCGATACAGTTTTAAAGGAAGTTGCCGTTTCTTTTAATATCGGCGGCAATGAATGTAAAATCGGCGGTATTGCCAAGGGTTCAGGTATGATACATCCTAATATGGCAACAATGCTTGTTTTCATTACTACTGACTGTGCAATCAGTGCCGAAATGCTTCAAAAGGCACTATCTACCGATATTAAATCAACATTTAATATGCTTAGTATTGACGGCGATACATCTACTAACGATACCGTTGCAGTTCTTGCAAACGGTCTTGCAGGAAATAAAGAAATCGTCTGCGAAGGTGAAGATTTTGCCGAGTTTATGAAAGCGCTAAATACTGTAAATGTAAATCTTTGCAGAATGATTGCGGCAGACGGCGAGGGCGCTACTAAGCTTTTAGAATGTAAGGTTTTTGGCGCCGATACCGAAGAAAATGCAAAGCTTGTTTCAAAATCCGTAATTTGCTCTTCGCTCTTAAAGGCTGCAATGTTCGGTGCGGACGCTAACTGGGGACGAGTCCTTTGTGCTATTGGATATAGCGGCGCTAGTGTTGATATTGAAAAAATCGATGTTTCTTTTTCATCCGCAAAAGGTGAAATTGTTGTTTGTAAAGACGGCTCAGGAGTAGAATTTTCTGAGGAAAAAGCCAAAGAAATTCTTCTTGAAAACGAGATAGAAATTTTGGTTAACCTCAATAGCGGCGAATTTTCGTCAGTTGCTTGGGGTTGCGATTTAACCTATGATTATGTAAAAATAAACGGTGATTACAGAACCTAAAAAGTGAGAGGGGAATATTATGTCACTTAATCTTACAAACGCGCAGCGTGCCGAAGTGCTAACTCAAGCACTTCCTTATATTCAGAAATATTACGGCAAGATAGTCGTTATCAAATACGGCGGAAACGCTATGATTAATGAAGAACTAAAGCAACAGGTTATGGAAGATACCGTTCTTTTATCTTTAGTGGGTGTAAAGGTTGTTTTAGTTCACGGCGGCGGCCCTGAGATTACCGAAACACTTAAAAAGGTTGGCAAAGAAACTGTTTTTGTTGACGGACTTCGTGTTACAGATAAGGAAACTGCGGAAATCGTGCAGATGGTTTTAGCAGGAAAAATTAATAAAAGCCTTGTTAACCTTTTGGGAACAAAGGGCGGCAGAGCAATGGGTATTTCAGGCATCGACGACCATTTGATTGAGGCTACCGTTAAGGACGACAGATTAGGCTTTGTAGGCAAGATTACAAATGTTAATGTAAAGCCCATAATGGATCTTTTAAATAACGGTTATATTCCCGTTGTATCAACTGTTGGTTGCGATAAAGACGGTAATGTTTATAATATAAATGCTGATACTGCAGCAGCGTATATTGCAGGTGCGCTCTCTGCAGAAAGCTTAATTTCTATGACCGATATAGCCGGTATTCTTATGGACAAAGATGACCCGTCATCACTAATTCCGCACATTGATATCAAGGATGCGGTTAAGCTGTTTGAAAACGGCGTAATTTCAGGCGGCATGATACCTAAGGTTGAATGCTGTATAGATGCAATCCACCGCGGTGTTAAAAAGGTGTTTATCATGGACGGCAGAGTTCCACATTCGCTACTAATTGAAACGCTTACCGATGAGGGTGCCGGTACGATGGTTGTTGAGGATAAAAATAATGAATATTAAAGAAAAAGACTGTTCTTATATTGCTAATACATATTCGAGATTTCCGCTTGTTCTGACAGATGGCAAAGGCTCTCGAGTAAAGGACGAAAATGGTAAAGAATATATAGATATGTCTACAGGTATTGCGGTTAATACTTTTGGCTATTCTGATAATGAGTGGATATCTGCGGTAACAGAGCAATTGTCAAAAATTCAGCACGCTTCAAATCTGTATTTTACCGAGCCTGCGGCAAACCTTGCAGAACAGTTGATTATAAGAACCGGTATGAAAAAGGTTTTCTTTTCAAATTCGGGCGCTGAAGCTAATGAGTGTGCAATAAAGGTTGCAAGAAAATATGCGGCTGAGAAAAAGGGGACAGATTACTATAAAATTATCACCCTAAATAACAGTTTTCACGGAAGAACGATTACAACTCTTGCAGCTACAGGTCAAGAGGTTTTTCATAAGGATTTTTTACCTTTAACCGACGGATTTATTTATGTAGATGCTAACAATATTGTGGAACTTAAAAAAGCAGTAAGTGACAATAAAATTGCTGCGATTATGTTCGAAATCGTTCAGGGCGAGGGCGGAGTTTTACCTTTAGAAAAAGGTTTTATTGAATCTATAAAGAAAATCTGTGCCGAACAAGATATATTAACTATAGTTGACGAAGTTCAGTGCGGTAACGGCAGAAGCGGCAAATTATACGCTTATATGCATTATGGGCTTGAACCCGATATCGTATCTACAGCAAAGGGTTTAGCGGGAGGTTTACCGCTTGGTGCTACTTTACTCGGTGATAAAACTGCAGATGTTTTAAAATTCGGTGACCACGGCTCAACCTTTGGCGGAAACCCCGTTTGTTGTGCGGCGGCTCTTAATGTTTTAAACCGACTTGACGATAAACTTTTAGAAGATGTTTCTAAAAAGAGTGAATATATTTTCAGTGAATTGTCGGGTGCTAAGGGTGTAAAAAGTGTTAGTGGTCTTGGTCTTATGATTGGAATTGAAACTGAAAAGGCGGCTGCAGATGTTATTAACGCTTGTATGGAAATGGGAGTTTTGGTGATTAAAGCTAAATCAAAGATTAGACTTTTACCCGCTTTAAATATTCCTTTTGAAGATTTAAAGGTAGCAATTGAGGTTATTAAAAAAGCCTGTTTATAAGGAGTTTTATAAATGATTTTAAACGGAAAAGATTTTAAAGGCAGAAGCTTTTTAAAGCTTCTTGATTTTGAAAGTGCAGATATTGAGGCGCTTATTAATTTAGCGGCAGATTTTAAAGCAAAAAAGAAAAACGGTATTCCGCATAAACTTTGCGAAGGAAAAAACATTGCTCTTATATTTGAAAAAACAAGTACAAGAACCCGTTGTAGCTTTGAAGTGGCGTCTTATGACCTTGGTATGAATGTAACATATCTTGACCCGTCAGGCTCTCAAATCGGCAAGAAAGAAAGTATTGCTGACACCGCAAGAGTTTTAGGCCGTATGTATGATGCTATCGAGTACAGAGGTTTTGGTCAGGAAATAGTTGAAGCATTATCAGAATTTTCAGGTGTGCCTGTATATAACGGTTTAACCGATGAATTCCACCCAACACAAATTCTTGCTGATTTTTTAACTATTAAAGAGCATTTTGGAAAATTAAAAGGCATTAACTTTGTTTATATGGGTGATGCCAGATTTAATATGGCAAACTCACTTATGGTTGGATGTGCTAAAATGGGACTAAACTTTACGGCATGTGCACCTGAAAAGTATTTTCCTAATAAGGAATTAATTGCTGAGTGTCAGAAAATAGCCGCAGAAAGCGGAGCAACATTGACCTTTGAAACCGATCCAATTAAAGCCACACTATACCACCAAAGATTGCAGAGAAAAATAATGTCTGGAGCATTTCC
>CAYXID010000066.1:0-6761 GCA_964465535.1 uncultured Ruminococcus sp.
CGCGGCGGGCACCCGGACGAGCTGCCGAGATAGCATCTGCCGCCTGAACTATGCAGGCAATAACAGTTTTAGCTTCAACATCACCGTGGTGAGCGTGGATAGCGTGGATAACTGCATCGTTTTCCTTATAACGCTTAGCAACCTCAACACCGAGCTGAATATGAGAGCCTTCTTGCTCGTGGTCAATAGCCTTACCGATATCGTGGAGAAGACCTGCCCTCTTAGCAAGGGTAACATCTGCACCCATTTCAGCGGCTAAAAGACCTGCAAGGTGGCAAACCTCTAAAGAGTGATTTAATACATTCTGACCGTAGCTTGTACGGTAATGAAGCTTACCGAGAAGCTTAATAAGCTCAGGATGAAGGTTATGAACGCCTGCCTCAATCATTGCGCGTTCACCCTCACGCTTGATGGTTGCCTCAACCTCATTACGAGCCTTTTCAACCATCTCTTCAATTCTTGCGGGATGAATTCTGCCGTCAAGAATTAATTTTTCAAGTGTTACACGGGCAATTTCACGGCGTACAGGCTCAAAGCTTGATACGGTGATAGCCTCGGGAGTGTCGTCGATAATAAGGTCAACACCTGTAGCATTTTCAATAGCGCGAATGTTACGGCCCTCTCTACCGATAATTCTGCCCTTCATTTCGTCGTTGGGCAACTGAACAACAGAAACGGTGATTTCTGAAGAATGGTCAGCAGCACAACGCTGAATTGCGTGGGAGAGAATTTCTCTTGCCATTGTGTCGGACTCTTCTCTTGTGCGCTGTTCGCAGTCTTTAATGCGGACTGCCTTTTCGTGAGCAAGCTCACCCTCAAGCATTTGGAGAAGCAAGGATTTTGCCTGCTCCTTTGAGAAGCCTGAAATACGCTCTAAAATCTCTAACTGACTGCGCTTTAACTGTTCGCACTCTTCGAGCTTTTCGTCAATCTGCTTTGCGCGAACCTCAAGCTTTTCTTCCTTGCCTTCTAAAGCATCCATTTTTTTGTCAAGGTTTTCTTCCTTTTGCTGTAAACGGTGCTCTTGACGCTGAATTTCACTTCTGCGTTCACGAAGGTCTTTTTCGGTTTCCTGTCTTAGATGATAGATTTCATCTTTTGCTTCTAAAAGGGATTCTTTTTTCTTTGTTTCGGCATTCTTGATAGCCTCGCTTAAAATGCGGCGAGCCTCTTCCTTAGCAGAGCCTATGGTCTTTTCAGAGGACTTGTTACGGTAAATCATACCGATTACAAAACCTACTATACCTAAAACAACAGCCAAGGCGCCGAAGATTACATACATTGTGGTTGTGGGCATAAAGTAAATGCACCTCCTATATAGATAAACACGGAATTGAAAAGGGGAGCCTAAAAAAGCTCGGTCGGGGTCCGTGATTTGCCCCGAGATATAATTATGCAATAAGGCAAGGCAGCCCTACGAGTCGCCACCATCGTAAATTTATATAACTGCCCCCATATTTACAATAACATCCGAAAATTTATGGATATTAATATAGCATTAATCTATCTATATTATTTTAACACTTATAATACCCTCTGTCAAGAATTACCTAACGGTAAATTGCTTTATATTACTCGGCTTTTTGAGGAAGATATGCCTCAAGTCTGTAAATCGGCTGACCGAGGTCCAAAAACTTCTGCTCGTATTCGGTAACAATGTTACCCTCAAAACCGCTGTTATGAAGGTCTAAAGTAAGATTTTTAATAGCAAAGCCTGACGCCGAAAACTGCTCTATCGAAAACTCAAAAAAGTGCATATTATCGGTCTTTTGATGAATTTCTCCGCCCTGTGCTAAAAGCCTTTTATAGCGGTTTAAAAAGCTGTTGTGGGTAAGGCGGTGAGCGGCGTAGGTTTTCTTAGGGTATGGACAGGAAAAATTAAGAAAAATACGCTCAACGCTATCCGCTTTTATATAGCGCTCAAGGTATTCTGCCGAGCCCTGTATAAACTTTAAATTTGTAACACCGCTTAAAAGAGCAGCCTCCGCTGCGGCAACGATTACATTAGCATCCTTTTCAAGTGCAATAAGGTTAATTTCGGGGTGGCTTTTTGCGTATTCTACCGCAAATCTGCCCTTTCCGCACCCAATTTCAAGATAAAGAGGGGCGGGTTTTTCAAACCAAGCATCAAGGTCTATATAATCAGTATTTTCTTCCCAATTGTTAAAATTTCTGTCCTCGCAATTTATAACAAAAATAAGGTCTGAAACAGCCGAAAGGCGCTCACCCAAATGCTTTTTCTTACGCATTCTCATAATCAGTCTGCCTCCAAACAAAGCGCTAAAATTAAAATAAGGCAATTTTTAATTTTCATTCTGAAAAAATCCTCTAAAAAACAATTTATTCGGTTATTTTATCATAAAACGGGGTATTTTGCAAGAGTCACACTTCGAACCTTGAAAAAAGTTTTACATAAAATGTAACAAAAGTATTTTGCTGTGATTAAACCGAGTGTATTACGGTAAAAATATAAATGCAAATAAAAAATGTGAAATTTTTTCGGAGAGTGAAAGGTAAATGAACATAAAACGAGGAGAAATTTATTACGCCGATTTAAGTCCCGTTGTCGGTTCCGAGCAAGGTGGAATACGACCTGTACTTATTGTGCAAAACGACATCGGTAACCGCTACAGTCCTACCGTAATAGCGGCGGCGATTACTAGTCAGCGGGATAAAACAAATCTTCCCACCCACATAAGAGTAGATGCTGATAACTGCGGTCTTGCAAAGGATTCAATAGTTCTGCTTGAACAGGTAAGAACTATTGATAAACGGCGCCTTAAGGAGCGTATGGGAAGTCTTGATATAAATTCTATGGATATGGTAGACAGGGCTTTAAGTGTCAGCTTCGGCCTTGCTTTAGAAAATTAAAAAAGGGATAGCCAAAAAGCTATCCCTTTTAGTTTATAATTTGTACAGTCCCGACTGCATAACTACAAATTCGCTTTCCTTTACCTTTGTATAGGAATATATCGGTTCGGAGAAGGTTTTGTAGTCGAACACCTCAAAGTTATTAAGGTTTACGCGCAAAAGCTTATTTATATCGGGGTTTGAAATTATAGCGTTATTTTCGATTACAAAAATATCCCTTGGGTTTTTAAAGGGAGACACCTTTCCGCCTATTCGAAGCTCAGGCTTCATTGTAACCATATTATATCTAAGAAGAATATTATTTTCTGCAAATGACGCCCAAATAGCCCCTTTGAAAAAGGCAATATCACTTGGCGGATTTCCTCTGTAGAGCATAACGCCATCCCAAATGCTCTCTCCGTCTGCCCCGAAGAGAGCCGCTTTTCCGTTATCGTAAAGGGCAAAAACCTTGCCGTTTGAGAAAACGATAGAACGGGCGGTTATATGATTTTCAAAGCCTTCGGTTATGCTACGGTAATTACTGCCGAATTTCGATAATAGATATATGTTCTTTGCGACATCGGTCATACGGTTGTTTTCAAAAGAGAGCATTTTATATGATACTAAAATGTGCTTTTCTCCCTTTTCTTTACAGTATGAAAAAACAATACCATTCGGTTGAGGCAAAACATCATAGACCTCACCGGCAAAAATTCTTTCCATTATTCACCCTCCCAATTTCATATAGATGAACTTCTATATAGATAAAGTGCCTTTATCAAGCATACTCTGAAGTGCTAATAAAACACCCATTTTTCCGCTATGGAAATTGATGGCACCCTGCATCCAAACGGCATAGGGCTCTCTGAGAGGAGCGTCTGCCGAAAGTTCAATAGATGCGCCCAAGGTAAAAGCACCTGCCGCCATAATTACAGGGTCGTCGTATCCCGGCATATCCCAAGGCTCAGGCACTACATAGGAGTCAACGGGTGCGCCCGACTGCATACCCTGACAAAAAGCAATAAGTGCTTCCTTGTTGCCTAAGGTTACGCTTTCTATAATATCGCCACGCGGCTCATCAAATTTCGGGGTTGCCTCGTATCCGAGCTCCTCGAAAACTGCTGCGGCATAAACTGCGGTTTTGAGCGCCTCACCGACAACATGAGGTGCGCTGAATAGTCCCATAAACAGCTCTCGGTTGTGGCCTAGAGTAGCGCCCACTTCTCTGCCGACACCCGCACAGGTCATTCTGTATGAGCATTTTTCAACAAGGTCGGCTCTGCCTGCAATATATCCGCCTGTGGGGGCAATAGCACCACCCGGATTTTTAATGAGGGAGCCTGCAACGAGGTCTGCTCCAACCTCACAGGGTTCCCTATCCTCAACAAATTCGCCGTAGCAGTTATCCACCATTATATATGTATCATTGTCAACTTCCCTGATAGCTTTGCAGATTTTTTCTATGTCGGCTATCAGAAGGCTTGGACGCAAGCTGTAGCCGCGGGAGCGCTGAATATATACGACCTTATATTTTCGAGCCGCTAGCTCACGCTTCATCGCCTCAATATCTACCGTACCGTCAGGCTTTAGAGCTACTTCATTATATTTAATGCCGAAATCGGCAAGCGAGCCGTCGGGCACATTATCGATACCGAAAACGCCTGTTATAGTATCATAAGGGCGGCCTGTTACTACAAGAACGCTGTCATTAGGGCGAAGAAGACCGAAAAGGGCAACCGCTAAGGTGTGGGTGCCTGATGCAAAGCTGTGTCGGATAAGACTATCCTCGGCGCCCATACATTCTGCCATTATTTTCTCCAAGGTTTCTCTACCTGAGTCTCCGTAGCCGTAACCTGTAGAAATGCCAAGGTCGGTTTCGCTCACTCGGTTTTTTATAAAGGCGGCAAGCACCTTTTGTTGATTGTACTCGGTTGTCATATCGATACTTTTAAATATGTTTTCAACCTTTCCCATTACTCTTTTATCAAGCTCGGTGAGCTTTGGTGCAATTTCAAAAAAACTCATAAATTTTTCACCCAATATCCTGATTTGTAAAGTTCCTTAAATCCGTTTTTCTCATAAAAGCCTTTAACTTTGCTTCGGCAGCAAACTAAAAACTCTCGGCCTTTGTTTTTAGCAAGAATATTTTTTAGCGCTATACTACCGTAGCCTTTTTGGTGGCTTGCAATTCCGTTCATTATGGCATATTTTCCTGTGTGAAAGGAAACAGCGGCACACTTGTTTAAAAGACCAAAGTATTCGGCGTTCTTATGATTAAGGCGGTAGCATATATCAACTGCAAAGTGGGGATAATCGGGGAGGGATAGCCCGTCCACATTCAAAAGCTCATAGAGCTTATCGCTTGTGAGGGTGTCGCTCTCATGTGATTTTTCCTCGTCTGCAGTTTTGTGCATTACATATATTTCTTCTTTTGGTAGACGGCCGATAGCCTTTAAGGTTTCTATATCCGAAAAAACACAGGCGGGATTTAAAACCGATACAAACTCTTTTAGCTCTTCGGTGTTTCCGCCGCAGTTGTAGATAATCATATTGCCGTCAACCATACTGATATATGCCCGATTTTCGTCCTGAATCCAAAAGAGAGCGTCGTCGGGATAGGCTTCAAAAAGACATTTGATTTTTATGTATTCTGCCCGTAAGCTTTCGGGCATATTAAGAGTTTTGGTAAGTGTTATCATACGATTTTACCGCTGCAAATACCGTCAATCATATACTCTGCAAGAGCTTTTGTTGAGTTTATATCATTTATATCGGCAACGCAGGATGCAGAGTGTATATAGCGGCAAGGAACCGAAATGGCAAGGGTGCGAACGCCCTCTCGAGTTAAGTGTATAGCGCCCGAATTGTTGCCGCCTGCAACGGCGCGCTTTGGCTGAACGGAAAGGCCGCTTAAAAGCGCCGCATCATAATAAGGTTTGTCATAAACGGTTGCCTTATCCATAAAGGAAACGGCAGCGCCCTCGCCTAAAACACAAACACGCTTTTCAGAGGGCACGCCCATAATATCCGATGCAGTAGTAGCCTCTAATACTAAAGCTGACTCAGGCTCAACCGCAAAGGCTGCAGTTTTAACACCCCTAAGTCCTACCTCCTCCTGAACGGTAAAGGTTGCATAAAAATCATATTCAGCGCCAGCCTTTAAAAGCGAAACCAAAACGGCACAACCGATTCTGTCGTCTAATGCCTTGGCTAAAATCTTAGAATCGGATACTGTAAAGTCACTTAAAATAACTGCTCTATCCCCTACAGAAATTATCTTTTCAACATCTTCTTTGACAGATAGACCGATATCTATATATAAATCTTTTGCATCGGGAAGATTTGTTTTTGCGTCCCCTTTAAGAAGATGTATTGGCTTTGAGGAAATTACACCGATAGTTTTTCCGTTTATACGAACTCTTCTAGAAAGTAGAACCTCGGTGTTTATACCGCCAACCGTTGTAAATTTCAAAAATCCGTCGGAAGTTATATCGGTTATGATAAGACCTACCTCGTCGGTATGTGCATCTACAACAAGACGGCGCTTTGAGGGGTTCTTGCCCTTTTTAAATGCTATAATATTTCCAAGATTATCAAGATGCCAATCACAGTGTCCGTCTATTTCGGATATTATGGCAGAAGAAACATTTTCTTCATTTCCCGAAACACCGTCAAGAAGGCATAGCTTTTTAAGAAGTTCAGTCATTCATAATACCTCCCGACAAAATATAAGCTTCGAGTATATCGCAAACGGATACAATATCCTTTGTGTTTACAACTTCAACCTCTGTGTGCATATTGCGAAGAGGGATTGATACAAGCCCCGTTTTAACGCCCTCTCTCGTTACCGAGATTATATCGGCATTAGTTGAGGTTGTACCGCCGAGCACTTCCTTTTGACAGGGGATATT
>CAYXID010000067.1:0-6625 GCA_964465535.1 uncultured Ruminococcus sp.
GGGACGCAGAGGCCGCAGGTTCGAATCCTGTCGCCTCGACCCAAATTCCAAATTTGACCTTTTGGTCAGGTTTGGAATTTTTATTTTGATACAGGATGAGAACCTGCGCAGGTTCGTCGGAGCAGCCTGAAACGCGCGATAGAGTTTCAGGACTGTCTAGTCGGTAGCACGAAGGTTTCTGCGGTAACGGCTCGGAGTCGTCGCAGAAAACAAGAGCGCACCATATCCTGTCGCCTCGACCAAAAACCGTATTTTTCTTTCGAAAAATACGGTTTTTTATTTGCTCTATAAATTTCGATATAAATAAAATCCCGAGGCAATTCAGCTTCGGAATTTTCAAACAAATAGATAAAATAAATTAGTAATTATAGTAACTACCACAACCTTTCTTAAGTCAATCATTGTTTCAGTTACTCAAGTTTTCAAGAGCCACTCTCTTTTTTACCTAGTAAATGAAATTTCACATGACCGTTTTTTCGTTTTAATTAAACCATAATCCCCATTAGATACAATTAAAACGTTTTTATACCGATGAAACGATTATTAAAATCGATTTTTCATCTACAAATTATACTTTTTACGGAATTACAATATTGTTTCGGCCTATTTCGAGCAAATAATCGCCGCTTTTAATAAGCGTTGCTAGTTCAAAACTATCTTCAGGCAGATATGCTCCCCTTAGCGCCGCTACACCCTCGTGACTTTGGTTTGGATGATGAAAATCAGAACCTGCAATTATCATTGAAATATTGTTTTCCTTAGCATAAACCGAAGCTAGTCCCACTTTAGAATTGTGTCCGGGGTGCAAATTAAAAACTTCAATTCCGTCAAGAAGGGCTGCATCAACATTTTGTATGCCGTTTCTCTTGGGGTGTGCCTGAATAAAAACACTATCAGGCATATCGTATGTTTTTCTAAAGTTTTCAATACCAAGAGGCAGTAAATCATAGATTTCTAAAAGCATTTTCTTGCTTATACCGAAAATAAGATAATCATTATCATTCTCTGTAAACCTTATTTCCGCACCGAGATAAACCTTTAAACCTAATTCTTCGCCGTATTTTTGGGTTTGCTGAAAATCATAAAGAAAAGCGTCGATATATTCCTCTTTTGAACTATTGTTATGCTGATACATAAAATGGTTGGTTATCGCAACAGCATCGTAACCTAATTCTTTATAAGTTTCAGCCATTTCTTTAGGGGTTACCTGACTGCATCCGCTTACAGGAAATGTATGTGCGTGCAGTTCAATCTGATACTTATATTTCGATAAAAGATCGCTCTTTAATTCTTTTAAATCCATAATAAAAACCTACCCTTTATATTTTAAGTAAACTTGATGCTCAAAGCGTAATGTTTTTTACAAAAGCTCCGAAACATCTACATATTCGTGACTAGCCGATACTACACCATTTTCATTTATAGTACTGTAATAAACAAAAGTAAGAAGCACAATACCATAACGGTCTTTTTCATGAAAACACTCCCCTTTTAAATTCTTGTTTTTAACCTTATCATATCACACTTTTATGATTTGCTTTTTACTCCTTCCAAACGAAATTGTAATTTATCGATTCGCCGCCGTCGACAAGAATACTTTGTCCTGTGCAGAAGGTGTTTATTACGGTGAGAAAATATGCCCACTGGGCAATCTCCTCTGTTGTTGCCCACCTTTTTAGAGGGGTCTCTTCCATAATTTTTCCCCAAAGTTCAGGGTCGTTTATTACAGGGTCATTAAGGGGTGTGATTACACCGCCTGGGTCAAGGCTGTTACAAGTGGCATTGTGTTTGGCAATTCGCATAGCAACATTTTTCGTGTATGCCAAAATACCGCCCTTACTTGCACAGTATTCAGGAAACTCTGCACCCGTGTGTGCACTTGCCGAGCCTATATTAAGGATTGAATGTATATCTTCTTGTATGCCGTATTTTTCGGTAATGTGAATAAGTGCTTTAAGATTAATATCAATATCGTCTTCATTTTGTGTACCTGCATTATTAATCAGGATATTAACACCTTTAATATCGGGAAGATTATCGTAATCCCTCACATCGCACTGATAGTGAATATAGTCCTTATTCTCAATACTTGCCGCGTGTCTGTCTATTCCGATTACAGTATGTCCTTCTTTTAAAAATTTCTCGGCAATAGCCCTGCCGATACCCTGAGATGTTCCTGTTATTAAAATCTTCATACTTTACCTCCGTCTATAAAGTCAAGATATTCCCGACCTACATTATGCTTTCTCCATTTTGCTACAATCAAATAACCTATCGGCGAAAAAATAATTTCCATAACAAGTTCCGCTACTGCACCCGTAAGAGCACACATTATACATTGTAACAGAGTCCAATGAAATCCATTCCAATATATCGGCGCAAAGAAAACAAATACGATTACCGAGAAAATTAAATTATCCATAAACTGACCTATAAAGGTGGATAAATAGGATTGTGCCGCGTAGGCCAGTTTTCCGTCGGGATTTTTACGAAAGGCTTTACCAATCAGCCAATTTAAAAAATTATTTATAACTGCTGATACTAAAAACGCGACGGTACTACCGAGCAAAATGAACCATGTACCGCCTAATATACCATTGAGCGACGTATAGTCGTTCGCAGCGGATGGAATAATACTTGCAATATAAAAAATAATGCAGGTAAGCAGATTTATAGCAGAGGCAAGAACCGCCACCTTATTAGACGCCTTAGGTCCGAAATGTTTTGTTATAATATCCATACACATAAAAGATAGCCACGATATTAATATACCGCCGTCAAGGGCTATCCATTTTGTTTGCACAAGCGTTTTATTTGCAAGCAAATTCATGCAAATAACACTAACAACAAATAGTGATACTACGGTTGAAGGAATACTTCTTAGCAAAAGGGCGGTTTCCCTTTCTTCCCGTTTTATAAATGCGATAATAGTTGATTTCATATTAACTCCTAAAAAATAGCGGCTTTGCAAAACACAAAGCCGCTATAGTCATATAAATTATGAATAGCAGTCCTGGTTTTGTTTAACGACAGGATGGTACAAACGAACTGTCGGTTTGCTAATTATACAATATTCTCACGAAAAATACAAGTGTTTTACTGTAATGTGATTTTTAATCTTTTAGTACTGGAATTAAATGGAACTTTAATTATTGAAATTTTTGATATATTGAAGTATAATATATAATATATTGCTCTTAATCTTTGTTATATTTCAAATAAGAAAAGGAGATGCCTTATGGAAATACAATTACAAGAACTAATTGACCAAATTAAAAAAGACGGTGTTGAAGCGGCTGAATCTGAGGCCGGCTCGATTGTCTCTTCCGCAAAAGCCGAGGCTGAAAAAATTGTTTCGGATGCAAAAGCTGAGGCCGAGAAAATCCTTGCGGATGCTAAAGCACAAAATGAAAAAATGGTTAAATCAAGTGAAGACGCTATCCGTCAGGCAGGAAGAAATCTGCTTATTTCCTTTAGAGAAAGTGTTACACGAGAGTTAAAATCAGTTGTAAGTGAGAATGTAACGGCAGTTTATTCCTCTAAAGATTTACAGAAGCTTATTGTAAGCACAGTTGAAAATTGGGTTTCTAAGCCTGATGCCGAAGACATATCGGTAATCTTAAACAGCGGTGATTTAAAAGCCTTTGAAGAAGCAATCCTTGCAGCCCTTAAAGAAAAAATGCTTAAAGGGATTACACTAAAGGCAAGCGATAATTTTGACGGTGGTTTCCGCATTGCCGTAAACAACGGTGAAGCTTATTACGATTACTCCGCCGAGGCTGTTGTTGATATGTTGTCTAATTATTTAAGTCCTAAGGTAACTGAACTTTTAAAAGAGGCGGAATAATTTATGTCTGAATATTATCTTATGTCGCAGTTGCCGTCTTTGGACGCCGTTGGCGAAAATATGCTGCCGCCCATTACCGAAGAGCGTTTTTTAGAGCTTTGTAACCGCTTTTTAGGTAAAAAAGCAAGACTTGAACTCGAAAGATTATCACTTATGCCCTCAAAAACTCCCGATAAATCGGCATCCTCGCTAATTTCGGCTTGGAACGAGGGTGAACGGAAGCTTCGTTTTGCTTTAGCTCGGGTTCGTGCAGATAAAATGAAAAAGTCTTTTGATTTTGAAAACGCAGAAGATAAATCTTTGCCTATTGAGCTTGTAAAGCTCGCAAATGCGGCGGTTGAAATTGAAAGTCCCCTTGAGGCAGAAAGATTTCTAAGCCAATACCGTTTGGATTTCTTAGAAACTTTAAGGCCGATGGATACCTTTTCGGAAGACTCTGTATTTTATTATTTTTTAAAATTAAAACTGTTATCACGCATAAGACAGTTTGATACAGAAAGCGGAGAGTCCGCATACAAAAATATTTATAACTCCATTATGAATGGAGACTGATTTGGAGGATATACAATGACCCAAAACAAAGGACAGGTTGTAAGTATTAACGGAAACCTTGTATCTGTTGAATTTGAAGGCAATGTTTCTATGAACGAAATTTGCTTTGTTAAGGTAGACGGTACTGCACTAAAAAGTGAGGTTATCCGTATTCGCAAAAATATCGCGCAAATTCAGGTTTACGAGATGACAAGCGGTATTAAATGCGGTGACGAGGTAGAATTTACAGGCGAAATGCTCTCTGCAAAACTAGGCCCCGGCCTTCTCGGTCAGATATATGACGGACTTCAAAATCCGCTTCCGGTGTTAGCCGAAAAAGCAGGTTGGTTTTTAGAGCGCGGTGTTTATGCCGACGGACTTGACGCCGAGAAAAAATGGGAGTTTACCCCAACCGCTAAAATCGGTGATGTTTTCACTGCCGGCGAATATATCGGTACAGTTCCCGAAGGACCCTTTACCCACAAGATTTTCATTCCCTTTAGTCTTATTGGAAATTACACATTAAAATCCATTGCCGAAAAGGGCGAATATACAGTAAACGAAACTATAGCCGTTTTAACCGATGAGCGAGGACGCGAAATTCCTGTTTCAATGTCTTTCAATTGGCCCGTTAAACGCGCTATAAGATGCTACAGCGAGCGTCTTGCTCCCGTAGAAACTATGGAAACAAAGGTTCGTCTTATCGACTCCTTCTTCCCTGTTGCAAAGGGCGGCACCTACTGTACACCCGGACCCTTCGGTGCAGGTAAAACAGTTTTACAGCACACCACTTCAAAGTATGCCGATATTGATATCGTTATTATCGCTGCTTGCGGTGAGCGTGCAGGTGAGGTTGTTGAAACCATCACTGAATTCCCTGAGCTTACCGACCCCAAAACAGGTCGTTCGCTTATGGAGCGTACCATTATTATTTGTAACACTTCTTCAATGCCGGTTGCTTCCCGTGAGGCATCGGTTTACACCTCGGTAACTCTTGCTGAGTATTATCGTCAGATGGGACTTAATGTTTTACTTCTTGCAGACTCTACTTCCCGTTGGGCACAAGCGCTCAGAGAAATGTCTGGCAGACTTGAAGAAATCCCCGGAGAAGAAGCATTCCCTGCTTATCTTGAGTCATATATCGCCTCTTTCTATGAGAGAGCAGGTTATGTCCGTTTACCTGACGGCAGCACAGGCTCTGTTACAATCGGCGGTACCGTTTCCCCTGCCGGCGGTAACTTTGAAGAACCTGTTACTCAGGCAACACTAAAGGTTGTAGGCGCTTTCCACGGATTATCCCGTGAACGCTCGGATGCGAGAAAATATCCCGCAATCGACCCGCTTATTTCCTGGTCTAAATACAAGGGTGTTATTGACCCGAAAAAATCGCAGTTCTGCAAGAACATTTTAATACAGGGCAATGAAATCGGCTCTATGATGAAGGTTGTAGGCGAGGACGGTACAAGTATTTCCGACTATATAACCTATCTAAAAGAAGAAATGCTTGATTCTGTTTATTTGCAGCAGAACTCCTTCGATTTAGTAGATGCAAACTCAAGTACAGAGCGTCAGCGCTATGTTACCGACAAGCTTATCTATGTTTTAGGCAGTGAGTATGCACTAAATAATAAAGACGATGCCCGTAGCTTCATAAACCATATGCGTCAGAAATTTATCGACTGGAACTATACAGAATTTAAAAGCGATGCCTTTAAAGCGGCAGAAAGCGAAATTGACGCATTGTATGAAGAAGGCAAGGGTAAACTAGGCCGCGAGGCAGAACTTTTACTGAAGGGCGGTGAGTAAGAATGAACAAAGTATTTAACCGAATTGAATCGATAACCGGAAACGTTATTACAGTAAGAGCGAATGGTGTTCGATACAACGAACTCGCTCAGATAAATACACGCTTCGGAAAATCTCTTGCAGAGGTTAACAAAATTGAGGGTGATATCGTATCCCTTCAGGTATTTGCAGGCGGTCAGGGTGTTTCCACAGGTGACGAAGTTCGCTTTTTAGGTCACGAAATGCGTGTATCCTTCAGCGAAGATTTATTAGGCCGTATTTTTGACGGCTCGGGATTACCGAGAGACAAGGGCCCTGCTCTTACAGAAAATATGACTAATATCGGCGGTCCTTCTGTTAACCCTACAAACCGTATTCTTGCTAACCGAATGATGAGAACAAACATACCTATGATTGATATGTTTAATACCTTAGTTGTTTCTCAGAAATTGCCCATTTTCT
>CAYXID010000068.1:0-6571 GCA_964465535.1 uncultured Ruminococcus sp.
GAACCCACACGACCAGCTTGGAAGGCTGGGATTCTAGCCATTGAACTACACCCGCGTTTAAGACCGAGTAATATGTTATCATAAATTCGGTCTAAAGTCAATACTTTTTTAGAAATTTTTATCCCTTTGTTATAATTATTTTATCGCAATAATCGACATTTATAAGAGATACGCCCTCTTCGGTATTCTCGATAATTATTTCAACAACTAAGTCTTCAATTTCCTTTCTTATAAGGGTGCGAACCTCACGGGCACCCGCCTTTGCGCCGTCAGACTTTTCGGCTAAATATTTACATACCGCTTTTGTATAGCCGAGCTTTATGCCCTTTTCTTCCATAGCCAAAACGAGTTCATCGAGCATTAATGCCGCAATTTTTTCAAGAGAATTTACATTTAACGGGCTGAATACTACAATTTCATCAACCCTTGCGATAAATTCGGGGCGTAAAAACTCTCTTAAAGCCTTCATAGCTTTATCCTTAGACGCTTCTTCTCTAGTCTTACCAAAGCCCAAGAGGTTTTCAGAATTCTGACTGCCTGCATTAGAGGTCATAACAATAATTGTATTTTCAAAGTTTACTACTCTGCCTTGCGCATCTGTTACCCTACCGTCATCCAAAATCTGAAGAAGAATATTAAGAACATCGGGGTGTGCCTTTTCAATTTCGTCAAATAAAATTACAGAATAAGGTTTACGGCGTACCTTTTCGGTAAGCTGACCTGCCTCATCATATCCCACATATCCGGGAGGCGCACCGATTAATCTTGAAACAGAGTGCTTTTCCATAAATTCAGACATATCAAGTCTAATCATAGTTTCAGGAGTGCTGAACAACTGCTCAGAAAGCACCTTTACAAGCTCGGTTTTACCAACACCTGTAGGACCAACAAAAATAAAGGATGCGGGTCTATGAACCGTACTGGTTTTAACCCTTGAACGCTTAACTGCAGCGGTTACAAGTCTCGTTGCCTCCTCCTGACCTATAACTCTTTTATTCAAGTCCTCCTCTAAGGTGGACAGCTTTTTAAGGTCGCTCTCCTCAACCTTGGATGCAGGAATACCTGTCCAAAGCTCAATTACATAGGCTAAATCCTTTTCGGTAACAGTATTATTAGATGCCGGTGCATAAAGCTCATCCGCAGTCTTTTTATATTTTTCGATATTAGCCTTTAAAAGTGCTATTTTCTCAAAATCGAGGTTATCAACCTCTGCTTCTAATTCTTCAAGTTCTACCGAAGCTGAGGCAATTTTTTTATTAGCAAGATAAAGGTCATCAATAGCTTTATTTTTAAGACTAGCACAGGCACAGGCTTCATCCAAAAGGTCAATAGCCTTATCGGGTAAAAATCTATCTGTTACATACCTTTCAGACAAGAGTACAACCTTTCTTATAATGCTATCGGGGATGGTAACACTATGATAACCCTCATAATAGCTTTTAACACCGAGCAACACTTCAACGGCATCGTCAATAGAGGGCTCCTCGATAATAATAGGTTGAAATCTTCTCTCAAGGGCAGCATCCTTTTCGATATACTTTCTGTATTCCTTAAAGGTTGTAGCGCCGATTACCTGAATTTCGCCTCTCGAAAGTGCCGGTTTTAAGATATTAGCGGCATTCATAGAGCCTTCTGCAGAGTCGCCCGCGCCAACAAGATTATGAATTTCATCAATAAAGAGAATTATATTACCTGCAGCCTTAACCTCTTCAACAAGACCCTTTACCCTACTTTCAAACTGACCTCTAAACTGTGTTCCTGCAACAAGTCCTGTTAAATCTAAAAGATAGATTTCTTTATCGAGAAGTCTTGCAGGGGCGGTACCGTTAACAATCTTTAAAGCAAGACCTTCAGCAATTGCTGTCTTACCAACACCCGGCTCACCTATAAGGCAAGGGTTATTTTTAGAGCGGCGTGAAAGAATTTGTATTGTACGATAAAGCTCTCTTTCTCTGCCGATGATATTATCGAGTTTTCCTTCTCTTGCGCGCTGTGTAAGGTTCGTGCAGTACTGCTCCATAAACCTTTTCTTTTTATTTTTAGGGTTTGAGTTTTTCTCACCCTTTTTACTTCCCTTTTCGGCATCGCTATCCGCTTTTTCTTTGCCTTTTGGGGATATACTACCAAAAAGATTATTCAAAAACGGAAATGCGGGGGCTGTACCCAAATCAAAGGTTTCGTCATTTAAATCAGCATCCTCATTTTCCATAAAGGACATTGCTTCCATAAGCTGCTCTTCCATAGCACCAATATCCTCGTCGGATATATTCATCTTTTCGAGCATAGCGTCTACCTGCTTTATACCAAGCTCCTTCGCACAGGATAAGCAATAGCCCATCGGCTCTGAATTAGGATTCATAGGGTCTGCCAAAAATACTACGGCAGGCCTTTTATTGCATTTTGAACATAGTTTCATTTAGGGACTCCTTAATATTAATTAAACGGTGAAATTGAAATCAACCAATTGTATATATGTGTATTTTCGAGAACTTGATTATTAAAAATCAAAAATCCGTTTTCTGTAATTGAAACCACAAGTTTTATTATGATACAGAACAAGAACGAATAAACAACTCCTAAAGGCAGACCTAAAAGACCGCCGAGGAATCTATTAAGTTTTCCGACAATACTAAAGGAAAACAGCTTATTTATAAACTTAGAAAGGAATTTTACTACTATCAGTAAAATTACAAATATAATCACTGTAAAGAGTATTGACAAAAGATTTGAAACAACAGGTTTTATATTTTCTCTCGAAATATCAGTGACCGCTTTTTCAATTTTTGCCTTTGAATCGGCAGAAGTAAAACTTAAGCTATCCTTAGAAATTCCGAACTTATCTAAATTATCGCCGATAAATGAGGGCAACGCTTCAAAAACATTTTTAGAGGTATCTTCTACGGTATCAGATATTGCCGAAACTGTAGTTTCAACCAAGGACGGCTCGATAATCTTATCGTATGTAAAATCCGAAAGATAAGCGCCTAAATTCATCGCAACAACAAAGGCTAAAATAAATCCAACTGCTTTAGTAACGGTTGCAACGAAGCCTTTTTTCGCAGAAATAATAACTGTTATAAGACAAATTAAAACTATAATTAAATCAACCAAATAGCTCAAACAAAACCCTCATTTCTCACTTTTTAATTTCAAGTCTTGATACTTCATCGTTTCTGATTACAGCAACGGAATATCCCGATAAAACCGAAAGCCTTACCGCGCCGAAGATACATTCACCCTGACGCAGCAGCTCGCCTTCTCTACTGAAAATAGAAACCAAGGTATCACTGATACAATAAATATGACCAGAGGCTATCTGAATATCACTTATAGGTCCGTTAAAATTGAACTCTGATATAAGCTTACCTCTTTTATTTAATACAACAATTCGGTTATCGCTCTTATTGTTGGCTCTGCTATAAACTAAAACTATACCGTTTGAGCCGCTTCTGAACATAGAAAGCTCGAAATCGTTGCTATACTCGGTAGTTTTAAATTTTGACCAACCGATATATCTGAATTTATTTTTTGTAAGCAACATAAATCCCGAAGAATTTCCGCCCTGCAAAGCATATACCAAGTCGTCCTCTAAATCGAGGGTATAAACGGGATTTGCCGAATCATATTTAAAGACATAAAGCTTTGATTTTAATTTACCGCCCTTAGCCGTAACAACCGAAACAGCTATCTTTTTACCGTTTGGCGAGATTGTGATATTATTTACGGTTTCTTCGGCACTATACCACTCATAAAGCAGTTTACCGTTACGGTTATACACACTTACAACAGCAGCGTGACTATCCGATGTATAGGCTACTGCATAAGAGCCGTTTCTAGCAATATCGGCATTTAAAATATCGCCCTTAACGCTTGCTTCTGTGAGCTTTTCCTTAAGGTTTATAATAAATAAATCTTTTCCACCTTGGTCAAAGACAAGCGCTCTGCCTGAGCCAACCTTTAAAACAGGGCTCGAAAATCCGTGTGATATATTCAAAACCTGTTTACCGCTATTTGCCCTTACATCAAGAGTAGTATCGGTTAAAATATGGTAATATCCGTTATTTGAAACTGCATTTAAGGTTTCACTACCTGACAAATCAAAAGGATAATGACCTTGACCTATAAGGGATAATGTATTACCTAAAGATTCGAAAATGCTTACGGGGGTAAAAACAGAAACAAGGATAAAAGCAACCGCTAAAACGAGGGCTGAAAGCATCGTTATACGGGTTTTTCTCATACGCTCCAGCTTCTTACCCTTTACGATGTTAAGATTCCTTACAGGGCGTTTTTCCGCTTTTTTCTTCTCCTTTGGATTCATCTCAAAGGTTTCAATATCTCTGTTTTTAACCTTTTTGGGCTTTTTATTAATATGAAAGCTTTTTTTAACTTTTCTTTTTTTATAATCAGGCACAAAAAAGCCTCCTTTAATAAAATACTTTATTTAAGAATAGAGCGTTTGGTGATACGGTAGGCCCTGCAAGTGCGCGCTCTCCCGTTTTGAAAATTCCCTCTGCACAGTCGGGCGATAATCTCCCGTTTGAAACCTCAAGCGCCGTTCCAACAATAATTCTGACCATATTGTAAAGAAATCCGTCTGCCGATATATAAAGACTTGTAAAATCTCCGTTCTTTCTTATCTCACAGTAGTTAACTGTTCTAACGGTATCTGTAACCGTTCTGCCTGACGAAGAAAAGGGTAAAAAATCGTGAGTGCCCACAATTGATGCACAAAAGGTATTTGCCCTATCCAAATCAATAGGCCGTTTTAGAGGTAGCGCATAACGAATATAAAAGGGATTTTGATTTTCCTCTAAGAAGGTGTTATAAACATACTCTTTTCCCTTAGCACTATACCTAGCGTGAAAATCGTTTGCAACTTCTCTGCAGTCCTTTACAACTATATCGTTTGGCAAAACAGAATTAAGACCCTTTAAAAAAGCAGTTTCGGGAATTTTATCGTCACAGTCAAGGTGACAGTAAAACTCATTCGCGTGAACACCCGCATCTGTTCTACTGCAACCCGTAACACTAGGTTTATTGCCTAATACCTTGTAAAGCGATTCCTGTAAAACCTCTTGCACTGTAACGGCATTAGGCTGTACCTGCCAACCGTGGTAATTGGTACCGTCATATGAAATTTTAAGCAAGACCCTTTTCATATGCGATACCTCCTTTATTAGAGCGAATTTAATAAAATAACAGACAATGAAAAGAATATTGAAATTATAAGTGCTATAAAATCGCGAACAGAAAAGCTTAGCTTTCGCATTCTAACTCTTCCAACGCCTCCGTTATAGCAACGACACTCCATTGCCTCGGCAAGCTGAAAAGCACGCATTACAGAAGAAATAAGCAAGGGTATTAAAATAGGAACCAAAGCCTTTATTCTTTGAAGCAGATTACCGCTTTCAAGGTCGGCTCCTCTCGCCTTTTGAGCATTCATAATTTTCTCTGTTTCCTCAATGAGAGTCGGAATGAAGCGAAGAGCGATGGTCATCATCATAGCAAGTGTATGAACCGCATTTTTTAGACCTACAAATTTAAGCGGTGACAAAAGAGATTCAATCGCATCGGTTAAATCGTTAGGGGTTGTAGTATAGGTTAAAAAGGCACTTGCTAAAATTAAAAGCATAATTCTAAGCGACATAAAAATCGCTTTGTAAATGCCCTCACTAGTTAAAGTAAAAATCCAAAACTTAAAGATTTCATTTCCCCCACCGCTATAGAACATATTTATAAGAGATGTGAAAATAACGATAGGCAAAATTACCTTTAAATTTTTAAGATACATTTTTATAGGCACCCTTGTAACTATAAGCACAAAGATTATAAAAGCCGCTGCTAATCCCTGAGAATAGAAATTTCCTGCTATAAACAAAAACACAATCAGAAAAATAAGCAGAAGTATCTTTGAGCGAGGGTCCATCTTATGAATAAAGGATTTAGAGTCATAATACTGACCAAATGTGATATCTTTAATCATCAGCCTCGCCCTCCTTTTCGTAGTTTAACAAAAAGTCGACAGCAGCGCTCACGGTAAAGATATTTTCGGGAACCTTTATCCCCTTTTCGCGCAAGGCGTCCATAACCCTAGTCACTATCGGCGGATTAAGACCCGCTTTAGAAAGAATTTCCTTATTCGAAAAAATCTTTTCTACAGTATCAAAGGCTATAAGCTTACCATTTGATAAAACTATAAGTTTATCGGCTATTTGAGCCATATCCTCCATATTATGAGATACAACAAACACAGTAGCATTATAGGCTTGTCTATAGTTATAAATCATATTAATAACATCATTTCTGCCCTTTGGGTCAAGCCCGGCTACAGGCTCATCAAAAATTATTACCTCAGGCTTCATTGCCATAACGCCGGCGATTGCAACTCTTCGCTTCTCACCGCCCGATAAATCAAAGGGTGATTTATCGAGATATTCTTCTTTAATTCCCATAAGCCTTGCTATATCTAAAACCCGTGTTTTAAGTTCGTCGCCCGAAAGTCCCATATTTTTAGGACCAAACGCGATATCCTCAAAAACGGTATCTTCAAACAACTGATATTCGGGAT
>CAYXID010000069.1:0-6516 GCA_964465535.1 uncultured Ruminococcus sp.
CGATACAAAACTTTTACTTAAACAGGCTAATGAATATCTTAAAAATAATATGTAGGGGTTCGAACTCATAGGTCAAAAATTCAAGGGGCATCGAATTCGTACAACCTTTCCAAAACGAAAATCCTGTCGACTTTAGTCGTTAGGATTTTTGTTTTGTATTATTCACTATTCATTATTCAATATTCATCATTCATTAAAACGGATTTCCGTAATGAATAATGAAGTCGCTTCGCTGATGAATAATGAATCGTTTCGGTGTCGGCGTTGCCGACAAATTATAACGATATGTAGAAGTTCAAACACATAACTATAAAAATCAAAAGACTTCAGATTCGTACACCCTTTCCAAACAAAAGAGTATAAACCCTTGGGTTTGTGCTTTTTTGTTTGGTTTTCTTAAAACGGAAGGGATTCGAACAAGCCGTAAAAATAGTCCGGTGGACTGTTTTTTAGGCGCGGCAACGAGCGTCAGCGAGGCGATAGGCGCGGCAGCGCCGAGACAAAATCCCTTCGGGCAGTTTAGGGCGAATATAATATCACTAAATATGTAAGAATTCTCCCAATCCATAATCTTAACAAAATATTTATTGAAAATCCAATTTCTCTGCGGTATAATTAAAGAAAAAATTGGAGGGCAAATTTATGAACACAAAAGTACATGAGCTGCTTAATCAGCAAATTAACAAGGAATTTTATTCCGCATATTTATATCTTGAATTTTCTAATTATTTTGAGGATGCAGGTCTTGACGGTTTTGCAAACTGGTATATGATTCAGGCTCAAGAGGAAAGAGACCACGCAATGCTTTTCTACACCTATCTTCAAAACGAAAATCAAAAGGTTACCCTTGAGGCTATTGCTAAGCCGGACAAAGAGCTTAACAGTCACATGGATGTACTTAAAGCAGGTCTTGAGCATGAGGAATATGTTACCTCGCTTATAAACGATATTTATGCTGCCGCTTACGAGGTTAAGGATTTCCGTACTATGCAGTTCCTTGACTGGTTTGTAAAGGAGCAGGGCGAGGAAGAAACCAACGCTAACGATTTGATTACCAAAATGGAATTGTTCGGTTCTGACCCTAAGAGCCTTTATATGCTAAATCAAGAGCTTGCAGGCAGAGTTTATTCCGCCCCCTCTTTAGTTTTATAATAACCGTATAAATTTAAGCAATAAAGAGCAAGACCAAGTCTTGCTCTTTGTTTTTTTATATGATAAAATTATCTTATCAAACCAAAAGTCGATTATACAATAAATTCCCCCAACTCAACTAACGGTATGTGTACTTTTTTTAAATCGAGCGGTATACTAACGGTGAAAGGAGAAAACATATGGAACAGCTAAAAATCGGAAGGTTTATTGCCGAGTGCAGAAAACGAGAGAATTTAACACAAATGCAGTTGGCAGAAAAACTAAACATCACCGACAGAGCAGTATCAAAATGGGAAAGAGGCAAAGCTATGCCCGATTCTTCCATTATGCTCGATTTATGTAAAATTTTGAAAATTACCGTAAATGATTTATTAAGTGGGGAGATAATTGTTATGGATAATTATAGAGAGAAAACCGAAGAATTACTACTAGAGTTGACAAGTCAAAAAGAGCAAACAGACAAAAAATTACTTTCATTAGAAATTTTAATAGGTATACTTTCAATGATCATTCTGCTTGGATTTACCTTTGTTGCATCATTTTTTAATATGGAAAATTGGTTGAGAATAACCTTTATTATATCTGGTTTCCTTGTGGCACTGATAGGTCTTGTATATGCCTTAAAAATCGAACAGACTGCAGGATATTACGAGTGTCAAAAATGCAAAAACCGTTATGTACCAACCTTTAGCAGTGTGTTATGGGCAATGCATATTAACAGAACAAGATATATGAAATGCCCAAAATGCAAGCAGTTTTCTTGGCAGAAAAAAGTAATTAGCAAAAAGCAAGACGGACGGTAAAATACCGTCCGTCTTTTTATATTGCTGCAAATTCTTAAATTATTCTTCGCTGAAATCGTCTTTACCTACTCCGCAGAGAGCACACTGAAAATCATCGGGAAGGTCTTCAAACTTAGTACCGGGTGCTATTCCCTGCTCGGGTAAACCTTCTGCCTCATCGTATACCCAACCGCATACATTGCAAACATACTTCTTCATAAGTTTTTCCTCCGTAAAATTTTATTTTATTAGTTCATCGGCCAAAGCCGAGATTTGACCCTTATTGTCTTCATTCATTGCCGAAAGTATTTTAACCTCATTTTCGGCAAAGGTTAGGTTTATGCTCTTTTCAAGCATACCTTTCATCACCTTAGCAGCATTTGGTGCCCAACTTCCGTTTTCAATAATACCGATTTTGCGGTTTTTAAAGCCACGCTCGGTAAGGTGATTTATAAATTCCCTCATAAACGGGAAGATATCGTTATTATAGGTTGTTGTTGCAAGAACGAGCTTTGAATAACGGAAAGCGTCCTCTACAGCCTCTGCCATATCGCATCTTGCAAGGTCGTTTACAACAACCTTTGCGGCACCCTTTTCTATAAGCTCTCTCTCAAGAAGCTCTACCGCCTTTTTGGTGTTACCGTAAACCGAAGTGTAGGCTATCATAATTCCCTCTTCTTCAGGGGTGTAACTAGACCATTTATCATATAAATTAATATAATATCCGAGATTTTCACTTAATACGGGACCGTGAAGCGGGCAAATCTTTTCGATATCAAGCGCCGCCGCCTTTTTAAGCACCGCCTGAACCTGAGCACCGTATTTACCAACGATACCTATATAGTAGCGTCTTGCCTCGCAAGCCCAATCTTCTTCAACATCAAGAGCACCGAATTTACCGAATCCATCGGCAGAGAAAAGCACCTTATCTGTGCTATCATAGGTCATTATAACCTCGGGCCAATGCACCATTGGTGCGGTTATAAAGGTAAGGGTGTGCTGTCCGAGATTTAAGGTGTCACCCTCGCCGACTACTATCTGCCTCTCGGCAAAATCGGTGCCGAAAAAGTTTTTACACATTGTAAACGCCTTTTGTGATGCCACTATTTTTGCACCTTTATATTTGTTTGCAAAATTAAATATATTAGCAGAATGGTCAGGCTCCATATGAGAAACAATCAAATAATCAGGACTTCTTCCCTCAAGAGCTTTTTCGATATTTGAAATCCATTCCTCGCCGAAAGCGGCATCAACAGAGTCCATTATCGCAATTTTTTCATCTATTATCGCATAAGAATTATATGCCATTCCGTTCGGCACGATATATTGACCTTCGAAAAGGTCAATTTTATGATCGTTTACACCGATATATTTAATATCCTTTGTAATCACCAAATTACACCTCTTTATGTATTTTCACCTATTATTCTATCATTAATCATTACATTTTTCAATCAATAATTTTTCCATCGGTTGATATTGTTACAACCTGCCACGGAATAAACTTTCCGCTTTGTTGTAGCGCCTTTTTTACCGCGTTTTCAATACCGCCGCAGCACGGCACCTCCATACGAACAACCTTTACGCTTTTTATATTGTTTTCGGAAATTATTCGGGTAAGCTTTTCTGAATAATCTCCCTCGTCAAGCTTAGGACAACCGATTAAGGTTATATGATTTCTTATAAAATCGTTATGGAAATTTCCGTAAGCGTAGGCTGTACAGTCGGCAGCTATAAGCAGATTTGCACCGTCAAAATAAGGGGCGTTTGGCGGCACCAGCTTTATCTGACAGGGCCACTGAGAAAGCTCGCTTGTAACACTCGCTGTTGTGGGCGCCTGAATGCGCTCTCGCTTAATTGCCTTAGCATTTGTACCAGGGCAGCCGCAAGGCAGTGTTGCCGACATCCTTTGTGCCTTTGCTTTAAGCACCGCCGCCTCATTATATTCGGGGGCTTCTCTTTCTTCAAAGCTTATGGCGTTTGTAGGGCAAGCGGGGAGGCAGTCGCCTAGTCCGTCGCAGTAATCCTCTCGCGTTAATACTGCCTTACCGTTTACCATTTCAATTGCGCCCTCGTGGCAGGCCGCAGCACAAGCACCGCAGCCGTTACACTTTTCATTGTCTATCTTAATTATTTTTCTAATCATATTCTTCCTCCTAAAAGCATTTTCCGTTTTTGCAGTCTTCGGTATTGCCCCTCTTATAGCAAAGCTCATTGGGGCACTGCCCGTTTTCTAAAATCATTTTAATATTCTCTACTGTTGTTTCGGCAATATTATCGAGTGCTTCCTCGGTTAAAAACGCCTGATGCGAGGTAACTATCACATTTGGCATCGAGATAAGTCTTGCCAATATATCGTCCTCAACAATGTGCTGCGAGTTATCCTCGAAAAAGAGGTCAGCCTCCTCCTCGTAAACATCAAGGCAAGCGGCTCCTACCTTTCTAGACTTAATTCCCTCAAGCAGTGCTTCAGCGTCAACAAGGGCTCCTCTCGAGGTGTTCAGAATAACCACACCCTTTTTGCACTTATCAATCGCATTATTGTTGATAATATGATGAGTTTCTTCGGTTAATGGGCAGTGAAGCGAGATTATATCGCTCTTTTCAAAAAGCTCATCGAGAGGGCAATATTTTACAGTATCGCCGTTATCAATTTCTTTTGCGGGGAATTTATCAAAGGCTAATACCTTCATTCCAAAGCCTTTACATATATCAATAAAAACTCTGCCTATCTTACCCGTTCCGATAACGCCTACCGTTTTTCCGTACAAATCAAAGCCTGTCATACCCGAAAGACTGAAGTTAAAATCTCTTGAGCGAATATATGCCTTGTGTATTCTTCTGATAGAGGTTAACAGCAGCGCTATTGTATGCTCTGCTACGGCATAGGGCGAATAGGCGGGTACTCTTACAATATGGAGCTTGCCCTTGGCATATTTCACATCAACATTATTAAAGCCCGCACACCTAAGTGCTATCACCTTTACTCCAAGCTCGTAAAGTTTATCTATAACCGCGGCATCTACGGTATCGTTTACGAAAACACATACGCCGTCAAAGCCGCCTGCAAGACGCGCCGTATCCTCATTAAGCTTTGTTTCAAAATATTTGAATTCAATTCCGTTTTTTGACGAATACGCCTCAAAAGAGGGTTTATCATAGGGTTTTGCATCAAAAAATGCGATTTTCATAAAGGACCTCCTTGATTTTCTAAAAAGAGTATATTATAATATACCCAAAAAGTATGTTGAATTTTCAACAAAACGGAGATTTTATGAAAAAATATTTAAAAATTTTAAAAAAATGCCCTCTTTTTTACGGAATTGAGGAGGAGGAGCTTTTAAGGCTCTTGTCCTGTCTTGGAGCTAAAGTGGACAGCTACGATAAAAAATACACTGTTTTCCGTGAAGGAAGTCAGGCAAAATATTTAGGCATTGTGCTTTCAGGCTCGGTGCAGATTATAAGCATCGACTATTTTGGAAACCGAAACATAATTACCGAAGTATATGAAGCAGAGCTTTTTGGTGAGGCTTTTGCCGCCGCAGAGGTAAATCAGATTCCTGTACAGATTATTGCAAACGAACCCGCAGAAATTATGCTTATTGATATGACCCACATTCTTCACACCTGCAAAAATGCTTGCGGCTTTCATCAAAAACTGATTTTTAATCTAATGCGGGACCTTGCCCAAAAGAATATCCTTTTTCACTCTAAATTAGAAATCGTTTCAAAGCGGACAACAAGGGAAAAGTTGCTCGCATATCTTGCAGATATGGCTAAGAAGTCGGGGCAGAAAAGCTTTTATATCCCCTTTGACCGCCAAGAGCTTGCCGACTTTTTAGGTGTTGACAGAAGCGGCTTATCGGTAGAAATTAGCAAGCTTAAAAGCGAAGGAATTATAGAAGTCCAAAAAAATTATTTTAAACTAAATTAAAAAAACGGTAGGAATTTATCCTACCGTTTTCATTTTAATTAATTTTTCCGTAGAGGGGAGCTTCGATATCCTTTTTAGGCTCTCTAATAGGTGCCTCTACCTTATTGCTTGGGCGGTCGTTTCTTCTGCCACGGCCTGAGTTTCTGCCTCTGCCGCCGTCTCGCCTTTGGGGACGGATGTCCCCGCCCTCAACAGCGATTACAACGCGTCTGCCTGAACCTTCACCGAAGGAGTTAGAAACAACACCCTCAATATTCTGAACTGCAGTATGAATTATACGGCGCTCATAGGGGTTCATCGGCTCTAATGTGCGGTTCTTTCCTGTGCGGAGAACCTGCTCACTTACACGCTTTGCAAGGTCTGTTAATGTCTGCTCTCTTCTCTGACGGTAATCACCGATATTAAGAGACACCTTATAGTATCCGCCGGCTCCGTTTGCAGCCAAGCCTACTAAATACTGAAGAGCGTCCAAGGTCTCGCCTCTGTGACCGATAATCACGCCAAGACCTTCGCCGTCAAGCATAATATATGTGCAGCCCTCACGCTCAGCCACCTTGATTGCAACATCCTTGCAGCCAAACTGCTCTAAAATTGTGCGAAGATATGAAACAGCCTTTGCCGCCTGTGAATCGGCGGCAAGTGTAGCTT
>CAYXID010000070.1:0-6395 GCA_964465535.1 uncultured Ruminococcus sp.
GATTTAGGTGTTACAATGCTCGCTGCAGGTATCGGTAATATTCACGGTAAATATCCTGAAAATTGGGCAGGCTTAAGCTTCGATACTCTTGATGCTATTCAGCAGCTTACAGGCGATATGCCTCTCGTTCTTCACGGCGGTACAGGTATCCCTGCTGAAATGATACAGAAGGCTATTTCTTTAGGTGTATCAAAAATCAATGTTAATACCGAGTGTCAGTTAGCTTTTGCTGCTGCTGTTCGTAAATATGTTGAGGCAGGAAAAGACCTACAGGGTAAGGGATTTGACCCCAGAAAGCTTTTAGCAGACGGCGTTGAGGCTATTAAGGCTACCGTTAAAGAAAAGATGGAGCTCTTCGGTTCTGTTGGCAAAGCATAAAATTTAATGCAAAAATTACACCCTCAAACACAAAAGTGTGTTTGAGGGTGATTTTTTTGTTTTGTTATACCGAAAGGTCTTCTACAATAAGATTGCGAACGCCGTTTTCATCAATAACGGGAGCCTTATCGCGAACTGCGAAGAACTTTTCTGCAACCTGAGGGAAGAGGGCATAGCTTAAAATATCTTCTTCATATTTGCCAATGCCTTTTTCCTTTAATTCAACTGCATATTTCTTAAGCTCGGGTTCGATTAAATCTGCAGGTCTGCAAGCGATAACGGTATCGTTGCCGATAGCCTTACGGCGTACCTCTTCATTAACTTCACCCGGTAATTTACCGTATTCGCCACGAAGAAGTGCCTTAGATTCCTTTGGAACCATCTTGTATCTCTCGCCCGACAAAACATTTAAAACTGCCTGTGTGCCAACAATCTGGCTTGTAGGAGTAACAAGGGGAGGGAATCCAAAATCCTTTCTAACTCTCGGCACCTCTGCTAATACATCGTAGTATTTGTCTTCTGCATTAGCTTGTTTTAACTGCGAAATAAGGTTTGAAAGCATACCGCCGGGAACTTGATATAAAAGAGTTTTTGTATCAACATTTAAAACCTTGGGGTCGAGTGTGCCTGCAGCCTTCATCTTGTCAGCAACGGTACGGAAGTGAGCCGCAATGTCGCCAAGCTCAGATACATCAAGACCTGTATCACGCTCGGTACCCTGAAGGGTTGCTACAAGAGCCTCTGTTGCGGGGTTTGATGTTCCGTTAGCGAAGGGAGAAAGTGCACAGTCAACAATATCAACGCCTGCCTGTACAGCCATTAAATATGTCATATCGCCTGTACCCGTGGTGTTGTGGGTATGAAGATGAATCGGAACCTTTACATTTTCCTTGAGCTTTTTAACAAGTGAATATGCATCATAGGGGAGTAGCAGATTTGCCATATCCTTGATACAAATTACATCGGCGCCCATCTTTTCGAGCTTCTTTGCAAGTTCTACAAAATAATCTTCATTGTGAACGGGGCTTTCAGTATAGCTTAATGCTGCTTCACAAATACCGCCGTATTTTTTGCAGCTCTTCATTGCCTGTTCAATATTTCTTACATCGTTTAAAGCATCGAAAATACGGATGACTTCAATTCCGTTTTCAATGGACTTTTTAACGAAAGCGTCAACAACATCGTCCGAGTAGTGCTTGTAACCTAAAAGGTTTTGACCGCGTAAAAGCATCTGAAGCTTTGTGTTGGGCATATGCTTCTTTATGGTGCGAAGTCTTTCCCAGGGGTCTTCGTTTAGAAAACGCATACAAGAGTCGAATGTGGCACCGCCCCAACACTCAACAGACCAATAGCCTACCTTGTCAAGCTTTTCAAGAGCAGGAATCATATCCTCAATTCTCATACGGGTAGCAGCCTGAGACTGATGCGCGTCACGAAGAATAGTATCGGTTATAAAAAGTTTCTTATTTTCCATTAAAATTTACCTCCATTAACCGAAAACTGCAATTAAAACGCCGGCAGCGATTGCTGAACCGATAACGCCTGCAACATTCGGACCCATAGCGTGCATAAGTAAGAAGTTAGAGGGATTTGCCTTCTGACCTTCCATTTGAGATACACGCGCAGCCATCGGAACAGCGGAAACACCGGCAGAGCCGATGAGGGGATTGATTTTATTTTTGGTAAAGAGATTCATAAACTTAGCGAGCAATACACCGCCTGCGGTACCGAGACCGAATGCGGCAACACCCATAGCAAGAATTTTTAATGTGTCAGTATTAAGGAAGGTCTGTGCAGTAGCAGTAGCACCAACAGAAATACCGAGGAATATTGTTACAATGTTCATAAGTTCGTTCTGAGCGGTCTTGCAAAGACGCTCTGCAACACCTGATTCTTTCCAGAGGTTACCGAGCATAAGGGAGCCAACAAGAGGAGTAGCTGAGGGAACGAGGAATGCAACAAAGGTAGTAACAACAATCGGGAATAAAATCTTTTCACGCTTTGAAACCTGACGAAGCGGTTTCATAACGATTGCGCGCTCTTTCTTAGTGGTAAGCAGTCTCATAATGGGGGGCTGAATTACCGGAACTAAAGCCATATAGCTATAAGCTGCAACGGCGATAGGACCTAAAAGGTCAGGATAGAGCTTAGAGGTGGTGTAAATTGCGGTAGGACCGTCAGCACCGCCGATAATACCGATAGATGCGGCAGCTTCTTGAGGGAAACCTAAATATACGCAACCCACAAAGGTAATAAAAATACCTATCTGTGCGGCAGCCCCTAAAAGCAAAGATTTAGGATTTGAAATGAGAGGGGCAAAGTCGGTCATAGCGCCGATTCCTACGAAAATAAGGCAGGGATAAACACAGGATTTAACACCGATGTAAAGGATGTCTAAAAGACCGCCGTCGTGCATAATTGTTCCGTAGCCGATTTCGCCATTCATAAACTTTGTCCAAAGCTCAGGATGATACATTTCAGCACCGGGAAGGTTGGTAAGTAACATACCGAAGGCAATACCTATAAGCAAAAGCGGTTCAAACTGCTTTTTGATGGCAAGCCATAAAAGCAAGAAGGAAACAAGAATCATAACAAGGTTTTTCCAGCCGCCATCAGCCATAAAACCGTTAATCATCATATAAAATCCGGTTTGTTCCCAGAAATTTAAAAAAGACTCTAACATTTTAATTTCTCCTTTTTGTTATCTTTAAAATTAAGCGATAACGCAGAGAACAGCGCCTGTATCAACAGAAGCACCTTTTGTTACATTAACAGAAGCGATAGTACCGTCGCAAGGAGCCATGATTTCATTTTCCATCTTCATAGCTTCAAGCACCATAAGAACATCACCCTTTTTAACAGCAGCGCCGTTTGTTACAACAACATTTAAGATTGTTCCGGGCATCGGGCTTGTAACGGTTTCTCCGCCGGCAGCAACAGGAGCAGCAGGGGCTGCAGGTGCAGGAGCGGCAGCAGGAGCAGGAGCAGCAGCGGGTGCTGCGGGAGCAGTTGCCTTAACATCGGCAGCGTCAGCTACCTCTAAAACGATTTCATAAGCGGTTCCGTTTACAGTTACATTGTATTTTTTCATAATTTTACACCTTTTCTTTTATAGTTTATATTTTTTTGAATGAAATAACTTTTAAAGCTTCAATATCTGTTCCGAGTTCTTCAGCAATAACGGCACAAACGCCGGCAAGAATTTCTTGACGGTTTTGTATCGGCGCGTTTTGAACAGGGGGAACAGTTACACTCTGTTGCACGGTATCATTTTTATCAGAATCCTTGCAGAAAGCACTCATAATCTTACAAAGAATTACTATCGCAATTAGACCGATAAATACAACGCCTATGCCTAAAACAACTACTGTTAACACATCTGACATCCTTTTGCACCTCCCAAAAAAGCAAGTAGAAAGTTAAATTGTTATTGATTTAACAATGTATAAAACCAATCAAGTTCATTATATAATATTTTCCTCAATTTAACAATAGAAAAAATCAATTTATCGATACAAAAAACAATTGTTAACAATTTGTTCACATTTACAATTTGAATATGTTCTTAACAGAAAAAACGCGCCTTGAATAAGATAGTTAGTGTAGGCAATCTACACCGAAAAGTTAAAAAAGGGGAAATCCAAATGAGAATAAATATTAACAGTGATGACGGTGTTTGTATGGATTCAATGAACACCTGTAACTGTGAGCAAGGTGATTCGGCAATGGTCTTTATTCAGCCACAAAGAATATCGACTATTTACAGTTTCACCGATGCATTTAAAAGGGGAACGCTATATCCTGAACTTGATAAACCCTTTATGGCAGGAGGCTGTGATTATGGAAGATAAAAGAACGCTTCGCAGAAAGATATACGAGATAGACTTTGCCATACACGAGCTAGTGCTTTATCTTGACACTAATCCAAAATGTCAAAAGGGACTCGCCCTCCTTGATAAGTTCAGAAATCTTCGCGCAGAAGCCGTAAAAGAATACGAGCAGCGCTTTGGTAAGTATATTCTAACCCCAAAGGACGCGGGGGATGGCAACAGATGGAATTGGATAGACAGTCCGTGGCCGTGGGAAAAAGAATTTATGGAGGATTAATAAATGTGGCAATATGAAAAGAAATTACAATACCCTGTAAAGATTAAAAATCCTAATCCTAAGTATGCGCAGATAATTATCTCGCAGTACGGTGGTGCATAGTGTAAATAGATATATAAAGGATTAATATTAATGAACCTCGGCAGGATGAATTACGATGCTGTGAAATGCGTTTCACAGACCTATTAGACAAAAAGTCGTATAATTCAACCTGACCTACAAAGAGTCGAGGTTATATTATGTTTACAAAGGAATTGTCAGCAAAGCTTAGAAAAATCATTCAAGAAAGAAAATTGACTGTTGAATCGGTTGCAGAAGCGGCGAAGCTTACGCGAGAGCAGGTTAGCAATATCAAAAACGGTAAATCGGAACCAAAGTTGACCAGTCTTGAAAAGCTATGCACGGCGTTAGAGTTGAATCCAAATGATTTGCTTTTAAGCGAAAAATCTTTACAAGAAGATAAAGCTAAATCAAAGCCGGTAACACAAGTTTTTTGCCAAGAGAGTGAAAAAGTTAAGCTTTGTCGCGCAATATGTCCAAGCTGCAAACACTTATTGTATAGTGATTGGCAAAGTTTTTGTGACAATTGCGGACAGCGATTAAACTGGTTTGAATATTCGAAGGCAGAGCTGGTTAATGAAATTCCTAAAAAAAGGGAGTTTTGAAATGGCTGATATTACATACACTCTAAGAAGTGATATTGTAACTGATGAGGAAGACAACGACCATATCGTGTACGGAATAACTGCGCAAAATAATAAAAGTGAAGTTGTGGACTCTATACCTGATATCTTTTTTGATAAGGAAAGAGCACAAAACTTCGTTTTGTTTTGCAATAACGCAAAGATATCCCTTAAGGAACTTACCGACCTGGCAGAAAAACAGGTTTATTAATTTTTCTTGCTTTTTTGATAATAATATGATATTATTTGAGGGCAACACACAGATGAATATTTAACCAACAAATTGCGCATTTTATTAGGGTAAAAATGCGTTTCTCCGCTTTTGCGTATTTGTTGGTAAAAGTGTGTGTTGCAGCTGTGAGAAACTATGCATTTTTCAGTGTACAGTTTTTTATAGCTGTACACTTTTTTATTTTTGGAGGAAAATTATGAAATGTCAAAAATGCGGATTAGATTTTGAGGGAACTTATTGTCCTAACGGTTGTAACACACCTAAACAATGTCCAAAATGTAAAACTTTTTACAACGGCAATTTTTGCCCTAACGGTTGTAACTCATTCTCATATCAAAAACAAAAAAAGAAATCCAATATAAAGCTTGCTGTTATATTGTCTGTAATTGTTATCATTTTTGCGTTTGCTGCAACTATGGGTATTTTATACGGCGAAGAAGAACCAGAATATAATAATGTTTCTTCAGAAAATGTCTCTTCAGAAGAAACAACTAATTATATCGAAGTTTCAGCTAATGATTTATGGAAAGCTTTTAGTGATAATGAAGTTTTAGCAGAAAAGACTTATACCGGGAAAAATATAAAAGTAACAGGAGTAGTTAGTGAAATTAATAGTGGAAGTTTTATCACAACAGCTAATGTTTTATTAAATGTAGATAACGCTATGTTCAGTTGCGTTCAATGCAATTTTCAAAAAAAAGATGTCGATAAGCTTGCGGAGTTAAAAAAAGGTCAAACCGTCACAATAATTGGTGTTTGTAGTGATTTGGATTTGAATGTTCAAGTTGTGAATTGTAAGGTGGAATAAACAATACATAAAATTCATATTTTAAAATACACACCGCCCATTTTAATAACGTTGCCAACGGCTAAAATTCAACCGCCCAACCAAACGGAAGGGCGGTTTTATCATGCTTAATTCTCTTTAACTTCAGGTAGACCTGCTATGCTTGTAAGTAAAGATGCAATACCCGCTAACGCGGCAGTGCCTGCTA
>CAYXID010000071.1:0-6366 GCA_964465535.1 uncultured Ruminococcus sp.
GGCGATCAGGTGCTTGTAAAGGTTACCGAGATTGACGACCAAGGCAGAATTAATCTTTCCCGTAGAGATGCTCTTGTAGAGGTTAACGGCGCAGTTGTTGAAGACGACGGTGAAGAAGACCGCAAGCCTGCAAAGCGTGCAGGTAAGGAGCGCAGAGGCTTTAAAAGACGCGATTCTTAATATGTAAGAAAAACTAAATCAGAGCGCACCTTTAAGGACAGTAGCCTAAAGGGTGCGCTCTAATTGCGTTTGGGAATGATTTGCATTTAAAAAGGCAAAACTTGTATATTTGACAAAGCTAATTTGTGAAGGTATAATTATTTTATACGAGGGGGTATTTGAATGGGCAAGAAAACAGGACAAAACACAAAGAGTAAAATAGTTTCGGCGGCGTGGAGCCTTTTTTATGATAATGGGTACGAGGCTACCACCATTGACGAGATAATAAAAAAGTCGGGCACCTCTAAGGGTTCGTTTTATCATTATTTTGAAAATAAAGATGCGCTCATAGGCTCGCTTGCATATCTTTTTGACGAAAAATATGAGGAACTTGAAGAAAAAATATCGCCCGAACAAAATGCCATCGAGACCCTTTTGTTTTTGAACCGTGAACTTTTTGATATGATAGAGAATGCCATAGATTTAGAGCTTGTTAAGAGACTTTATTCGACTCAGCTTTTAACCAAAAATCAAAAGCAGCTTGTTGACCATAACAGAGTTTATTATAAACTTCTTCGTAAAATTGTGGTTTCCGGTCAGAAAAAGGGAGAAATCGGCGATATGCAGTCGGTAAATGAAATTGTCAAATACTATGCTTTTTGTGAACGCGCTATGATATATGATTGGTGTCTTTGCAACGGAGACTATTCTCTTAAAAATTCCGCCGCAAATCTCCTTCCCTTTCTTTTAAAGCGGATAGAAAAATAAAGTTTTATTTTTAGTAGGTTTTTGGTATAGACTTTAGTCTACATCAAAAACCGCTTTTTTATGCGGTTTAAGGCGGTATTGCTTAAAAAAAGTTTAACTCAATTCCTTGTTGATTTATGGTTTTTAATATGGTATACTTTTGAATATAAATTTCCAAAGGAGATGTTATTGTGAGTTCAAGCACAGTACAGATTTTGGTTTCAATGGTCATTTATATGGCGATTGTTATCTTAATCGGCGTTTTGTACGCTAAAAAAGCAAATAAAAACAGTGAGGCATTCTTCCTCGGTGGCAGGTCACTCGGTCCTTGGGTTACAGCCATGAGCGCAGAGGCATCTGATATGAGCGGTTGGCTTCTTATGGGACTTCCAGGTGTTGCATATTGGTGTGGCGTTGCCGATGCAGCGTGGGTTGCGATAGGTCTTGCAATCGGTACATATCTAAACTGGCTTATCACCTCTAAAAGACTTCGCAGATACAGTATTAAGGCTAATAATTCAATTACTCTTCCTGAGTTTTTCTCAAACCGCTATAAAGAGAAGAATCCCGTTATTCTTATGATTTCGGCTCTCTTTATCTTAGTCTTCTTTACGGTTTATGCAGCAAGCTGTCTTGTAACTTGCGGAAAACTTTTCTCAACATTGTTTGGTGCGCCTTATATTACAATGATGCTTTTGGGTGCAATTTTTGTTCTTCTTTATACACTTCTCGGCGGATTTTTGGCTGAAAGCGCTTCTGACTTTATGCAGGCAATCGTTATGATAACTGCGCTTGTTGTTATAGTTGTTTTATGCGTTGTTAATGCCGGTGGCTTTGCCGCAGTTTTTGAAAACGCAAAGCAAATTCCCGGATCCTTAGATTTCTTTGGCATTGCTTCACCAACCCTTGATGCACAAGGTACTCAGCTTGTAGAAGGCGGTAAGGCAATCTTTGGTGATGCCGGCAATTACAGTATACTTACTATTTGCTCTTCTCTTGCTTGGGGACTTGGCTATTTCGGTATGCCTCAGGTATTACTTAGATTTATGGCTATCAGAAAAGAAGGCGAACTTAAGGCTTCAAGAAGAATTGCGATGGTATGGGTTGTTATATCACTTGCAGTTGCAGTGTTTATAGGAATTGTTGGAAGACAGCTTTTCCCCATCGAACATCTCACAAAGGCTTCCGCAGAAAACATTTTCATAACCCTCTCAACAAACTTTTTGCCGCCCCTTTTAGCAGGATTTGTTATGGCAGGAATTTTAGCGGCAACAATAAGTTCCTCAGATTCTTATTTGCTTATTGCGGCATCTGCATTTGCTAAGAATGTTTATCAGGGTGTTATCAAGAAAAAGGCAAGCGATAAAGAGGTTATGATTATGTCAAGAATAACCCTTCTTCTTATTGCTGCTATAGCAATAGTTATCGCACTTGATGAAAATAGCATCATATTCAGTATAGTTTCATTTGCGTGGGCAGGCTTCGGCGCAACCTTTGGTCCTATTATGCTATTCTCGCTCTTCTGGAAGAGAACAACAAGAGAGGGTGCAATTGCAGGTATGATAAGCGGCGGCGTTATGGTTTTTGTATGGAACCTTCTTATTAGCAAACTCGGCGGCATTTTCGCAATTTATGAACTTCTTCCGGCGTTCATTATTTCATCTGTTGTTATAGTTGTGGTTTCATTACTCACAAAGAAGCCAAGTGCAGAAATTGAGGCAGAATTTGAAGCAGTAAAACTCGGAACAGATGATGTTTTAGAAGCGTAATTTATCTAGATGTTTTAAACGCCTTTGGACAATAAATATAGTCTTTAAAACACAAAAAGGTATGTGGAAAATTTCCACATACCTTTTTACTGTTTTGTTATAAGAGATTTCGGTAGTAAAGACCTCGTGTATAACTTTCAGGCGGATTGCCGCCCAAATCATACATATCGATAATTTTCGATATGTCCTTGCTTTCTTCATCAGTAAAGTATAAAACTAAAAAATCTAATCCTTTAGTTTCTACTAAACGGTCTGTAAGCCATATAGGTGTAGAGTTCAAAATTTCAGAAAAACCTGACCTGCAACGAACAGGGAAGGAAACATTCATTCTATCTGTAATCACATTATCTCGGTTGCAGTCCCTGCAGTCCCGTCCGTTCTTTATAGGGCAGTTGCGGGTTAACATAAGGGGTAGTCTTCCGTAGGCGAAAATGCCTTTCGGTATGGGGGATGCAAGTTTTATACATTCGCTTAAAAGTAGTTCAGCCGAAAGGGTTATAAAATCTGCCCCCATATCCTTTATAAACTCTGCGGCAGAAGAATTTGCAACATTAAGAGCGGATGAGCCGATAACCTTAAGGCCGAGTTCCCTTGCGATTTCTATAAGGGCTATATTGCCACAGTAGGCGTGAGTAAAGCCTTTCTCTTTAAATAGAGAGAGCCTTGCCCTTATATAATCTTCACTTAAAATTCCTCGCGGGAGGTCTGCAATCAGTAAAACACCGTCGGGTAAATTTTCGGGCGGTTCAACTTCTATCGGGAGCATAATTCCGTATAGATTTGATGTGCCTTCAGGGATTTGCTCTGCAGCATCAAATCGAGCTATGAGCTTCGGTGTAGTAGCGCTTGAAGTTTTTGGAATGAATATATCATCTTCTAAAATAGTGTACTCAGGCGGTTTGCATCTTTTTTCGTTTAAAGCTTCAACGGCACTTCTTCTAAGTGTGTTCAGTGAGCTTGCAGAAACATATAGATTATCGCCTATATGTGATTTTATATCTTCAATATAGTAGGGAGTTCCGCCCATTTTTGAAATGCTCGCTGTAATGCTATTTTCATCTGTAGCCTTAACTTTGGCGGCAGAGGGTACATCACCTAAAACCCGAACGGTGTTTTTGGCGTCGTTTAAAATAAGCTCTGTTTGTTTATTTTCCCTTACAAAAATTTCTGCCGAAAGGGGAACAGACTGTCGCTCGTTTCGGTAAAGGCTATGCAGCGGTGCAAAGGCGGTAGTTGCTGAAACTACATCTTCCTTAGTACGAATACCGAACATTTCTTTGCCTGTATTTTCGGTTAAATATCCGTCAGTAAAGCCTGAACGGGAGAAAATGTTTTTAAGGGATTTAGAAAGCTCGTCGGGTACAAAGCCTGTATCAACTGCTGCGCGGCAGGCTGCGGTTGCAGCGGCAACATATTCGGGGCGTTTCATTCTGCCTTCAATTTTCAGAGAGCTAACACCTATAGATTGAAGTTTGTCTATATGAGAAAGCAGAGACAAATCCTTAAGGCTTAAATCGTAGCCTGTACCGTTTTCGGCGGCAAAGGGCAGGCGGCAAGGTCCTGCACATAGTCCTCTGTTTCCGCTTCTGCCACCGAGTATGGCAGACATAAGGCACTGACCTGATACCGACATACAAAGAGCTCCGTGTACAAAAACTTCGATTTCCATCTGAAGCTCTTTTGCTCTTTTGCAAATTTCGGCAATAGCAGAAAGAGATAGCTCGCGCGCTAATACCACCCTCGAAAAGCCGAGCGTTGCGAGGGCATTTAAGGCAGATGGGGAGTGCACCGTCATTTGAGTTGAGGCGTGCAGCGGTAAATTTGGAATATGCTGCTTTGCAAGACGGGCAAGCCCTAAATCTTGCAGAATTACCCCGTCAATACCCGCAGCGGCCGCTTTTTTAAGAGAGGCGAGAGCAGAGGAAAGCTCTGTCTCGCGTATCATAATGTTTAAGGTGAGATACACCTTAACATTTCTTATATGGCAGTATTCACAGGCAGTTCGTAGTTCCTCTATTGTGAAATTCTCGGCGTTTCTTCTGGCACTAAACTCTTTTAGTCCCAAATAAACCGCATCTGCTCCTGAGCGCACTGCCGCTTCAAGCGACTCTGCTGAGCCTACGGGGGAAAGGACTTCGGGTTTAAAAGGGTTCATCTTCAAATTCTTCCTCAAATTCTTCGCTTTGAGCCTGTCTTTGCAGAGAGTCTGCAGTGCTCTTTGCTATGGCGTAGCGTTCTGTCATATCGTCAAGCTGACGACGAAGCTCTATGTTTTCAAGCTCTGCTTTTTTGGCTGAGTCTGCAGCGTCCATAGCGGCAAGTACAGCTACCATTGTGGTAGATAAAAAGGGGCTTTTCTTGGCTATGACATTCATTTTATGGTCAAGCTCACGGCCGAGGGATTCTATGTATTCGGCAGAATCTTCACTTTGAATTGAATAGGTAATACCGCCTACGGTAAATCTTATATTATTGGCCATAAATTAAAACCTCCTAAGTGAAATACTTATTCAATTATTATAATATACTATCATTAACAAAATATAAAGTATTTTTTGCAAAATAATAGCAAATTTTTGTTGATATGGCAGGTATTATGAGGTATAATAATGTCTTGTGAGTATAAGGGGAGGTAGACAGGTTTATGTTAAATAATATTTCGATTGTTGCAACTCAGGTGGCAATTTTATTTATACTTATAGGAATAGGCTTTGTTTCTAATAAAATAAAGCTTTTTTCGGATAAGACTATAAAGCAGATGACCGATTTTGTGCTTTATATCGTAATGCCTTGTGTTATTGCAAATTCTTTCAGAAGAGATTTTGACCCCGATATTTTCAAGGCTATTTTAGTCACCTTTGCGGCGGCTTTTTTCTGTTTTTTCTTAAACATTTTACTCGCTCACCTTTTTATACACGATAAAATAAAATCAAAAGAAAAGGTGCTAAGATACGGCGCAGTATTTTCCAATGCGGGCTTTATGGCAATTCCTCTTCAACAGGCACTTTTAGGTGAGGACGGCGTTTTATACGGCGCTATTTTTGTGGCAGTTTTTAATATTGTCAATTGGACCTACGGCGTTATACTTATGAGTGGCGATATTAAAACAATGTCGGTTAAAAAGGCTATTCTAAATCCCGGAATTATAGCTACTGCGATAGGTTTTTTCATTTATTTAGCACCATTCAATTTACCTGAAATTGTAGGAAAGCCTATTGAATATATGGCGGCTTTAAACACACCGCTACCTATGGTTATAATAGGATACCATCTTGCAAACTCTAATTTTAAAATAAAAGGTTTTCAGTCCTACTTTACGATGGCTTTCAGACTGATAATTTCTCCGCTTTTGATTTTAGGTCTGTTATATCTTGTAAAGATTGATAGAACGATTATGATTTCTATAATCGTTGCGGCGTCGGCACCTTTTGCAGCAACAAATACGATGTTTTGCGAAAAGTTTGGAGCCGATACAAAGCTTTCGGCATCCTTAGTTTCGGTTACAACACTGCTCTCGATTATAACCATGCCAATCGTTATTGCAATAGCAATGAATATTTAAGGAAAATGCCCGTTCGCAAAAACGAACGGGCATTAAGAATTGACAAACACTTAAAATTATTGTAATATATAGTTCGGTTAAAATTGAATATTCTTGTGCCTCCTTAGTTAAATGGATATAATAAACCCC
>CAYXID010000072.1:0-6015 GCA_964465535.1 uncultured Ruminococcus sp.
CGCCGTAAATAAAGGACTGAATACACTGCTTAACCTCTTTATAGGAAAGGTTATCTACCTTAACAAAAGGAGCGAGATAGGTATCAAAAGAGGAGAAAGCCTGAGCGCCTGCCCACTCGTTCTGCATAATTCCAAGGAAGTTAACCATTTGGTTACAAAGAGTTGATAAGTGGCTAGCGGGAGAAGAAGTAATCTTTCCGGGAACGCCGCCAAGACCTTCTTTAATAAGCTGCTTTAAGCTCCAACCTGCGCAGTAGCCGGTAAGCATGGAAAGGTCGTGAATGTGAATGTCACAATTTCTGTGAGCGTCACTGATTTCGGGGTCATAAATTTCGGATAACCAGTAGTTTGCTGTAATAGCACCTGAGTTTGAAAGGATAAGTCCGCCTACAGAATAAGTAACGGTGGAGTTTTCCTTAACACGCCAGTCTAAAACATTTACATAGTTATTAACTGTCTCCTTGTAATCCAAATATGTGGTTTTGAGATTACGAAGCTTTTCGCGGTGCTTTCTGTAAAGAATGTAGGACTTTGCAACTGCATCGTAACCGCCCTGAATCAATACAGATTCAACGCTGTCCTGTACATCCTCAACAGCAACATAGCCGTCTTTAATCTTGGGTAAAAAGTCTGCGGTAACCTTAAGGGCTAAAAAGTCGATAATGTTATCGGTGTACTCTGTGTTTGTAGCCTCAAAGGCTTTTTTCATAGCACTTGCAATTTTGCTGATGTCAAATTCAACGATTTTGCCGTCGCGTTTGATAATTTGATACATTTTTTAAACCTCTCTTTCATATTCCTCTTAGAATTACAGATTTAACGAAGGGGGAAACTTCTTCTAAAAATTCTTTCATCTCTTCTTCAGAAAAAGCAGAAAGCCCGTCAGGAGAAATTAAATCACCCGAATCTTTAAATTGCTGTAAATAATAATTTTTTGCGCCCGAAATGAAACGGGCTAAATCCTTTAGTGAGTCTTTCGTGTGAATTCCCTTAACAAGTGTTGTTCTGAATTCGTAAGGGACAACACCGCTAAGTAAAAAGTTTTTAGACTCTTCAACCTTCGAGATATCAAAATTTTCGATACCGATAGCCAAAGAGTATCCGTCGGGTGAATTTTTAATGTCCATAGCAACATAGTCGACAAGACCTCTATCCACCAATCTTTTCAGTAAAAACGGGTTGGTTCCGTTAGTGTCTAATTTTACCTTGTAGCCGAGATTTTTTATCTTTTCTAAAAACGGCTCAATGTCGCCATGCAGAAGCGGTTCTCCTCCCGTGACAACTACGCCCTCGAGAATTCCCTGTCTGCGCTTTAGAAAATCTAAAACCTCATTTTCGTCAATAGAACAGCTTAAATCGCCTGTTACAAGCGATGCGTTATGACAAAAAGGACATCTAAAATTACAACCTGCCGTAAAAACAATACAGGCAACAACTTCGGGAAAATCCAACAAAGTAAGTTTACTAAGACCTGCTAATTTCATTCGACAGCCTCCAAAGGTGATGTAAACACACTATATCATATTTTGTTATTCGTGTCAATAGCAAACACAACATATTGTATATAAATCTTTTTTCGATATTTTGTGACATTTGCCACAAAATGACCAAAAAAGATAAAAACCGCCCCAATTTAAAGGGCGGTGTGAAAAAGCAAAAAGATAAAAAGAAAAGGCAGTCTCAAACGAGACTGCCTGAAGTTTAAAATCTTAATTATTTCTCAACTGCGGTTTTCTTTGCAGAAACTGCAACTGCGCCTGCAGCGAGGATTACAAGAGAGAGAACAGCGATTACGCTATAGGAAATCTCTTCGCCTGTAGCAGGAGAAAGAGTTTCAGAATCAGAAATGTTGAACTCAATCTTTACGCCCTTGAAGTTTTCAGAAACAAAAAGTTTATCAACGAGGGGCTTAACTACAACTGTGATATAAGTACCGTCTTTAGCAACAATTTTACCATCTTTAACAGTATATTCCTTGCCCTTAACAGCTTCGTCGCCGTTAGGAAGGGTAACCTTTATGATTTCGTAATCCTTGCCTTCAACTGCAGGCTTCATATCTTCTGTGTAGAAATCCCAACCGTTGAAAGTTTTATCCTTGTTCTGTCCGGGAACAAGTGTGTGATCTTCGCCGTCAGCTACAACTACGCGCTCAGCAGGGTCAGAGTTTTCACCGGTATGTGTTCTGTTTATATAGATTTCACGATAAACAGTACCGCCGGGGCTAACCAAAGCCATAGAAGTAATTGAAAGAGCGAAAATTAAAACTAAAGCTAAAAATAACGAGACTAACTTCTTCATAGATAGTACCTCCAATATAATTTTATAATATCGTATATGGATTATACCACGAAATTTTGTATTTGTAAAGAAAAATTATTTAATTTTTTGATAAAAAATTGATAAAACGAGTTCGAAAACCTCTGTTTCGTCAATATAAAGCTCGGCAAAGCCGTCATCACCCTTTTTATATTCGCCGCTAAGCTGTTTAAATTCGAGTGAAACATTTTGTCGGCTACCCACAACGGCACTTGTAAGATAGGTCACCTTTGCCGCGTTTATATCGGTTATAGAGTTGGATAGAACCTTGTTGTAAAGCTTTACGGGGAAGGTAATATCAGACTTTGTTTTGTTTATTGCTGCCGCAGAATAACTCTTTAAATATTCTAACTGACGCTCCATTCTAAGATATGCGGCATTGGTGGTTGTTTGGTTTCTCGATTGTAGGAAAGGAATTGCCTGATAGGAGTGAAGGTTTAGTGTTGTGCCTTTTTTAAAAATCTTAGAGCCGTTGTTTGAGCTTGTTGGCAATTTCATATCCTCGTTTAAGGTTACACGAATTGTACCTACTGCACGGTGAAGAACTTCAATAGATTTATAATCCATCGCAAAATATGAGTTTATAGGCATTCCGCAAAGCAGACGCGAAACTGAACGCGCAACATTTTTACAGCTACCGTCCTTTGAGTCTCCGTATGCAAAGGCAAGGCAAACCTGTGTCTTTTCAACGCCTATAAAAGAACCGCTGCTTGAGTACATATCGACATCTACCATAGAGTCACGGGGAATTCCAATAACGGTGGTTTTGCCTGTTTGAGTATCAATCGCCAAGAGGAAAATCGCATCGGACTGACCTGAATGACCGATAACAGAGGTGTTTTCTTCGTCAATACCCATACAAAGTATTGTCGTTATATTTTCATTAAAGCTGTAAACAGAATCCTTGTAAAAAACGGTGTTATCGTCGTAAATTTCGGCTTCAACATTTTCTTGGGGCTTTATTATTTCAACATCGTCTTTGTCGGTTAAAAGACTTCCCTTTCCCGAAAACCAAAGAATTGCCACCGACGAGCAGCCCACAACTACAAGAGACAGAAAAACAATAAAAATGATAAGCAAAATCTTTTTGCTCTTTTTCATTCTTTTCTTTTCAGGAGCTACGCTCTGCTCTGACGACAACTCGCTCCGAGCCCTGTTATCATTTGGTTGGTTGGTCATTTATCAAAACTCCTTGAACTAGATATCTGTAATCGTCGCTCGTCATACAGGTGCTTAAGGTTATGATGCGGTCTACAGACGAAAGCTCTATACCTTTTCGTATATTTTTAATCAGTGTTTTGGGGTTTAGAGTCATCTGCAGATAGTCGTTAAAGACTTCAGGGTCGTTAAAATCAAAGGAATACAGAAGATGGCGGTTATCATAGCGGTAAGCCGCGTAAATGGTGTAGGTTAAAATATGTCCGGGGGTGTAAATGTAGATTACCGAATTTTTGTTAAAGTAATTAACATCGCGGTATTTTTTAAGTGTGCCGAACATTGAGCCGTTTTTCATATTGTGACCGTAAATAACGGTGTTAGGGTCTGAAAAATCGGTGGAGTTGCGGCGCTGTGTATAAAGACTTCCCGCATAAAGATACTTTTTGTTTGTTCCGTGATTTAAATAAAAATCTTCGGGAGTATCGTCACCGCTTTGAAGAATAGGATAATCAATATTCGTGCCCGGAATTGAAATCCAAGCGTGAATATCGGGGTTTTGCTTTTGAAGCTTTGTAAAGTTTTTCGGGTTGTCGGGTAAAACGACCTCGCTTGAGGTGGCGTCAGAAGAGGAAGGCGCTTCGACAACAGGCTTTTTCGGCGGAGTTAAAAGATGTGGTAAAAGATAAACCGAAAGCGCAATAATTGCCGCAAGCATCACCGAAAGGGCTATTATAAAAATGATTTTAGATTTTTTCTTATCCATTTTTTCGCTTCCTAAACAGAAAATTTATTACAGGTAATTATACCATATATAAATATATGTTGTCAAACAGATATAAAACAATAAAACAGACCCAATTAATTTGGGTCTGTTTTATTTTCGTGAAATTTAAGGTTTGATTTTTGATAATGCCAAAGATTGCATAGATAAGACATTTAGATAGAGCATTAACACCGCTGTCAATCCAAGCACCCATTAAAGCTTGGACGTTTGTATTTATAGACTTTCCATCATCGCTGTAGGGGTCTGATACAAAAACATTAATTTCTTTTATATCTTCAGGGTTATAAACCGCGTTGAAGCTATCGAGTTCAATACCGCCCTGCCAATGAAAAAGGGTTATAAATTTAAGAGCTTTTTCTTTGGCTAAGTCACAAAGGGCATCAAATTCACCGATGTTCAGCACAACGGGCTTTTCTATAATGACATTTGTATTGTTTTCAAGACAGAATTTTGCAATCTCAAAGTGACTTTCGGGAGGGGTAGAAATTATAGCAAAATCGGGTTTTGCCGAGGATATCATATCCTTATAATCGGCAAAAAAGGGAAGGCTTGAGTAAAACTTTCGGGAAGCAGCTTTCGGGTTAAGGTCCGAAACGGCACAAAGGTTTAGAAAGCTTGAGCGGTCTATACCCTCAACATAATGCTTTGTAATTGTTCCAAGCCCGATAAGACCTGCCGTTTTCATAAGTTCCCACTCCTTTGCCGAGTTTTTGTTTATTATACCACCATAAAACAAAAAGAGCAAGGTGTAAACCTTGCATTTATAATTTGTGGCAAAGCCACAATACTTATTACTTCTTACCTATTACTTCTTACTTCCCAAAAATCCCGTACGAAATTTTGGTTGAGGTAAGAGTGAAGAGGTAAGAAGTAAAAATCCCGCCACTTACGTGAACGGGATTTTTGTCATTCGTGTCCGAAAAAGAATCGGTCAAAAACCGAGTAATTTCTCTGTTTTAAACATTATTTCCTGATTTTTTATTTTGTATAAGCAAAACAAAAGTAAAAATATAAGTGCAAAGTTTTGCTACTATACTGTAAATGCTATTAGATGGTGTTAATATGCTTAAATATGAGAAAAAATTATTTCCAATATTTTGCATCATTGTAATTACACGAATATATTCTAAAATATTAAACAACGAACCTAAAACGAAAACAGCACCTAATATAATCCAACTCAATTTATTTAAATTGAGTTTATTTTTTAACACCCACTGACTTCCTAAAAGAATAACAACAAAAATAATCAACGGTCTAATTATTTCATACACTAATGCAACAATTTCACCAAATAAAAATACGGATACTATTTGTTCAAATATGAAAAATCCAAGCACTAAACAAATCGATTTTAAAACTGACTTTGAAGTGATATTAGGTTTTAAAGCAATTAAAAAACACCCAACTAAAGCAACATAAAAAATGATACTTGTTACTATGTATGCCAAGGGTTGCAAAAATGATAAAAGCGAAAGTATTGTTGTTCTTAAAGGAGATTCTATCAAAAAGGAAACTGCTAAAATTAACATAGTTGAAATTTGTTTTTGTTTTGTAGAATTCATAAAATCACCGACCTGTAGGTGTATTATATGCTTGTGTCAAATCAGAACACAAAAAACTGTGGTATGACAATATTCATACCACAGAACGAAAAATCATACAAGTCAAAATACAGTTAAAAACTTTGTTGTTAAGCTACAAAACTGACGAAAGTATGACGGCTATTCCTGCCTTGCCTCATATAATCATAATGA
>CAYXID010000073.1:0-5990 GCA_964465535.1 uncultured Ruminococcus sp.
GAAAAGGACCATGTTGAAGGCTTTGCACCCGAAGTTGCATGGGTTACTCACGGCGGTGAAGAAAAGCTTGAGGAGAGAATGTGCGTAAGGCCTACGTCCGAAACACTTTTTTGTGACCACTATAAAAATATAATTCACTCTTGGCGCGATCTGCCCAAGCTTTATAATCAGTGGTGCAGTGTTGTCCGTTGGGAAAAGACAACACGCCCCTTCCTTCGTTCACGTGAATTCCATTGGCAAGAGGGTCATACAATTCACGCCACCGCAGAAGAGGCTAAGGCAGAAACTATTCAGATGCTAAATGTCTATGCAGAGTTTGCTGAGAAGTATCTTGCTATGCCTGTTATAAAGGGACAAAAGACCGAAAAAGAGCGTTTTGCAGGCGCTGTAAACACATATACAATCGAGGCTATGATGCACGACGGTAAGGCTTTGCAGTCGGGTACATCTCACTTCTTTGGCGACGGCTTTGCGAAGGCTTTCGGTATCCAGTTTACCGATAAGGATAACAAATTAGCTACTCCTTTCCAGACCTCTTGGGGCGTTTCGACCCGTCTTATAGGCGCTATTATTATGACACACGGTGACGATAACGGTCTTGTTTTACCGCCCGCTATTGCGCCTATTCAGGCAGTAATTGTTCCGATTGCTTCTCATAAAGAGGGCGTTTTGGAAACTGCAAATGCTATGCTTGGCGATATAAAAAAGGTTTGCCGTGCAAAGCTTGATGACAGCGACCAGACACCAGGTTGGAAGTTTGCTGAGTATGAAATGAAGGGTGTTCCGCTTCGCATAGAGGTAGGACCCAGAGATATTGCAGAGGGCAACTGCGTTGTTGTTCGCCGCGATAACAGAGAAAAAATTGTAGTTCCGATTGCAGAACTCAAAGACAGAATTCCTGAACTTTTAGCAGCTGTTAATGAAGGTCTTTATCAGAAGGCACTTTCTCGCCGTGAAAATATGACCTTTGATGCACACAATATGGAAGAAATGATTGATACCGCCGAAAACAAACCCGGCTTTATCCGTGCTATGTGGTGTGGGGACAGAGAATGTGAGGATGCCTTAAAAGAAAAGGCGGGCGTTACTTCTCGTTGTATTCCTTTTGAACAGGAAACAATTGACGGTAAATGTGTATGCTGCGGAAAACCTGCAAAGCATATGCTTTATTGGGGCAAGGCTTATTAATAATTAAATAAAAACGGTTGTCTTAAACAATTCAGACAACCGTTTAATATTCTAAAACTTCAAGGTGAATTTATGGGACTTATAGAACTTTTTATAATAGCCTTAGGTCTTTCGATGGATGCTTTTGCAGTTTCAATATGTAAGGGACTTTCGGTTTCTGAGGTAAAGAAGAAACACTATTTAATTACCGGTCTTTACTTTGGCGGATTTCAGGCACTTATGCCGACTATAGGCTATTTATTAGGTGTGAATTTTAAGGATACAATCGAAAAAATTGACCATTGGATAGGCTTTGGCTTGCTTCTTTTAATCGGTCTTAATATGATTAAGGAATCGAGAGAATGTTCAGAGGCAATGGACGATTCCTTTTCCTTTAGGGCAATGCTGCCTCTAGCAATTGCTACAAGCATTGATGCTTTGGCGGTTGGCGTTACCTTTGCTTTTTTAAATGTCGACATAATACCTGCAGTAAGTTTTATCGGCGTTACAACATTCTTGTTTTCTGCCGTAGGAATTAAAATCGGCAATATTTTTGGTGCCAAATACAAGTCAAGAGCCGAATTTGCAGGGGGAGTAGTTCTTATTTTGATGGGACTTAAAATTCTTTTAGAGCATTTAGGCGTAATTAATTTCTAAAAAAAAGAAACGGTACTTTCTGTGTTTAGAAAGTACCGTTTTTGCTATTTGCAGAATTTTTCAATGTAATTATCTATACATTTTTCTATTATCTGCCGTGCCTCATCAGGACCTTCCTCTTCATTTACAAGGGTATCCTTGCCTTCAAGATTTTTATAAACCGTGAAGAAATGGCGCATCTCATTGAATACATGGTTCGGTAGGTCTGTAATGCTTTTATAAGAAGAATATGTCGGGTCGTCAAAGGGGATTGCTATGATTTTTTCGTCTAACTTTCCGCCGTCAAGCATCTTTATTACACCAATCGGATAGCACCTGACTAGACTTAAAGGAGAAAGCTTTGTACTGCAAAGCACCAAAACATCAAGAGGGTCTCCGTCATCAGCATAGGTGCGGGGGATAAAACCGTAGTTTGCGGGGTAATGTGTAGATGTATAAAGAATACGGTCAAGAATAATATGCCCCGTTTCCTTGTCGAGTTCGTATTTGTTTTTAGAACCCATTTCAATTTCAATTACAGCTATAAAATCGTCACTGCGAACGCGTTGGGGATTTAAATCGTGCCAAATATTAGACATTAAAAACATCTCCTTTTAGTGTATACAATGCATTTTACCACAAATACTATTCTCAATCAATAGTTTAATAGCTATAAAATTTGTTTTTTCCGCATTAACTAAAAAAATATATAAAAATATTTGTAAATTTGATAAAAATTTTAATTTACATTTCACTCATTTCTTGGTATACTAATGGGTGTGAAAAATTTTGATTAGATTAACGTAAAAATTGTTAATCTCAAGGAGTGTTTTGTATGAGCCGTATGGTTGGTACTGTTTCCAGAGGACTTCGCGCCCCAATTATAAGACAGGGAGACGATATTGTAGATATCGTTGTAAACTCTGTTTTAGAGGCTTCTGCTGATGACGGTTTTGCTCTTCGCGACCGTGATATCGTTGCTATGACTGAAGCTGTCGTTGCCAGAGCACAGGGTAACTATGCTTCTGTTGATGATATTGCAGAGGATGTAAAGGCAAAATTCGGCGGAGAGACCGTAGGCGTTATTTTCCCGATTTTAAGCCGTAACCGTTTTGCTATTTGCCTTCGCGGTATAGCAAAGGGTGCAAAAAAGGTTGTATTAATGCTTTCCTATCCTTCTGATGAGGTAGGCAATCACCTTATTTCCATCGATGCACTTGACGAAAAGGGAGTAGACCCTTATAAAGATGTACTAAGCTTAGAAAAATACCGCGAACTTTTCGGATATGAGAAGCATAGATTTACAGGTGTTGACTATGTTGAGTATTATGAGCAGTTAATCCGCGAATGCGGTGCAGATGTAGAGATAATCTTCGCAAATGATGCGAGAGCTATTTTAAACTACACCAAAAATGTCTTAAACTGCGATATTCATACCCGCGAGCGTACAAGAAGAATTTTGAAGAACGCAGGGGCTGAGAAGGTTTACGGTCTTGACCAGATATTAAATGAGTCAATAAACGGAAGCGGTTATAACGCTGATTACGGTCTCTTAGGCTCTAATAAATCCACCGAAGATACCGTTAAGCTCTTCCCGAGAGACTGTCAGCCTGTAGTTGATGCAATACACGCAAAGCTTTTAGAGAAAACAGGCAAAAATATTGAGGTTATGGTTTACGGAGACGGTGCTTTTAAGGATCCCGTAGGCAAAATTTGGGAGCTTGCAGACCCCGTTGTTTCTCCCGCTTACACAGCGGGTCTTGAGGGTACACCTAATGAATTAAAGCTTAAATATCTTGCAGATAATGACTTTGCGTCTCTTTCGGGCGATGAGCTTAAGGAAGCTATCAAAAACGAGATTGTAAAGAAGGACGGAAATCTTGTAGGTAAGATGGCGTCTGAGGGTACAACACCCCGTCAGCTTACCGACCTTATAGGTTCTCTTTGCGACCTTACTTCAGGCTCGGGCGATAAGGGTACACCTATCGGGTATAGACAGGGTTACTTTGATAACTACACAACAGATTAATATTTTAAAAGCCACCGAACATGTTTAATTTTTCGGAGGCTTTTTTCATTCAAAAAAGTATCTTTTTAATAATTATTTCACCCCATTTTGTCACCTTTTATTGAATATTCCCAAAATTTGAAAAAAGGGGTCGAAACGAGGGTTTATTAATTGACATATATTTATTATTATGTTATACTGTAATATATAAATTTAAAACTTTCTTTGTGACTGACGGATAAGTGGAGATATACCACATGGAGCAAAGAAAAAAAGTGCACACAATGTATGTTGTGGTTTTAGCCGACCGTCTGGGCAGTCTTATTTTGATGGAATAAGACTGCCCTTTTGTAATTTTTAAAAGACATAAATTAACGGAGGAGTATCATGAAAAAGATAGGAATAATAATGGGCAGTGACAGTGATTTGCCGGTAGTTTCAAAGGCTTTCGATGTTTTAAAGGAATATGGGGTACCTTTTGAAGTACATGTGTTCTCAGCTCACCGCACACCCGAACAGGCAAAAGAGTTTTCAAGTAATGCGAGAAAAAACGGCTTCGGCGCTATAATTGCTGCTGCAGGAAAGGCGGCTCATTTAGCAGGCGCTATTGCCGCTAATACTACCTTGCCTGTAATTGGTATTCCTGTTAAGGCGTCTGTTCTTGACGGTATGGATGCTCTTCTGTCTACAGTTCAAATGCCTGCAGGTATTCCTGTTGCTACAGTTGCTATTGACGGTGCTGCAAATGCGGCTCTTTTGGCAATAGAAATTTTATCGGCTTCCGATGATAATTTAGCAGAACTCTTAGATGAAAAGAGAAAGGCTGCCGCCCTTAAGGTTTTGGAAAAGGATAAGGCAATTTCTGAGCAGTACAGTATTTAAGTTTAGTTTTTTCAAAGGAGTGTAATTCATGGGTGGCTTTTTCGGTGCTGTTTGTAAGGGAGATGCCATTGCCGATGTTTTTTTCGGTACGGACTATCATTCTCACCTTGGAACCCGCCGTGCAGGTGTTGCGGCACTTGATAGGGAAATCGGGTTGCAGCGAGAAATTCATAATATAGAAAATTCACCGTTTCGTACTAAGTTTGAGGATATTTTTGATGAGATGAAGGGCTTTGCAGCAATCGGCTGTATAAGCGATACCGACCCTCAGCCTCTTATAATCCGTTCAAAGCTCGGTACATACGCGATATGCATGGTCGGTGTTATAAACAATAAGGAAGAGCTTATTGAAAAGTATCTTTCGGGTGACGGCGGTCACTTTAACGCTATGACAAGCGGTAAAATAAATTCTACCGAACTAGCGGCAGCAATTTTGAGCCGAGAGAGTAATTTTGTTGACGGTATACGTAAGGTTGGCGATGTTATCGACGGCTCGGCGTCAATCCTTATCCTAAAGGAAGACGGTTCGATTATAGCGGCTCGCGATAAATACGGCAGAACACCTGTGCAGATAGGTAAAAATGAAAACGGATACTGTGCAAGCTTTGAATCCTTTGCTTATACTAAACTCGATTATTTATTTGAAAAGGAATTAGGTCCCGGCGAAATAGTTGAGTTTACTGCCGATTCGCTAACAGTTTTGGCCCATCCGCTCGGTGAGATGCATATGTGTGCATTTCTTTGGTCCTACTACGGATATCCAACCTCTGATTATGAGGGCTCAAATGTAGAGACAATGCGTTATAAAAACGGTATGATTATGGCAGAGAATGATATGGAGAAGATGGATGTCTCCAAAATCGACTATGTAAGCGGTGTGCCCGATTCGGGAACGCCCCACGCCATAGGATACGCCAATAAATGCGGTGTTCAGTTTGCGAGACCTTTTATTAAATACACGCCTACTTGGCCTAGAAGCTTTATGTCGGCAAAGCAATCTGATAGAAACCGCGTTGCAAAAATGAAGCAAATTCCTGTGCACGACCTTATTAAAGATAAAAATCTACTCTTTGTAGACGATTCAATAGTAAGGGGCACTCAGCTTAAGGAAACTGTAGACTTCCTTTATGAAAACGGAGCAAAAGAAGTACATATGCGCTCGGCTTGTCCGCCGATTATGTATGGGTGTAAATACCTTAACTTTACAAGAGCTACAAGCGATATGGAGCTTATTGCCCGTCGTATAATAGTAGAGCTTGAGGGTGAGGAAGGTTTTAAATATATCGAAGAATATAGC
>CAYXID010000074.1:0-5908 GCA_964465535.1 uncultured Ruminococcus sp.
TGCTTCGCAGTGATATTTAGGCTATGCCTAAGTGATATTGCCCTTCGGGCAGTTAAGGGCGAATATAATATCACTTCTGCGTAAGCAGAAATATCACTATGCCGCAAGGCATAATATCACTCTGTGCGAAGTACAGAATATCACTTAAACCTTGCGACTCTGCCGCATTTATGCTATAATAAGCACATAGGCGGTGATGATATGGTTAAAAAAGCCTTTTCTATAATCACATTTGTTTTTTCTATCCTTGTTCTTGTTGCATTAGTGGTGTTAACTTTTGATATGGCAAAGGAATATAAATACATCAATAGCTTGCCAAGCACAAGCGGGTCTGATTATTTAGGATTTTTGTTTTATCGAATGTTCTATTGTGTTACCGCTTTACCTGGTGTTGCAAGTTCTGCTGTGTCTTTCAAGCTTTCATCAAACAAGGCAATCAAAATCATATCCGTTGTTTTATTAACTATATTTATTATTATATTTGTAGTTTTCGGTATTGCTTGGTTAGGGTTAGTTTAATATTATCGCCTCTCAGGCACACTTAATTCGTGCCACTAAGTCCAAAACGCCAAAAAGCCCTGTTCTTTCGAACAGGGCTTTTTTAATAAAACTATCTTTAACAGATAAAATCACAAATACCTTTTATAAACAATTTCCCCACAACCGATTTTTTTACCTGCATTTCCTGCGGGTTGGGTGGTAAAATCATCGGGACTGTCGTGGATAACAACCGTTCGCCCGATTATATCGTTAACGGTGAGGCGGTCGGTTGTAAAGGCAAGATATGCGCCGCCCTTTACATATAATAGAGGCGGTAAATCGCCGGCGTGATTTGGGTGGGCAGTATTTTCGGGGTTAAAATGACCCTTTGTGGCTTCAAAGTCTGTGCCGCTACAAGAGCTTCCTTCGTGTATGTGAAACCCGAAAAAGCCGCTTTCGGTTTTTGGTAGATTTTTGACACTTGCAACTATAAGTACGAAATTCTTTCTTTGGTAAAATCTTACCTCCCCCGACAAACGAGGAGCGTTTTCACCGCCTTTTATATATGCTATTGCGTTCTCACAAGCTGAACATTTTCTCATATTATCACCCTTAGATATGTTATGCAAAATATGTTCTTTTGTGACAAGTTTGAATTTTTGGCGGTGATTTTTGGTTGGTATGTTCCTTGAAGTAGTGGTGATATTGTGCTATAATTTTTGAGGTAGGGCAAAGCCCATAAAACAGCTTAAATGAGGAGAAACATAAATGACAATTGAACAACATATCAAAAAAAGCTTTAAGCGTTTAAGCGAGGCTGAATATTCTAGTGAAAAGGTATGGCAGCCTAAGGATTATGAGTGGCCGGGTGATTGGGAAGGCCGCGCACTTTTAGCTATTACTTCTCTTAATTCCATAAGCGATGAAGAAAACGAATATGTACATAATATTGTAGCTGATTTAAAAAACCATGTTAACTGTCAGGGGTTTTTAGGTCACGAATATATCGAGGGCGAGGTTGACGAGCAGCAGCTTGCAGGTCATACCTGGCTTGTTCGAGGACTTCTTTTGTATCACAATTTATACAAGAGCCAAGAGGCTTTCGAATATGCAAAGAGAATAGTTTATAACCTTTATATGCCGATAATCGATGCGGTTGATACCTATCCGCTTGAGCGTGATATGGAGGATGACGGCGGCGTTGCAGGTCATAACAAGCTTGTTTTATCGGGTTGGCGTGTTTCTACAGATGTTGGCTGCGCATTTGTAGGTCTCGACGGTCTTACTTCTTATTATGAGCAGACAAAGGACGAAAAGGTAAGGGTTTTAATTGATAAACTTATAAATAAATTCTATAGCATTGATAAGGTGGCTCTTCGCGCTCAGACCCACGCAACTCTCACAGCGGCAAGAAGCATTATGAGAATGTATCTTATAACAAAAGAGGAAAAATATTTAGAAATGGCAAAGGACGAGCTTGAGAAGTACCTCGAGTTTGGTACAACCGCCACCTATGAAAACTATAACTGGTTTGGCCGTCCTGATACCTGGACCGAGCCTTGCGCAGTTATTGATAGCTTTATGTTAATAACAGCTTTAGCTGACGTTACAGGCGACGAAAAATACATAAAGCTTGCAAGACGTGTTTGGTTTAACGGACTTTCCTTCTGCCACAGAGCCAACGGTGGAGCCGGTACAAACAAGTGCGTTACTGAAACACAGCCCGTTTTGAAGGTAGGTATGATAGAGGCTTACTTCTGCTGCACAATGCGTTACTGCGACGGACTAGTCTCCGCTAAGAAGTATAGCGATTGGTTTGGCTTTGACGAAAATGCAGAGGTCGTTAAAGAGGACAGCAGATACTTTAAGGACGATGTTATGCTTGTAAAGAGCGTAAAGGACGGCAGCACCGTTTTAATAACCGATATTGAAGTGTCCCCTGAGAATATGGATGACGAATATTTAGTATTCTATTAATCATAGAAATTTATAAAGACATCAAAAATGGCAGTATGTATGAGTAGGGCGATTCACGAATCGCCCGAAAAATGTGGTTGATTCGTGAATCAACCCTACAAATCAATATAAATTAATTTGTATCGTAGGGGATGGAACAGTACCGTCCCCTATAATTGTATTGCGTTTGAGTTTTTAGGGTGGTATAATAAACACGAAGAGTAATATCTTTAAGAACGGAGGTCTTTTTATGTATTGTTCTAATTGCGGAAAAGAAGTTAATGAAATGGCGGCGGTTTGTCTTAACTGTGGCTGTAAGGTAGAAAGAGTCGGTAACGATAAACCTTCTTTCTGGCTTGCTGTTTTAGGATTTTTTGTGCCTGTTGCAGGTCTTGTTTTATATTTGGTTAATGACTCTAAGCATCCAAGAAAGGCAAAATCGGCAGGCAAGGGTGCGCTTGCAGGTGTTATAACAAGCGTGGTACTTTCTATAATTTTTGTAGCCTTATACATATTTGGAATAGGTTTTTTAATTTTCAGCGAGTTTGGCAATGATACAGACGAAATTCTTGCAAAACACGCCGATGTAACGATGGGCGAGTTTGTTTATGTAGAAGAAAACCCTTTAAATTCGAGCCTTTCTGTAACGGTTAAAAACAAATCCAAAGGCACGAAAGATTTTGATATCACGATAGAGGCTGTAAATGAGGACGGTGTAAGACTTGGCACGGATGAGGTTTATGTGGAGTCGCTAAAGGGCGGACAGACCGCAAAGCTAAAAGCCTTTGAGGAGTTAACGGCAGGCGAAGCGGAAGATTTTAAAGGCGCCGATTTTGAAATTATAGAAATTTATATGTACGATTATTGAGCCAAATTTATATGAAAAAAGTTAAAAATCTTAAAGAAAAAATTGTTTTAACTGTTGGTTATTTGGCAATTGTGCTTTTGCTTTACTTTTTAGGCGCTGAATGTATATTTAAAAATTTTCTCGGTGTTTCTTGCCCCGGTTGTGGCATGACAAGGGCGTTTCTTTCGGCGCTGAGATTTGATTTTTTTTCAGCCTTTAAGTACCATTTTATGTTTTGGTCAATGCCGATTTTATATGCATATTTTTTGTTTGACGGAAAAATTTTCAAACGCAAAAAAGTCGATTTAGCAATATTAATAATAATAGCTGTTGGGTTTGTGGTAAATTGGCTAAGAGTGTTGTTTTAGGGCGAAAAACAATTGACAATAAAGCAGCTAATTGGTATAATTAAAACATCAAATATAGGGGAGGATTCTTCATGTTTTGTAAAAATTGTGGCGAAGCAATGCAGGATAATCAGGCTATCTGCTTAAAGTGCGGAGTAAAGACCGGTGACGGTGTAAACTTCTGTGCGAACTGTGGTCAGCCGATAAATCCTAATGCAGAGGTTTGTTTAAGCTGCGGCGTTGCCGTTAAAAAAGCAGGTGGCGACCTTGCAGGTAAGGATAAATTAACAATAGCGCTTTTAGCATTTTTCCTTGGCGGTCTTGGCATACATAACTTTGTTATGGGCGAAACCAAAAAAGGAATTATTAAGATTGTATTTTCTTTTTGCTTCTATATCGGCTCAATACTTGCTCTTATTGACTTCGTTAAAATCCTTATGGACAAATATGTTGTTGACCCAGACAAGTATTTCTAAAAATTAAAATTTAAAAAGGAACGAGGATACTTTAGTATCTTCGTTCCTTTTTTGTTGTTTAGAATTAAATTGTATCAAGATATTTACAAGCGGCGAGGGCTGCAACTGCACCGTCAGCAGCGGCGGTTGTAACCTGTCGTATTTCTTTTTTACGGCAGTCGCCTGCGATATAAATTCCTTTGTTTTCGGTTACACAGTCCTCGTTATAATCTGCATAGCCGAATTTATTAAGAGTGAGCACATTTGCAAAGCTCTCGTTTTGAGGGACAAGACCGATGGCAATAAACATACCGTCAAGTAAAAGCTCGGTATCACTACCGTTTGAGGTGATTTTAATTCCCTTAAAGGTGTCGTCCCCTAAGATTTCCTTAACGGTAGAGGATAAAATAACCTCTATATTGTCTTTTGCCTCAACCTGCTTTGCAAGGGCGGCTTCACCTGTTAAAAAGTCGAGATTTTGCACCACATAAACCTTTTTAGCAAGTAGTGATAACTGTAAAGCTTCCTGTAAAGCGGAATTTCCGCCGCCGATAACGGCAACGGTGCCGTCCTTAAAGAATGCGCCGTCGCATACGGCACAGAAGGAAATTCCTTCGCCTACAAAGCCGTCTTCCTTTTCTAGTCCTAATCGGCGGTGTTTAGCACCTGTTGCGATAATAACCGATTTTCCCTCAAAGCTTCCGCTATCGGTAACAACCGTTTTAATATCGCCGTCGATTATTTGGGTAGCTTCACAGAACTCGAAAACTGCACCCTGTTCGATAGCCTGTTCAACTAGCTTTTCGGCAAACTCGTTTCCTGTAACGCTCGAAAATCCGGGAATGTTTTCAACCTTTGGGGAAAATGTAATCTGACCGCCAAAGGTCTGCTTTTCGATAACTACAACCGATTTGTTTGCGCGTCTGGCATATATTGCGGCGGTGAGCCCCGCAGGGCCACCGCCTATAACGATTATATCATACATTTTTTATTGCTCCTACTGTTCAATAACAGCCTTGATTGCACCAACACCTGCAAACTTCTGAACATTGCCGTCTTTAACAACAACTAATGTAGGAGCCTGTTTGATGCCAAGAGCATTTGTAAGCTCAACATTGTTTGTTGCTAAAAGCTCGGTGTAGTTGTAGCTTGCTTTATCGAGCATAGAATGAGCTATTTTACAGTTGGGGCAGGTAGAAGATACGAAGAGATAGCTGCCGTCTGCTAAAGCAGTAGCGGATGTAGAGTTTTCAGCCTTTTCTTCTGCTTTGCAGCCGCATTTTTCCTTTATGTCTAAAACCTTTTCGTCAATTCTGTATTCCTTACGCTCATTGTATTCCTGAGTTTTACCTGCGTTCCAGTTGCGAACGGGACGATAGTAGCCTGTAATACGGCTGTAAACCTCGGTGTCCTCACCGCACTCGGGACAGGTGAACTGTTCGCCTACTAAATAGCCGTGGTTCTTACATACAGAGTATGTCGGAGACATTGTGTAGTAGGGAAGCTTGTAGTTTTCTGCAATCTTGCGAACAAGGTTTGCAGCAGCCTTCCAATCGGGAAGCTTTTCGCCGAGGAATGCGTGGAAAACAGTACCTGAAGTATAAAGAGTCTGAAGCTCATCTTGAATATCAAGAGCAGAGAAGATATCGTCTGTATAACCAACGGGCAAGTGGCTGCTGTTGGTGTAATAAGGAACATCGGATGCTTCGGATGCGGTAATGATTTCGGGGAACTGCTCAACGTCATGCTTTGCAAGACGGTAAGAGGTAGACTCAGCGGGAGTAGCTTCTAGGTTATAGAGGTCGCCGTACTGCTCCTGATAG
>CAYXID010000075.1:0-5890 GCA_964465535.1 uncultured Ruminococcus sp.
TGCGGCTAAACCGTCAATGCCGTTAGCATAGTGGTCAACTTCATATTTTTCAAGGCGGAGTATCTCGCAAAGCGCCTCTGCCATTCTTTTTTCATCTTCAACGAGTAAAATCCTCATAGGGGCACCTCCACTTATATCCATTATACCATAAAATATTGAAAAATCATTGAAAAATAAAAATCAAATGTGAAATTGCAAATATCTTGCTTTTATCATTTACATATGCTACAATATACAAAACTGCCACCGGGTAGTAAGATGCAGATAAAGCATCCGTTTACACATCGTTAGGTCTTAGAAGATGTGTATGCGGATGCTTCTTTTTTGGAGGTTATTATGCGAAAACTTTTGAAATATTTTTCAAGAATAGAAGTCACACTATGGTCTACATCGGTGTTACTTATTATGGTTTCTTTCATTTCTTTCGACAGAACAAATTATTCAACACTTCTTGCTTCATTAATCGGCGTAACTTCTCTGATATTCAATGCGAAAGGCAATCCATTCGGACAGATATTAATGGTTGTTTTCAGTTTCTTTTATGGTATGATTTCTTATACTTTTGCCTATTATGGTGAGATGGTTACTTATCTTGGAATGACAATGCCGATGGCAATATTTGCCTTAATATCTTGGCTCCGCAATCCGTATAAGGGCAACAAAGCCGAAGTAGAAGTGAATAGCATTGGTAAAGTAGAACGATTGCTTATGTGGCTCGCAACCGTTGTTGTAACCGTTGTTTTTTATTTTATTTTGAAGCATTTTAGCACAGCTAATATCGTTCCAAGTACGATTTCTGTGACAACTAGTTTTCTTGCTGTGTATCTGACCTTCCACAGAAGTCCGTACTTTGCATTAGCTTATGCAGCAAACGATATTGTTCTCATTGTTTTGTGGGTGTTGGCAAGTGTATCAAACATTCAATATATTTCTGTAGTTGTCTGCTTTGTAACATTCTTGTTTAATGATATTTACGGTTTTATTAATTGGCAGAGGATGAAAAAAAGGCAATCGAATTTCTAACCACAAAGACAGCAAACAGGTATTAATCTTCCAAATGTGTAATTATTTATAATTTTATATTCTATTGCACTCGGTAACCCCAATATGTTTTTCGATAATAGTAGTCTTGAAATTCCTGATATGAATCGAATTCTTTCAGTTCGTATCCTACTTCTTGAGTAAAAGAAAGAACTTTTTCTTCATCACTTATCCAACACCGATATTTTTTATTGTTAGAAGCATTTTTGTGTTCAGACATACTAGCTCTCCTCCTAGCTTGTAATACCTAAAAGGAGAGGTGAAAAGCCATATCACCTCTCCTTAAAACATTATTTTTTAGTTCGTCCGATTTTTACGAGTTCATACCGTTCATCGCAAATCGCCGCAACATCGGGGGAGTGGCTTACTAAAATAACGCACTTTCCTTGATTGCTGAGCTTACGGAAGATATTCATAATTTCATTTTGTGTTTCGGTATCAAGGTTTCCTGTGGGCTCATCCGCAAGTATAATATCGGGATCATAGGAAAGAGCACGGGCAATAGCAACACGCTGCTGCTGACCGCCTGATAATTTAAGCACACGGCGGTTTGATTCATCCTCGTCAAGCCCAACGCTGTAAAGAAGTTCGATTGCTCTTTGCTTTTTGTTTTTTGTTTTATATCCCGCCACATCCATCGAGAGAATAACATTTTCAAGCGCTGTATATTTGGTAATCAAATTAAAGCTTTGAAAAACTACGCCGATATATTTTGAACGGAATTTGTATTTGTCAATTTTTGTAATACTTTTATTGTCGTATAAAATCTCGCCGCTTGTAGGCTTTGCAAGACCCGAAAGGAGAGATAAAAGAGTAGTCTTACCGGCGCCCGATTTACCGATAATGCAATACATTTTTCCTTTTTCGAATTCGTATGAAATATCTTGAAGTACAGGGGTTTTATCATATGAAAAACTAATATTTTGAAGTGATAAAATAGACATGCATTTTCTCCTTTCTTAATCTCTGTTGGCAAGAATTTTTAATGGGTCATATCGCATAATAAACAACACAGAAGCAAGACTTGTAACTAATGTAAGTAATAATCCCACACCAAGCATCTGCAATACAACGGTCAAATTCATTGCAGAATTTACTTCGGTAATATAATTTTCTGCACTGCCCCACATATTTTCAAAGGGATTTTTTCTGCCACCAATATCATTTGGCATATCCGAAGGTGCGTTCTCACCACGGTTTGCGCCCATCATACCGCTGCCCATATTTCCGGGACGGCCGAAGTTATTTTCCATTTGGGTTTGCTGTGTTGTTTGGCTTTCAACCTGACCTGCCAAAAGAGCATTTGTAACAGGGACAGAGCTTACTGCACCAATGCCTGCACCGATAATGACGGCAATCATTGTGACAATGAGGATTTCGCACATAAACTGTGCTGCAACCTTCCATTTTTTCATACCCATTGCTGTTAGTACGCCAACCTCATATTTGCGTTCACGCACATTAAATATATTGAGAACCACAAGAATTATTGCACCGATAATAAGGATAACAACGAGGAACCATCCTGCCATTGTGCTGAGTGTATTCAGCGGAGTTAAGCTATTCTCAAAGGCGGTAAGGTCGGGCGATGATACGGTGTAGGAATCATCAAGGCCGAGTGTGCGAACTTCTTCCTCAAAGCTATAATATTTTTCGGTATTTGCAAATACATAGGTCGCTGAGATAGAACCCGTAACAGCGCTGTCACTCTCTCTGCCTGTGTTTTCATCGGTGATTGTGGTGGATACCTCGTCCGAAGCATCAAGGATGGTCTGCAATGCGGCAGCACTCATATAAATCTGATTAGCGGGGTCTTGGCTCTTGCCAAACATTGACATTGAAAAGTCGTTGTTTGAAGAGCTTGTATATAATCCCACAATTTTAAGTTCATATGCTTCGGTTTCTACTGACGGATTAGTGAGGATAATCGTATCACCTACGGATAAATCATTAAATATAGCAAGTTCTTCGGAAATTACACACTCCTTTTCAGTTGAGCCTTCCGAGAACATAGTACCGCCCTCCAAAACGGAGGCAGTTCCGTCAATAAAAGCAGTCATCGAACTATCGCTGCTATAGCCGATAATTGAGAAATCTGATGAGGATAAACCTCCTTTGCCTCCACGGTCACCGTTAGGTGCTCCCATTCCGCCAAAGCTACCCTGACTAGAATTAGAAGCACTTTCTTCATCTTCAGTTTCGTCTGTAACGGGTAATAATTCATCGTTACCGTTAAAGGCTGCGGTGATTGTATAATAGAAATCCTGAACCGACGAAGCCGTTGCATATTTTTGATGTTCTTCAAGAGTTAAAGCAGAGGCGTTTCCTATCATATTTGCGAATTGGTCACGGTCAAATTTTCCACCGTTCCCATCTTTTTCTCCACCCATCATACCGTTCATCATCGAACTTCTGTCATACGATATGGTAGCAGTTATATTCAGTTCTTCAAGTGTATTTTTTTTAGCACTTTCAGCGGCTTGTCGGATTGACAAACCAAGACAGGCAGAAACAGCGATTACAAGCGCGATAATACTGATAAAACATTGCGCCCCTTTGATCTGCCAATACATTTCAATGCGTTTTTAATAATGTACATAATAATTTTCCTTTCTCGGAATTTTATCCTATGATACATCATTATACAAAGGAACATTGAAAAAAGATTGAAAAGCAGAAATTATTTAGAACTTGTAAAAATAAAAAGGGCAGAATTAGCATTTTCTTTTGCTAATTCTACCCTTTTTATTTATTTAGGCGTTTATCAAAATTTTCACTGTATCCTGTTGTCTGGCGGAAACGGTATAAGGAATCTCCTTATGTAAAAGTTCTTGGCTACAAACAAGGTAAGAAGAGGTGATGCTGTCATCTTCTAAATACAGATCCCTAACTCCCCAAGCATAGTTACTTACAGGGGAAGTAGCTGCCCAACTACCCGTTTGAATTAACTTTTTACATCCATATTCCTGAGGTAGTGTAATTATATTTGAAAGGTGGGTATGCCCCTGAAACAGACATACTACCTGCGGATCACGAATTAATTCCTGTTCTTCAGGCGTAAAGTTAGGTTGGAAACTGTGGGAACATAGAATTACCTTTTTATCGGGATTTTTTAACATAAGTTTGCGAATTTCTTTTACATTTGGTGGGGTATAAGTTCCATCACTGTGAATGGTGGGATTTAGATCGTCAGCAAAACTATCCCAAAGAATAAATAGGAAATTTCCAATTATGAATTCTGCGCTACGGTTAAAACCGACAAGCTTTTGCCACTCTTCGTTGCCAAACTGTTCGTGATTACCGGGCAACAAATAATAAGGTGCAGGAAGCTCTTGACAGTACCGCTGCACAAACTCAGCCGTATAACTTTTCTTTTCATTAAGCCATGTTCCTTTGGTGGACCAAGCCCAATAATCCAAGGAATAATCTCCTAAAAATAAAATCAGTGAAAAAGGCTCCCTTTGGTGTTCATAAAAAATTTGTTGGAGAATCCGCTCTGCCTTTTCATCTCGGGAAATACCACCGTATTCTTCCTGACAGTAATGCAGGTCAGATAGCAATAAAATACGATGCTTTTTCATATAATTCCTCCTATTTGTCGGTTCTTTGCTTTGATGGTTATGAACCATTTAGATGCTATGTAGAGGTTATTTATGTATGCTTTTATCGTGACGAAACATTCCTACAAAAATGGAAATCAAGGTGAATAGTTCGCAGATAATTGCACCCCAAGAGCCTGCCACAATATTGTATATAAGCCATGCAGGCGAACTGACAAGCCCGCACTTTCTGATGCCGGCGGAATCCTTAAGTCTAAAGCCAATATTGAGCGCTAGCATACCGATAACAGGCAGTATCTCAATTATTAGATTAAAGGCTGTCGGTTCTTTTCCAAATATGGTGAAATTCAAAACATATACCGAAATATAGGAAGCAATAAATGCTATCAGCCAAGAAATTCTGTCGGCTTTGAATTTATCTCCAAAAAAGAATAACACAGCTCGAATTGCGGCTAATATATTAAGAATTCCCCCAATGGTAGCACCAAGCAAGAAATAATTAACTGAAAAAAGTGTTGCACCGAATAACTGTAAAGTTATTACAGTTTTTTGTTGTTTTCCCTGATAGGATAGTATATTAAACATCATAGCAATAACGCCAATGCTTTGAGCAATAATTTCAATAGGCTTCATAAAATTCTCCCTAAAATAGTTTTTAATATTGTACAATAATTTAAAGCAAAAAACAAGGAATATCGCAAATTGGGTATATTTAAGTGAGGAGATACGAGGGTTTTTGGATGGATACTCTGCGTCTCTTGATTTTTCGACCGCTCCGAGCGGTTGCGAAAAATCTGCGCTACTCGAGACTTCACAGTCCGCAAAAACTATCGCGTTTTTGCGGCTGCTTCGACGAACGATGCTTCTTATCGAGTATCCTCTCCCACACAGCAAAAAAGACATCCTTAACGGATGTCTTTCTGCTGGCTGTTATGAACTGTTTAGATGCCCAGTTAAACTTCGCCTTTTATGATATTAAACGATGTCTTTTGATTTCTTGTTCATCCTATTTAACATTAATTGAAGTTTAGGTATATTATATCGCAACACTAACGTTGGCAGTATATTCAAAAACAGATTAACCATTGCAACCGGAAGAGCAACGGAAAAAGCACACACATTCGGTATAAGGAGCATTGGCAAAAAACCGATAGGGTAAGACAATCTGTGAGTGAGCACACCTTTATTACACTCAATAATAAATTTTTCTATATACTCAGGACTACCTGGGTTAGCCAAATTCTTTTTACTAAAGCCACCCAGACCGCCAAGCTCCCATACTTTGTCCT
>CAYXID010000076.1:0-5712 GCA_964465535.1 uncultured Ruminococcus sp.
CATCGTCAAGCTCGATTTCTTTTGCGATTGTAACACCGTCGTTTGTAATAAGGGGTGCGCCGAACTTCTTATCAAGAACAACATTTCTGCCCTTAGGTCCTAAAGTAACCTTAACAGCATTAGCGAGTTTATCAACACCGCCCTGTAACGCCTTACGGGCTTCTTCGCCGAAAATAATTTTCTTTGCCATAAAACAATTTCCTCCGATTAATTAAAATTATTCAACTATAGCTAAAACGTCAGCCAAGCGAAGCACGGTGTATTCCTCACCGTCAATCTTTATTTCTGTACCTGAATACTTAGCAGCAACAACGCGGTCACCGGGCTTTACGGTCATAACAACCTCTTTGCCGTCTACAAGACCGCCGGGGCCTACTGCTACAACTTCTGCAATCTGCGGCTTTTCTTTGCCTGCAGATGTTAAAACAATACCGCTTTTGGTAGTTTCCTCAGCCTCGGTAGCCTTTATAACAACATTGTCGGCTAATGGTTTGATAGTCATATAAAAACCTCCAATTAATAATAAATAATATTACCAAAATAATCCTACAATTACTAATTATATCCAAAAAAAATTAGAAGTCAAGGCAGGTCAAAATTTTTTAACAAATTATATAATGAAATTTAAAATTACTGAACTGTTTTAATTTTCTCATTCTGTAAAAGGGTTGCTAAAGCCTCATTTTCAGCAAGCTCACCTTTAGGAATTATAAATTTAAGTCCCCTTTTAAAAAGTGAAAATTTCATACAGTCGGTTTCTATTGTTTCTCCGTCAAGATTAACGGGTAATGGTTTATCTGCCTCAAAATACATTTCATTGCAGCTTTTTATAGTACAACAATCAAGTCCTTCATGGGTACCGCTTTTATATTTTGAAAGCAGACCTAAAATCCTAAACTTTGAAATTACATCAACCTTAATAAAGTCCAACTTTCTATCAAACGGAACAGCTTTTGGGGCTGCCATATAACCGCCGCCGTAAAAGGGGCCGTTTGCAATTACTGCAAAGAGGCAATCTACCTGACCAAATTTTGTATCGTCAACTTTAAGCTTCAATCTTACACCAAGCTTTTTAAGAAAGGTCTTTACAATAGCAAGATTATAAGCCAAAGAGCCTGATACAAACGGAAGCTTTTTAAACCTTCTCATATCCCTTGCAACTACAGCGTCCATACCTACAGAACAACTGTTAATGCAGTATCTGTCATTAGCTTTTATAAGGTCAATAGGATAAGCCTCCCCTTCAACCTGTGCTTTTATATCAGCAAAACACTTTGGATTTTTAAAGCCTCTCACAAAATCGTTTGCAGAGCCGCAAGGAATAATTCCGTATGAAACATTATCAAAACCTACAATTCCGTTTATGACTTCATAGCCCGTACCCTCGCCTCCGCAAGCGAACATTGAAAGCTCTTCGCCCGTCTCTGCCATTTCTTTGGCTACTTTTTCTGCGTGGCCCTGATATTCGGTAATTATAATATCATAGTCTTTACCGTTTTTGCTAAAATATTCCTCTATATCCATTATTATCTTTTTTTGAGCTTTGCCTTTGCCTGCGGCAGGATTAACGAAAAACAGATATTTCATTTAAACATCCTTTATATTTAGTTATTTTTAAAATACATAAACAACTGACATTTTATCATTCCGTTATAAAGCTTGCGGCGTTTATCGGCAGTCTTTCCGAAATGCTTTTCAAACTCATCGTGAGGACTTATAACAAAAGCTTTTCTGCCTGCACCAACGGCAAAGTTCTCACCCATTATGCGATAAATCTGTTCTGCCTCGCGAACATCCAAAAGACGCTCGCCGTATGGTGGGTTTGTTATAACAAGGCATCTCTCATCAGGCATTTTGAAATCCTTTATATCAGCTTTTGCTACCTTTATATATTTAGATACGCCCGCCTTTGCTGCGTTTTCTTTTGTAAGCTCAAGTGCCGCGTCATCAATATCAAAACCAAAGCCTTCAAAATCAATATTATGAAGAATTAAATCCTGAGCTCTCATTCTCTCCTGTCGCCACGCTTCCTGCGGTATAAAGGCAAAGCGCTCTGCGGCAAAATATCTGCGAAGACCGGGTGCCATCTTCATAGCCATAAGTGCTGCCTCAATTAAAATTGTACCGCTGCCGCAAAATGGGTCATACAATTTTGTATCAGGAAAAATACGAGCCAAATCACACATTGATGCCGCTAAGGTTTCTTTTATTGGGGCAGAATTGGAATTTCTGCGATAACCTCTTTTATGAAGCCCATCGCCCGAGGTATCAATCATCATAGTAACTACATTCTTATGAATAGAAAAACGGATTTTATATTCAGGTCCCGTTTCTTCAAACCAAGAAATATTGTATTTTTGTTTAAGGCGTTCAACTATTGCCTTTTTTATGATTGACTGGCAGTCGGGTATACTGTGAAGCTCAGAGTTAATGCTCCATCCGTTTACGGGGAAAGCGTCTTTCGCTCCGATATAAGTTTCCCAAGGGAGAGCCTTTACTCCCTCGAATAAGTCAGTAAAAGAAAGAGCTGTAAACTCACCAACATTTATAAGTATGCGTTCAGCAAATCGGGAGTTAATATTGGCTCTTGCAAGCATATTAAAATCGCCCGACAATAAAACTCTTCCGTTTTCTGCTACAACATCGCTAAAGCCCATTCTGCGAAATTCGTCGGCAGCGATACTCTCGGTGCCGAAAAGACAGGGGGCAACTAATTTTATATTTTCCATTTATTTCACCTTTGCTGTGGCGTGTCTCGTAACATGACAGCCTATATTAACCGCAACAGGAAGCCCTGCTATATGGGTGGGTGCCGTTTCTATATTAACTGCTAGTGCGGTCGTTTTTCCTCCAAAGCCCTGAGGACCTATATTAAGTGCATTTATAAGCTCTAAAAGTTCGGCTTCAAGCTCTGCATAATAAGGGTCGCTATTCCTAACAGATGTGTCTCTGCAAAGGGCAAGCTTTGAAAGGTAAGCCGACTGCTCAAAGTCACCGCCTATACCTACCCCTACCACCATTGGCGGACAAGGGTTATTTGATGCCGCCTTTACTATTTCGAGTACCGCCGACACAACTCCGTCACGAGAGTCGAAAGGAGTAAGCATTTTTATGCCGCTCATATTCTCGCTTCCAAAGCCTTTTGGTGCTACCGTTATTGTAACTTCGTCGCCGTCTACTATATTTATATGTATAACGGCAGGGGTATTATCGTTTGTGTTTACTCGTCTTAAGGGGTCTGCTACAACAGATTTTCTGAGAAGTCCCTTTTCGTAGCCTAGGCGTACACCCTCATTTACAGCATCCCTTAGGGAGCCGCCTACGATATGCACATCCTGACCTATATCTATAAACACTACTGCCATTCCCGTATCCTGACAAATAGGCAGTGAGTACTCACTTGCAACCTCTAAGTTTCTTTCTAAATCGGAAAGCACACTGATTGCAAGCTTATTTGTTTCCTCTTCTTTAGCTTTATGTATTGAATTTTCGATATCCTTCGGCAAAATCTTGTTTGCCTTTATGCAAAGTTCTTCAACCGTTTCGGAAATTCTTAGAGCCGAAATTTCTCGCAATGTGTACACCCCGCTTTCAAAAAATGAGGGCAGTCCGTTTACTGCGCTCTACGCAACAAAAGAATCTGCCCAATGAATTTTAATAATTATGAGAGCCGCCGTTTGCGCGCTTTGTACGGCGCGATTCGGGATTTTTGCGCTTTAAGTCAGAAAATTTTTCGTCACTTGTCTGCTTAAAATGATTCATCATCTCTTCAAAAGATGTAGCCTCAACCTTTTTAGGAGTCCAGGTATAAGAGCCGTCAGGCTTTGGAGGTTGATACGGCTTTCTTTCTCTGCGAGCACCGCGGTTCTCAGAGCTGCGCTCAGGCTCAAGCGCCTTCTTTATGCTAAGGCTTATCTTTCCGTCCTCAGATACAGTTAATACCTTAACCTTTACCGTGTCGTTTTCCTTTACATGCTCACGGATGTCGTTAACATAAGTACGAGCAACCTCAGAAATATGTACCATACCCGATTTGCCTTCACCTAAATCAACAAAAACGCCGAAGTTTGTAATTCCTGTAATTTTTCCCTCAACAATGTCTCCTACTTTTAATTGCATAAAAGTTTTTTGTCCTCCTAAAACCTCTTTTAATTTATATAAATATTTTTTATTTACTACAGTTTTATTCGCCCGAAATATCTATATATATTTCTTCGTCTGTATAGACATATCCAAGTCTTTCCCTAGCGGCTTTTTCTATAAGCTTATCCCTTGAACCGCTATCAAGTAACTTTTTAAGGTCATCAATTTCTACCTGTTTTGCCGCCTTTTCGGCTTCAAGCTCAGCTAACTGCACCCTGCTTTCATTAAGGGATGCACAAAGACCTGCTAAGGTAACTATCATATATACCGAAACACCTATGAGCAACAGTCTCCAGATTATACTCTTCTTGCGTTTTCTCTTCATAGTTTTACCTCATTACACTTTTCGCCATCATACACAGTAAGTATACACCATTTATTATGTGTTTTTCAAGACTTTTTTATCTTTAAATCGCACCTTTTTAAGAATTTTTACCACAGGAGATAAAATATTCCTTAAAAATACCCCTAAATGCGAAAATATTCGCATAATCACACCTATCAAAAATCTCAAAACAACAAGAAAAATCTTTGATAGCGTAAATCGGCAAATAAAAAATCCCGTTGCTACCGTAAAGAGAACATAAAAGCGTACCTGACCGTTAGTAAAAATCAGCAAATGGCAATAGACCGGCAGTACACATATCAGAAAAAACAGTATATCTAAAATCAGTGTTGCCACAAAGTGCGGTTTTTTAAAGCTTTGGCGTACAGCTTTAAAAATATCATAGAGAAAGCAAAGCGCAATTCCTAAAAGAAGCGAATATAAAAAGCACTGCCCCTCAAGTTTTATATCTAATTCCCACATAGGCTATCTGAAAATTTTTGAAATTATGCCGCTTTTGCCCTCTTCAGACATATAGACAAGGGCGTGGATTTTACCTTCCACCGAAATGTCGCCGCTCTCGGTATTGAAGTTTATAATATGAAGGTTTTCTCCCTTTACGGTCATTTTCCCCTGTACGCTTACTAGTATCACGGTTTCATCGTCAAACTCTTTTACCTCTTTGACGCCCGAAATACTCAGAGATTTTCTTTCGTCTATAAATACCTTATGAGTATAATTTATATTCTGTTCCAAATAAAACACCGTCCCCAATAAAATATATTATAAGGGGACGGTTTATATTACGATATAATTTCATAAAGCAATGCAGCATCATCTTTTCTGACAACTTCGCTAACCTCGGTAATCTTTAGCTTTACCGTTTTTGTGCCGAAGGATATTTCTACTATATCCCCCACCTTAACATCGTACGAAGCCCTTGCCGTTTTGCCGTTTACAGTTACCCTGCCTGCATCACAGGCTTCGTTTGCAACCGTTCTTCGCTTTATGAGTCTTGAAACCTTTAAATACTTATCTAATCTCATATTAAATCCTTTTAAATATAAAAATAAAAGGACTGCCGAGCTGGCAGTCCCTCATCTGCTTTAATTACTTAGCAACAGCATCCTTTAATGCCTTACCTGCCTTGAATACAGGGTTCTTAGAAGCAGCAATTGTGATTGTCTGCTTTGTCTGAGGATTGATACCTGTTCTTGCAGCGCGCTCACGTACTTCAAAAGTAC
>CAYXID010000077.1:0-5152 GCA_964465535.1 uncultured Ruminococcus sp.
CTGAAAAACAAGACCTACCTTTGAGCGAATTTTTCTCATCTCTTTAGGATTTTCCCAAATACTTTTGCTATCTAAAAGAACTTCACCCGAAGAAGGTTTTATAAGACCGTTTAATTGCTGAACAAGCGTTGATTTTCCCGAGCCTGTATGACCGACAATACCTATTATCTCGCCGTCATTTACAGCAAAGGAAATATCACTTACGGCATCTCTTTTGAGGGGAGAATTACCGTCATAAGAATAGGTAAGATTTTTTACCTCTAACTTAAAAGACAATTATACTTCCCTCCCATTAAGCTCTTTGTAAATAAGCTCTGCCGTTTCTTCAACCGAAATTACATCAGTAGATATCGGCATACCCTCAAGATTTAAAGCATAGAGCAGTTCGGTTGTCTGTGGCACATCAAGGCTTACAGATTTAAGCGTTTCTACATTTTTAAATATTCCCTTTGGTGTACCGTCGTCAATAATCTTGCCGTTAGCTAGGACAATCACTCTATCAGCAAGCTCTGCTTCTTCCATAAAATGAGTAATAAGAACAATTGTTATACCCTTTTCGCGATTTAGAGAGACTATTGTGTTGATTATTTCGGCTCTTCCTTTGGGGTCAAGCATAGCGGTGGGCTCATCGAGTACAATACACTCAGGCTCCATAGCAATAATTCCCGCTATAGCAACACGCTGTTTTTGACCGCCCGATAAATGATGGGGTGTTGAACGCCTGAATTCATACATATCAACAGCCTTTAAAGCATCATCAACTCTAGCCCTTATTGTATCGGGAGAAAGTCCTAAATTTTCAGGACCGAAAGCTACATCTTCTTCTACAATAGATGCAATAAGCTGATTATCGGGGTTTTGAAAAACCATACCGACACGGCGTTTGATTTCAATTTCACTATTTTCATCAAGGGTACTAATACCGTCAACCAACACTTCGCCGTTGCTTGGCTTATAAAGCCCATTCATAAGCTTTGCTAAAGTAGACTTTCCCGAGCCATTATGACCGAGAATAACCGTAAAGCTTCCACGCTCAATAGAAAGATTAAACCCGTCAACAACTGCTTTTAGAGTGTCGGTATCGTTGTATTCAAATTTGACATTTTTAAGTTCAATTATCTTATCCATTCTAACCTTTTTTCCAAATAGTTGTATTTCCGCACGGTAATATGATATCGCGGTTTGTAACCTTTAAACCAATTTCGTCGGTATAAACCTCTCCGCCTCTTTTGCCTACAATATTATTTCTAACCATATAGTTTAAAATTGTAGGTGAAAGACCGCCTGTATATGAATTTAAAAAGAAGAAAACGGCATTATCACTTAATAGTTTTCCTGTTTCGATAAGTAGTTCTGACAACTGTTGTTCAAGTTTCCAAACCTCACCGTTAGGTCCTCTGCCGTAAGAGGGCGGGTCCATAATGATTGCATCATATTTATTGCCGCGTCGAATTTCACGCTTTACAAATTTTAAGCAATCGTCAACAAGCCATCTAACTTTTTTTTCAGCAAGACCTGATGCTACCGCATTTTCCTTTGCCCACTGTACCATACCCTTAGAGGCATCAACATGGGTAACTTTAGCCCCTGCACTAAGACAGGCAACAGTAGCACCGCCCGTATAAGCAAACATATTTAAAACCGAAATTTCACGGTTTTCTTTTTTTATTAAATCGTATGCTAGTTGCCAATTGACCGCTTGTTCAGGGAAAAGGCCTGTATGCTTAAATCCCATAGGCTTTAGTCTAAAGGTTAAGTCCCTACAGTTAATGCTCCAAACATCAGGAACACTAGATAGCTTTTCCCAATATCCGCCGCCGCTTTGAGAACGATGGTAAATAGCGTTTGCCGATTTCCACAGAGGACTTTTCTTGCCCTCACTCCATATAACCTGAGGGTCAGGGCGAATAAGAATAATATTGCCCCAACGCTCAAGACGCTCACCGCTATCGGCATCAATCAACTCATAGTCTTTAAAATCTTCAAAATATCGCATTAAATATTTCCTTTACTGATTATCCGAGCCGAATATAGACTGTTGCTTTAAGTTGCATTCAATCCCTAAATGATCGTATGCAAGTTTAGTAACACAACGGCCTCTCGGAGTTCTTGTTAAAAAGCCTATCTGCATTAAATACGGCTCATAAACATCTTCTATAGTAATTGCCTCTTCGCCAACTGCTGCAGAAAGAGTATCAAGTCCAACAGGACCGCCACCGTAGAGATTTATGATGGCAAATAGCATCTTTCTGTCAAAATCGTCAAGACCGAGTTCGTCAATATCAAATCTTTTAAGGGCAGCTCTTGCAACCTCTTCGGTTATAACTCCGTCATACTCAATCTGAGCAATATCGCGAACACGCTTTAAAAGGCGGTTTGCAATTCTAGGAGTTCCTCTTGAACGGGCGGCTATCTCAAGGGATGCATCTAAATCAATCGGTATATCGAGTATGCCCGCTGATCGACGAACAATTTGAGCTAATTCTTCGGGGGTATAAAGTTCAAGTCTTAACAAAACGCCGAATCTATCTCTGAGCGGTGCTGTAAGCTGACCTGAACGGGTTGTAGCGCCAACGAGTGTAAAGTGCGGCACATCAAGTCTGATAGACCGAGCCGACGGGCCTTTACCTAAAATTATATCGAGAGAAAAATCTTCCATTGCAGGATATAAAATTTCCTCAACATTTCGGGATAATCGATGAATTTCATCAATAAATAGAACATCACCCTCATTAAGAGAGGTTAAAATTGCGACTAGGTCGCCCTGTTTTTCAATAGCAGGTCCCGAAGTAACCCTTAAATTAACCCCCATCTCCCTTGCGATAATTCCCGAAAGGGTTGTTTTACCAAGTCCGGGAGGGCCGTATAAAAGCACATGGTCAAGCGCCTCTTTACGCTTTAAGGCAGCCTTTATATAAATCGATAGGTTTTCTTTAGCTTTAGCCTGTCCAACATATTCGTTTAACGATTTAGGGCGAAGAGATATTTCTGTTTCCTCGTCATTGAAGTTGTATTCGGGAGAAACTATTCTGTTTTCAAAATCCATTTCTTGTTCTATCAAAACTAAAACCTCCTCGACAATGATTTAAGCGCCTGTTTGATAAGCTCCTCTGTTGATAAACTTAAATCTAATGCTCCAACCGCCATAGACGCCTCGCTTTGAGTGTATCCGAGAGCACAAAGCGCTTCAATCGCTTCCTTAGATGCAGAATTTACTGTTGCCGCGTGGGTATTAGCAATAACCGTATCGTTCTTCCCGCTGCCAAAGGGCGCAACCTTATCCTTTAATTCAAGTACAATTCTTTGAGCAAGCTTTAAACCTACACCGCTTGCTGCAGTAAGAGTTTTCGCGTCTCCGCTTGCGATTATTAAAAATAGTCTGTCACTTTCAAACTGAGAAAGGATTGCAAGACCTATCTTTGCACCTACACCGTTTACAGAGGTTATGAGTTTAAATGCCTTTAATTCTGCTTCAGAAGAAAAACCGTACAAATCGAGGGCATCTTCTCTTACGGACATATGCGTAAAGAGAAAAACCTCTTCATTGATTGGTGGTAAAGTGGCTGCAGTGGTCATAGGAATAAGGCATTTAATACCTACTCCGCCACACTCAATAACTGCTATATTTTCATCCTTAAAAATAAGTTTTCCTCTAAGTGATGCAATCATTTCATTTTACCTCTCTGTAGCCAAAGCATTCAAACTTGAATCAGATTTTGAAACAAGTATTTTTCGCTGTGGCTTTGTTAAAATACTCGTGAATCCGTTAGGATTCACTGCGTTTTGTGCCTCGCACATCAAAAAATCCTTCATTTACAAAATTCTTCGACCTTAAAGGTGCGTTTTTTGTGCGGATTTTGTGTGAAGCGAAGCCCATAAGGCCAACGCCTATGGGTGACAATGAGCCGAAAGCCGTCTAAAAACCGCCCTTTAAGGCTGATTTCGAGTTTAAATGCTTTGGCTAATTTTTCCGTAAAGGTTTCCTGCAGAATGTCCGTGACAAACGGCTATTGCTAAGGCGTCTGCCGTATCGTCGGGCTTTGGGATAGCATTAAGATTTAAAATGCTCTTTACCATTTCCATAACCTGTCGTTTTTCTGCCTTTCCGTAGCCCGTTACCGACTGCTTTACCTGAAGCGGTGTATATTCGTTTATGGTAAGACCTCTCTGATAAGCTGCAAGTAAAATTACTCCCCTTGCCTGTGCTACATCAATTGCAGTTGTGGTATTAGTATTAAAGTAAAGCCTTTCAATAGCCATCGCATCAGGCTTGTACTTATCTATTATCGTTATCAGGTCATTATATATCATATCAAGTCTTGACTCAAAGGAAGTGCCTGCAGGGGTTGTAACTGCACCGTATGCCACAGTAGAAAACTTGTATTTATCGTAATCAACAATACCGTAGCCTACAATCGCATAACCGGGGTCTATCCCTAAAATTCTCAAGCACAATCACCTCAAAACTTCAAAAAATGCATATAATTCCACTCATACAACATTATAACACAACACTCTTCTTTCGGCAACAATATTTTATAATATTTAATATTATATTAATATATTAAAACCCCATACAGTTTAACGGTCTAACCATAAACTGTATGGGGAAATTAATTTTAACTTAAATTATATAGTTCTAACTCTGATAACGCCGTCGATAGCAGCAATTTTTTCTGCAACTGCATTAACATCGGTAGCGGTTGTATCAAGCATTGTATATGCATAGTCACCACGGGACTTATTAAGCATATTCTCGATATTTACACCGTCAGCAGCGAAGGTTCCTGTAATGCTGTTAAGCATATTCGGAATATTCTTATGAATAACGCAAATTCTATGCTCTGCACTTCTCGGCATTGTAACCTCGGGTAGATTTACAGAGTTTACAATATTACCGTTTTCGATATAATCAATAAGCTCTTTTGCAGCCATAGATGCGCAGTTATCCTCAGATTCAGGAGTAGATGCGCCAAGATGAGGAATGGCAATTATGCCGTCAACATCTAAAACATCGTCGGTCGGGAAATCTGTTACATAAGAAGCAACCTTGCCTGCCTCTAATGCAGCCTTTAGGTCTGCATCGTTTATAATAGCCGCACGAGAGAAGTTAAGAATACGAACGCCATCCTTCATCTTCGCAATAGTAGCG
>CAYXID010000078.1:0-4597 GCA_964465535.1 uncultured Ruminococcus sp.
GTGCCCGCCGCGAGAACATTGAAAATTACATCAAGCGTCTTGAAAAGCTTGAGGAAATCGCCAATTCCTTTAGCGGTGTTCAGGACTCCTTCGCTATTCAGGCAGGCCGCGAGATTCGTATCGTAGTTAAGCCTGAGGCTGTGTCTGATGATAATATGGTTATTATCGCTCGCGATATTGCAAACCGTATTGAAAACGAACTCGAATATCCCGGTCAGATTAAGGTTAATCTTATCAGAGAAAACAGAGTTGTTGATTACGCTAAATAAAAATTTAACACCCTTTATACAGATATCTGTGTAAAGGGTGTTTTTATTGTATAACAAAATAACAACTTCTTATTTTAAAAAAGTTACCTGATTAAAGCAAATATTGATGCTCTAGTCTTTGCCTCCTCTTGTCAGGGGAGGTGTGTTTTTGCGTTGCGAAAAGACGGAGGGGTAGTTCGTATCTTCTCTCCCTCAGTCAAAACCTACGGTTTCGACAGCCCCCTCGTCAGAGGGGGCCGAAAACCAACATTTTTCTGTCAAACAAACAGCTATTTATTCTTTATAATTTATTGTTCTGCCGCGTTTTAGGCTCTCTGTACCGAATTTGTTTCGTACATTTCTTATAGAGTCCTCAATTTTTTCTTCACGCTTATCTTCCTTTGTTTCGCCGAAGATATCCTGCTGAACGGCAAAGCCCTCGCCTTTTAGGTGAATAGCGCGAAGTCCTACCGAGCGGAGCGGTAATGTCCAATTGTAGCTTTCTTTAAAAAGCTCCATTCCTTTTTTTGCAATTAAAAAGGATATATTAAGGGGGCTTTTTAAAGCGCGGCTGTATTCCTTTATCTCTAGGGTGGTGGTTCTTGTATGCACCTGAAGTCCACCCGCATAAAGCCCGTGTTTATATAGATTTGCCGCTATTTCCTCAGCTATCTCTACAAAAATTTTCCAAACCGCTTCTTCGCTTGTTATATCACTCGGCGGAGTAACAGAACGTCCGATGCTTTTCGGCTTGTCCTCTTTTGTAAAGGGGTGCACAGAGGAATTATCCTCACCCATAGCGTAGCGGTAGAGGGTTTCTCCGTTTTTGCCGAGAAGCTTTTGCAGGGTCTCTTTACTGCAAAGGGAAACATCACCAATTTTAAAAATTCCCGAATTTTTAAGCTTTTCGGCGGTGCTTTTTCCTACAAAAAGCAGGTCCGATACAGGAAGCGGCCAAACCTTTTCCTTGAAGTTTTCTCTTGTTATAACGGTTATGGCGTCGGGCTTTTTCATATCAGAGCCTAGCTTTGCAAAAACCTTGTTAAAGCTAACACCTATTGACACAGTAATTCCGAGTTCCCGTTTTATATCGCTTCGTATGCGCTCGGCTATTTCTTCTTCACTTCCGAAAAGCAGTGTACTTCCCGTTACATCAAGCCAACATTCGTCTATACCGAAAGGCTCTATAAGGTCTGTATATCTCGCATATATCTTCTGCGCCGCCTTTGAGTATTCGTGATATTTATCGTAAAGGGGAGGGAGCGTTACAAGAGACGGGCATTTCGATTTTGCCTCCCACACCGCCTCCGCCGTTTTTACACCGTAGGCTTTAGCCGCCTCGTTTTTGGCAAGCACTATGCCGTGACGCTCCTCGGTGCTGCCGCAAATAGCAACAGGCATATCATAAAGGGTGGGGTTAAAAAGCAGAGAAACCGACGCAAAAAAATTATTAAGGTCACAGTGCAGTATTTTTCGCTCTTTTATAGCGCCCACCTCCAAACAAATGTTCCAAATGCATTATATAACTATTTTCAAAAATTGTAAAGCGGATAATTTTCTCAGGCTATCCGTTTAAACTCCCTTAAAGCCTTTAGATGAAGCCTTGCTGTGTGTCGATAGCTGTAATTAAGATTATAAGCTATCTCCTCGATTGTTTTTCCGCACTCGTATTTTTGTGATAATAACTCCCTTAAAATCGGGTCCTCAACCCTCTCAATTTCCTTTTCAATCGTCTCTCGCTCACGCTTTGCATTCTCGAGTTTTTGGCGAAGTTCTTTTGCGTTTTCAGGGTAAAGGGCAATTTCCTCGCTAAAGCGCCTTATTTTTGCCTGATTTACACGGTATGTATTAAGGTAATTTTTAGTTTCTTCTACTGTCATTATTTTTTCTCCTTTTTAAAATGTTTCCTACATAATATCCGTATGAATATTTGGTGTTATGGGTTTTGTTGTATTCCTCAATTTCGCGAATTATAAGCTCTATCGGACTTTTATATTTAATGTTTCGCCGTTTCGCTTGCTCCTGCCACATAAGCTCGCCTCGGCGTCTGCAAAGACTGTTACAGTATTCCACTTCGCCCTTTTGCAGTCTTCTTCCGCAACACCTGCAGTGATGCGCTGCCTGTTCACTGAAATTACTGCTTTTGCAGTTGGGGCAAACCCGTATCTTTTCGTAGGCTATTCCTTCTTTTGTGTGGTCCTCTTCTATGTAATCACAATATGTAAATTCATGTCCACAGTCCTTACAACAGTACATTGCTTTTTCTCCTTGCTAATTTTGATTGACTTTTACGAAATCGTGTAATATAATTGTCTTTAACAGATAACAAATTACGACTTTTCGTATTCCGCGTTTATTTTATTACTGATTTTCGTAACTGTCAAGGACAAGTTTTACGAAATTTCGTAATTCGTATGGCTGCACAAAAAAGGAGAGAATTTTATGACAGAAATTTACAATAGAATCCAACAACTTTGTCGAACAAAGGGGATAAATGTCACCTTCCTTTGCTCTGCCTGTGGGATACCTAGAGCCTCCCTTTCGGACTATAAAAGCGGACGAAAGAAAACCCTCTCTGCCTCAACCCTTGCAAAGATTGCCGAATATTTCGGGGTTTCGGTAGATTACCTTTACGGCGGAGAAACTGCCCCCCTTGATAATAATAGCCTTAAGGTTGCCCTTTTCGGCGGCAGTGAGAATGTGGACGATGAAATGCTAAACGAAGTTAAACAGTATGCAAAATTTATAATGGAGAGACGCAATGAAAACAAATGAGTTATATGATATTGCAGATAAGGCGGGTATAGAAATTGACCGTTTTGATTTACAGCGCAATCGCTCGGTGGCAATTAAATATAATGATAAACTTTATATAGGTCTTGATGTTGATGTAAGCGGAGCCGAAGAGCGTGTTTGCCTCGCTCACGAGATAGGGCATTGCGAAACTATGAGCTTTTACAACATACACTCACCCTTTGATATAAGGGAAAAGCACGAGCGCCGCGCGGACATCTGGGCAATAAAAGCCATGATTCCTTATCAAAGCTACATAAAAGCAATAAAACTCGGCTACACCGAAATTTACACCCTTGCCGAGTATTTCGGGGTAACCGAGGACTTTATGCGAAAAACCGTAAACTATTACAGTCAGAAAACTAAAAGCTCTAGGACATAATTATTCTCTGCCCCATTTGCCGTGTCCTCTGTCTTGTTTCTTTTTGGGGAGACCTTGGGCAATTTCGGGGAAACGCTGGTCAGAGTCGTTTGTCGGCTGAATTTCATAGGTTCCGTACTTGTTCACCTGTTCAAAAGCGGTGTGCGGTTGTCCTTGAATAGCATCTACGGGAATTTCAAGCGGAACCTTATTATCAAATTTTGGCTTTTTCATTTTTTCGCTCCTTTCTAAGAATATTATACCCTTTTTATATACATAATTCGTTTGACAGTACATTGTCCGTGTGATATACTATTCACAGTAAAATATTTCCGTAACGGAGGAATTAGCATGTTAGATATTCGCTTTATTTGCGATAATCCCGAGCTTGTAAAAGAAAACATAAAGAAAAAATTCAAGGATTCAAAATTACCCCTTGTAGACGAGATTATTTCTCTTTATGACGAAAAGTGCAAGGCAAACAGCCGCGCTAACGAGCTTCGTGCAAACCGCAACAAAATAAGTAAACAAATCGGTGCTCTTATGGGTCAGGGCAAACGCGAGGAAGCCGAAGAAATGAAGCGCCTTGTAAGTGAACAGGCAGAAGAGCTTAAAGCCCTTGAAGTCCGTGAGGACGAGCTTGCAGCAAAGGTGCTCGATATACAGATGAAAATACCGAATATTGTTGACGATTCTGTGCCTATTGGCCGTGACGACAGCGAAAATGTTGAAGTTCAACAGTTCGGCGAAAAGACCGTTCCCGATTTTGAAATTCCCTATCATACAGATATTATGCAGCACTTTGCAGGCATTGATAAAGAGGCTGCAGGTAAGGTTGCAGGCGAAGGCTTTTACTATCTTATGGGTGACATTGCGAGACTTCACTCTGCAGTTTTATCCTACGCCCGTGATTTTATGATTGATAAGGGCTTTACCTATTGTATTCCGCCCTTTATGATTAGAAGTAATGTTGTAACAGGCGTTATGAGCTTTGAAGAGATGGACGCTATGATGTACAAAATCGAAGGGGAAGACCTTTACCTTATCGGTACAAGTGAGCACTCTATGATAGGAAAATTCATCGACACATTGACTCCGGAAGAAACTCTCCCGCTCACTCTCACAAGCTACTCGCCTTGCTTTAGAAAAGAAAAAGGTGCACACGGCATCGAAGAAAGAGGTATCTACCGTATTC
>CAYXID010000078.1:4607-4983 GCA_964465535.1 uncultured Ruminococcus sp.
AAATGGTTGTTATCTGTAAACCCGAAGAAAGCATGGATTGGTTCAACAAAATGTGGTCCTACAGCGTAGAACTTTTCCGTTCGCTTGACATTCCGGTACGTACACTTGAATGTTGCAGCGGAGACCTCGCAGACCTCAAGATTAAATCATACGATGTGGAAGCTTGGTCACCCAAGCAGCAAAAATACTTTGAAGTATGCTCTTGCTCAAACCTCGGCGATGCACAGGCACGCAGACTCGGTATCAGAGTTAAAGGCGCAGACGGTAAAAAATACCTCGCACACACTCTTAACAACACAGTTGTTGCTCCGCCGCGTATGCTTATAGCATTCCTCGAAAACAACCTTGACTTCGACGGAGAAAAATACTCTGTCAG
>CAYXID010000079.1:0-4792 GCA_964465535.1 uncultured Ruminococcus sp.
AATAAAATGTGGAGTTATTCTGTTGAACTTTTCCGCAGCCTTGATGTGCCTGTAAGAACTCTTGAGTGCTGCACAGGCGACCTTGCAGACCTTAAAGTTAAGTCCTTTGATATTGAGGCTTGGTCACCCAAACAGCAGAAGTATTTTGAGGTTTGCTCTTGCTCTAATTTAGGTGACGCTCAGGCAAGAAGACTAGGTATCAGAGTTCGCGGCGAGGACGGCAAGAAGTACCTTGCGCACACCCTTAACAACACCGTTGTAGCACCGCCCCGTATGCTTATAGCATTACTCGAAAACAACCTTTCTTTCGACGGCGAAACCTACACACTTAAAATCCCGAAAGCACTTCAACCCTATATGGGCGGAAAAACAGAAATCAAATCTGTACAATAAAAAAGCCTAAACGCGCCGTAGATAAAAATCTGTGGCGCGTTTTTTGTTTTTTGCAATATAAAATTACACTGTAGGGGCGATTATTAATCGCCCGTTTTATATTCGTGGCAAAGGCGAACCTTAACTCTTCAACCAAAAAGACGGCTACTCGCCGTCTTTCGTCTTTTGTAGGGTTGATTCATGAATCAACCGCATTTCTTCGGGCGATTCGTGAATCGCCCCTACACAAATACAATTTTATATTACTATACTTTGAATATCATATTCGCCTAAATTAATAATTTCTTTTTTCTTTTTATACGCCTCCTCAATATTGACAAGCGCATTAGAAAACGGGGTGTTTATATAACAGATTACATAATCTGAATTATTAATCATAAAAGAATTTCTTTTTCTTATAGCAAAGCGTAACGGGGTTTTTGTTAATTCGTCAGGAAAAATTGTTTTTTCTATATCGCAATATTCATTGTTTAAATGACGATCCAAATAGGCTAAAACCACAAACACTTTTATCTCATGTTTTTTCTCAAGTTCGCAAAGCACTTCATAAACAAGACGGTCAAATGAACCTTGTGTACCTACATAAAATGTAGTCACATTTTTGTTTGTAATAAGTTCTTCTATGGTGTCCAAAAGACGCTTTTGAGTTTCTTTTGGACAATTTCTGTGTCCTATAAAACTACAACTTTGCATATTTTCATCTCCTTTTGGAGATTATTTTAAGGGAATTTCCCTTAAAAGTCAATAAGGCATATTCCCTTAAGGCATAATTTATCCTATGAGGTGATTATGATGTTCCAAAGACTTAGAGATATGCGAGAAGACAGAGATTTAACCCAAGCTCAAATGGCAGATTTTCTTAAAATTCATCAAACAACATATTCAGATTACGAAATCGGCAATTTAAATGTTCCCGTTGATGTTTTGATAAAACTTGCCGCGTTTTATAATACAAGTATAGATTTTCTTGTTGGAATTACAGATAATCCCGCACCATATAAATAGCAAACAACGGGCGAACAATGTTCGCCCCTACGATATACATATCGGTTTTGTAGGGGCGATTATTAATCGCCCGTTTTATATTTGTGCCGAAGGCACACCGAAATTATTCAACAAAAAAGATGGCTACTCGCCGTCTTTCGTCTTTTGTAGGGTTGATTCATGAATCAACCGCATTCTTCGGGCGATTCGTGAATCGCCCCTACTTTTTCCCATTACACAAAAATCCCCACAGATTCAAAATGTGTCTGCGGGGATTTTTAATTTTAACCGTTTATTTATTTTCTAAATACTCTACATATTCTTCAAGGCACATTCCGAGGTCATTGATTTCCTTTGCGGCGTTAATTCCTACAAAGCGCCAATGCCAAGATTCGTGGATAACCCCTGTAATACTCTGCTTCTTAGCGTCGTATCGCATAATAAAACCGAAATTTTCGGCGTTTTTGGTCATCCATGTGTACATTTCGGTGTTTTCAAATGCATCGCTTGCCATATTGAAGTCGGCGCAGAGGCCTGTGTTATGCTCGCTTGTTCCTGGGCGAGCCACCACCGTTGCCGCCTTATCCTCAGCCTCTTTTCCCTTGTAACCCTGATTTTTCATTCGGGTTACTTGCTTTTGGAAAAGGTCGTTTTGTATAGCGTAGGAACGGAATGGCGACCACACCCTAAGGTCAACACCCTCCTTTTGAGCTGCCGCTACCATTGCGGTAATATAGGGGTAAACATCCTTGTGTATTTGGGTTACATAATCGTTATTTCGGTACTTCTTATCTATCGTTACAAGAGATGCTCTGATTTCGCTATCGTAACTGTCGGGCAGAGGATTTTCTCCGTTTACTAAAAGCAGACAGGAAAAGTTGGGGTCAAGCTCGCCGCCCTGAACATTATCAGTCTTGCTCTCTGTGCTTGAAGACGGTGTTGAAGATGTATCGCTCGAAGCAGAAGAAGCATCCGAGCTTGAAGGGGTATTACTACCGCTTGTTTGGTCACTCGAATTGTTACCCTTAATAGCGCCGATAATAGAGGGTATCAAAACTGCAATTCCTACAATAACTGCTACTAAAAAGGCAATCAAGCCACCAACAAACAGATTTCGTCTTAAAATCGCCTTTTGGCGTTTGGTTCTGTTAGCCATTTTTAAAATCTCCTATTCATCAAGCTTTAATACTGCCATAAATGCGTCCTTCGGAACCTCAACCGAGCCTAAGCGGCGCATCTTCTTTTTACCTTCTTTTTGCTTTTCAAGAAGCTTTTTCTTACGGGTGATATCACCGCCGTAGCACTTTGCAAGTACATCCTTTCGCATAGCCTTAACGGTTTCTCTGGCAATAATTTTACCGCCTACCGCTACCTGAACCGCTATTTCAAACAGCTGACGGGGGATAAATTCTTTGAGCTTTTCGGCAATTCTGCGAGCCCTTGTGTACGCATTGTCTGAATGTACAATAAAGGAAAGAGCGTCTACCGAGTCGCCCGCAAGCATAACATCAAGCTTTACAAGCTTTGATTTTTCATAGCCCTTAGGCTCATAATCATAACTTGCATATCCTTTTGTACGGGATTTCAGGGCATCGAAGAAGTCATAAACAATTTCTCCCATAGGAAGAATATAGTGGATATCAACCCTGTCGCCCATATACTTCATATCAATATAAACACCGCGACGCTCCTCGCAAAGCTGCATAATTGTACCTACATAATCGCTTGGACTGTATATATTTACATTTGCAACAGGCTCTAATGCCGATGAAATAGTCGCGGGGTCGGGATAATTTGTGGGGTTGTCTACCGATACGGTTGTGCCGTCGGTAAGCTCAAACTTATACTCAACGCTCGGTGCTGTTGTTATGATATCAAGATTGTATTCGCGCTCAAGTCGCTCCTCGATAATCTCCATGTGCAATAGCCCTAAAAATCCGCACCTGAAACCAAAGCCTAATGCATTAGAGGTCTCGGGTTCGAACATAAGGGAAGCGTCGTTTAACTGTAGCTTTTCGAGAGCTTCTCTAAGGTCGGGATATTTTGCGCCGTCGGCAGGGTAGATACCGCAGAAAACCACAGGGTTTACCTTGCGGTAGCCCTCAAGCGCCTCGTCTGCAGGCCTCTCAACAGAGGTAATCGTATCACCAACTCTAGCCTCCGAAACAGTTTTTATTGATGCGGCAAGATATCCTACCTCGCCTGCCTCTAAACAGTCACAGGTTTCAAAAGCAATCGCTCTTTTACGGCCAAGCTCAACAACATTAAATTCGGCTCCCGTTGCCATCATTTTGATGGTGTCTCCAACCTTGATTTTGCCTGAAACCACCCTGAAATAAACGATTACACCCTTATAAGCATCGTAATAAGAGTCGAAAATTAAAGCCTTTAAGGAGGCCTCTCTGTCAGCCTTTGGGGCGGGCACACCGTTTACAATAAGCTCTAAAACTTCCTCAATATTAAGACCTGTTTTCGCAGAAATAAGGGGTGCTTCATCGGCAGGAATACCGATTACATCCTCGATTTCCTGTTTTATGCGCTCGGGCTCTGCCGAGGGCAAATCAATTTTATTGATAACGGGCAGAATTTCAAGACCGTGGTCAACCGCCAAGTAGGTGTTAGCCAAGGTCTGCGCTTCGATTCCCTGAGATGCGTCAACAACCAAAAGGGCGCCCTCGCAAGCCGCAAGGGACCTTGATACCTCATAGTTAAAGTCAACATGTCCGGGAGTATCTATTAAATTTAACTCGTACTGTTTTCCATCTTTTGCATTATAGTAAAGAGTTACGGCGTGGGCTTTTATTGTTATTCCGCGCTCACGCTCTAAATCCATACTGTCAAGGATTTGCTCCTCCATATCACGCTCTGCTACCGACTGCGTAGCTTCAAGCAAACGGTCAGCTAAAGTGGATTTTCCGTGGTCGATATGCGCCACAATGCAAAAATTTCGTATGTTTTCAAGGGGAAAAGACACAAATATTCTCCTTTTTAAGTTGATTACATTTCATTTTAACACAAAAAACTTTATAATACAAGACTTGCCTTTAATAAATATACTTGATAATAACTCGAAATGGGTATATAATTATATAATAAAATATACATATTTTAAAGGAATGATTAAATCTTATGAAACTCGGTATGGTAAGACACAAACCGAATTTCATAACTCCTTAAAAATCCACAAATGCTTATAAAACACCATAGATACTGCGATTTTCGGGAAACCGAAAAACATGTAATTCCATACTACTTAATATATCTCCCCGCGAAAATGGAGTAAAAATGGAGTAGAAATGGAGTAAAAGATTTTTTGATACACAAGAAAAAAGCACATTGCTACAAAATGCTCTTTGGACGTTTTTGTTCAGAGAGCATTAATTTTTGAAACCACATTTAATGAATAAATTTTAAT
>CAYXID010000080.1:0-4535 GCA_964465535.1 uncultured Ruminococcus sp.
GCTCGCCGTTTTCGTCCTTAAGCATTATACTGTTAAAGCCGTGCATAATGCCCTCTGTACCGTACTTAAGACTTGCAGCGTGGTCGCCAAGTTTCTCTCCTCTGCCCAAAGGCTCAACACCGTAAATATCAACGGGGTCGTTAAGGAAGCCTGCAAAGAGACCTGCCGCATTAGAGCCGCCGCCTACACAGGCAACGATAGAGGTCGGCAAATGACCTGTCATATCAACAAACTGCTCGCGAGCCTCAACACCTACAACGCTCTGAAAATCGCGCACCATCATCGGAAACGGATGAGGACCTAAAACCGAGCCTATGCAGTAAATTGCATCGTTATATTCTTTGCTGTATGCATCAAATGCTGCGTCTACAGCCTCTTTTAAGGTTTGAAGACCGTGTGTTACCTCAATAACATTAGCTCCTAAAATTTTCATTCTTGCAACATTGGGAGCCTGCTTTTTTATATCAACAGAGCCCATATAAATATCGCACTGAAGGCCAAAATATGCAGCCGCAGTAGCTAAAGCTACGCCGTGCTGACCTGCACCCGTTTCAGCGATAACCTTTTTCTTACCCATATACTTTGCAAGTAGCGCTTCACCCATACAGTGATTGAGCTTATGAGCGCCCGAATGGTTTAAGTCCTCACGCTTTGCATAAAGCTGAACCTTACCGCCGAGCGAATCGGAAAGACGCTCAAGATGGGTAACAGGAGTAGGTCTGCCCTGAAATTCTTTTCTAATTCTTCTAAGCTCTGCTATAAACTTTCTTGATTGACAGATAGAATAATATGCCTCTGTAATCTCTGCCATAGCGTTTTTGAGTTTATCCTCAACATAAACACCGCCGTATTTACCGAAAAATCCCTCTTTATTTGGATATTCGTTAAAGTAGGTATCAAAATCAACATTATTTAATTTCATTTTTATTTCCTCCGAATTAACATATTAAAAAACTAAAAAGGTTTTAAAATGCGCCATCGTTTAGTGAGCAGTAACATAAGTCTATACCTCCAAAAATAAAAGTCCTATCCCTATAAAAAGGGACAAGACTTGTAAATCCTGCGGTACCACCCAATTTGATGAATAATATCATCCACTCTATCCGTACTGACATACGGCACGCATTATAACGGATGCGCTCCACCGTCGGCTACTACTAACTTTTACGCTTTCGACCGCCCTCATAAGCCCATTCCCGATAAATTCCGCTGTCACCTTTCCACCGACGGCAACTCTCTAAAAGCATCTGTAAATCGGTACTACTCTTAATCACAGGTTTAAATATTAATTTCTTGTATTTTAACATACAAAAAATTCATTGTCAATAGCTTTTTAGGTGTTATTTAATAAAGGTTTTATATCCGCTTCCATACTGAACGCAACGAGAAACTCGGCTTAGAGTAGCCGAGGATATATCGGTTTCCTCTATAATCTTATTATATGTGCTGCCCGATATCAGAAGCTTTGCAGCTCTAAGGCGCTGTGCCATCTGCTCAACCTCTTTATAGGTGCAAAGGTCCTGAAAGAGAACCTCGCAGTCCTCTTTGGTTTTAAGGGACAAAATAAGGTCATAAAGTTCACTTATCATCTGAGTTTTTAAAGATTTATTATCAGACATAATCTAAAAACTTCCTTATATGTTTTCGTAGGCTTTATTTAAAAATGAGCGTGTTTTTGGAGATTTCGGGTTATCAAATACTTCTTCGGGTGTTCCCATTTCTTCAATAACACCGTCTGCCATAAAGATTACCTTATCGGCAACATTTTTAGCAAATTCCATTTCGTGAGTAACAATTATCATTGTACTATCCTTGCTTTTAAGTCCCTTTATAACCTTTAAAACTTCACCTGTAAGCTCGGGGTCCAAAGCCGAAGTAGGCTCATCAAAGCAAAGTATATCGGGATTAAGCGCCAATGCCCTCGCGATAGCAACACGCTGCTGCTGACCGCCCGATAACTGACAAGGATAGTTATCTACCTTTTCCGAAAGCCCCACTCTTGAAATAAGATTACGCGCTTTTTCTTCAATTTCTTCATCAGAACCTTTTTTCAGAAGAGTTGGAGCAAGCTTTACATTTTCGATAACTGTATACTGCGGAAAAAGATTGAAATTTTGAAAAACAAGACCGAAATGCAGTCTGTTTTCCCTGATTTTTTTATCGTTTATATCAGGCTGTGCGCCGTCAAATAAAAGCTTTCCGTCTACCGAAATTGTGCCCTCGTCTGCTATTTCGAGGAAATTAAGACAACGAAGCAGGGTTGTTTTTCCGCTTCCCGAAGAGCCGATAATTACAAGCACTTCTCCCTTTTCGAGCGAAAAGTCAATCCCCTTTAAAACTTCGGTTTTGCCAAAGCTTTTCTTTATGTTTTTTACTTCTAAAACCGACATATACTAACTCCTAAAATAATCGAGCTTCTTTTCTACTTTTCCTAAAACTATTGTAAGAATACCTACAAAAATGAGATAGAAAACGCCTGTGTAGAAAAGCGGCCAAACAAGTGCCTTTGTAGCGGCAAGCTCCTTTGCCTGTTTAATGATTTCACAAACAACGATACAGTTTGCAAGGGCTGTATCCTTGATAAGTGTTATAATTTCGTTAGACATAGGAGGTACAATACGCTTAATTACCTGTTTTAAAACGATTTTTCTGAATATCTGAGACTTTGTAAGACCTAAAACATAACCCGCCTCATACTGACCGCGTGATATACTCTCAATACCGCCTCTGTAAATCTCCGAAAAATAGCAGGCATAATTAAGGGTAAAGGCTATAAGTACCGCGGTAATTCTTCCCGCGTCGGCAACGCCGTAATTCATAAACATATATCGGTCTATCTGACTGAAAAGCGGAAATTTAAACAATAATCCCGGAACATAATAGATTATAAATATCTGTAGCATCAGCGGTATGCCCCTGACTATCCAGACAATTACCTTTGAAATGCTTTTTATCACCTTGAATTTGCTCATAGAACAAAAGGCTATAGGCAAACCAAGCGGTGCGCCGCAAAGCAGCGTCACCGCAAAGATTAGCAAGGATATTAAAAAGCCGTCCCAAAGGAATGATGTTACCTCTAAAAAAGACATTCTAATTCTCCAAAAAGTATGTTTTATCTTTTATTTTTTCTGGTCAGCGAAATCTTTAATTATAGAATTTGCAACCTTGGGATATTTCTGACCAAGAGTGTCAAGAGTGCCGTCTTTAGCTAATGCTTCGAGCTGTGCGTTTACCTTAGCGGTAAGGTCACTGCCCTTCTTAAAGCCTATAGCATAATATTCAACATCACTTGTAAGTTCTTCAACAACCATAAGGTTTTCATAGTCGCCCTTGCCGCAGTAGCTGTTTGCAAGCTGTGCGTCTAAAACTGCAAAGTCAACTGTACCTGATTTAACCTCGAATAAGCAGTCAGTCTGCTTTGTAAAGCCCTTGAAGGTTGTTCCCTTGAAGCCCTTAGCATAGGTCTCACCTGCAGAGCCGCTCTCACCTGAACCGAGCTTACCGTTTAAATCAGCAGCAGTCTTAATGCCTGAATCCTTCTTAACAACTACTACCTGACGGTTTTCCATATAGTTGTATGAGAAATCAACCTTGTCTGCACGAGCAACGCCGTCATCATCAGCGGTGTTTGCTGTAAAACCGTTCCAAATGCAGTCGATTGTGCCGCCGTTAAGGTCTGTATACTTGTTTTCCCAAACAATTTCCTGGAAAAGAACATCGTAGCCGAGGTTCTCGAAAACTGCTACTGCAAGGTCGGTATCAAAGCCGATAAGCTTGCCGTTTTCGTCCTTGTAGTTCATAGGTTCGTAAATTGTGTAACCAACTACTATTGTAGGCTTCTTAGCATCTGCTTCACTCGATGTGTCTTTGTTGCCGCAACCTGCAAATACGGTTACAAGCATAAGTACTGCTAAAAGTAATGCAAATAATTTTTTCATAATTTTTTCTCTCCTTGAATTTTAATTTGTGATTACTTCACAATCGGTATGTTCACATTATACTTCATCAAACTAAAGTTGTAAAGTGTTTTTTGAAAAATTTTTGAACTTTGTGAAATTTTTACATATAAACCGCCTTTGCTTCATTACTTCATTGTGATAATGTGATAAACCAACTAGACTTCCCCCTTTTTTTCGATGATTAACGCTCCAAAAAACTTGATATAGATTTTCTTGTGTGTTAAAATACTAATAATAAAAGGGAGGCGAAAATTATGGAAATGGTTCTTATTACTGCGCTCGGTGTAGGCGGTGCTACAGCCTTTGGAGCGCTTATAGGTTTTATTTTTAAAAACTTGTCCCACAGATTTTCGGATATTGTGCTCTCCTTTGCAGCAGGTGTTATGCTTTCAGCCGCCGTTTTCGGACTTATTATACCGTCGCTCGAATACGGACAAAAGTATGGCGTAATCATAACCGTAGGCGGTATCTTTACAGGTGCTTTATGCATTAATCTTATGGACAAACTTATCCCCCATCTTCACAATCCCTTAATCGGTGATTCTGAGGAGCATAAAAACAAATCCATTAATAAGG
>CAYXID010000081.1:0-4172 GCA_964465535.1 uncultured Ruminococcus sp.
GTTTCCTTTTTCAAGAGAAACTTTATGTACCATAGCCTGAATAGGTGTAAGCTGATTTTTACCGCCGAAGGGCATAAGAACAGTACCTGCACCGATTGTAGAGTCAAAGCGCTCGGAAAGACCTCTCTTAGAACATATATTTAAGTCTTCTGCTAAGAGCTTGAATTCTTTTTCAAAATCTTCGCCGACTTCCTTTTCAAAACTCATCGGTGCCGCAGGAGCTATATCAATATGCTTTTCTGCACCGTTAGAGTTTAAGAACTCTCTCGAAATATCAACAATTTTTGCACCATTCCAATGCATAACAAGTCTGGGCTCTGCCTTAACTGTTGCAACAACTGTAGCCTCAAGGTTTTCTTTATCAGCAAGAGCCATAAATTTGTCAACATCCTTTGGCTCTACAACAACCGCCATACGCTCCTGCGACTCACTGATAGCAAGCTCTGTACCGTCAAGTCCCTCATACTTTTTAGGAACTGCATTAAGATTGATTTCAAGACCGTCTGCAAGCTCGCCGATAGCAACAGAAACACCGCCTGCACCGAAGTCATTACAACGCTTGATAAGACGGGATGCATCAGGATTTCTGAAAAGACGCTGAAGCTTACGCTCTTCGGGGGCATTGCCCTTTTGTACCTCTGCGCCGCAACTTTCAAGTGACTGTAAATTATGCGATTTAGAAGAACCTGTAGCACCGCCGCAGCCGTCTCTACCTGTTCTGCCGCCGAGAAGAATAACAACATCGCCATCGTCAGGCACTTCGCGTCTAACATTAGCCGCAGGTGCTGCCGCTACAACCGCACCGATTTCCATACGCTTTGCGGCATATCCGTCGTGATAAATTTCATCAACAAGACCGGTAGCAAGACCAATTTGGTTACCGTACGAGCTATAACCTGCCGCTGCAGTAGTTACTATCTTCTTCTGAGGAAGCTTGCCCTCTAAGGTCTCGCTAACGGGACGAAGCGGGTCAGCCGCACCCGTAACACGCATAGCACCGTAAACATAAGCTCTTCCTGAAAGCGGGTCACGGATAGCGCCGCCTATACAGGTAGCAGCGCCGCCAAAGGGCTCAATTTCGGTAGGATGGTTATGAGTTTCGTTCTTGAATAAAAGAAGCCAGTCTTCCTCTACGCCATTTACATCAACCTTGATTTTAACCGTACAAGCATTGATTTCTTCAGACTCATCAAGCTTTTGAAGTTTACCCTGACTCTTTAGATATTTTGCAGCTAAAGTACCGATATCCATAAGATTAATCGGCTTTGTGCGGCCAAGCTCTTTTCTAATATTTATATAGTGATCATAAGCCTCTTGTAAAAGCTTATCCTCAAACCTTACATTATCAATGGTTGTAAGGAATGTGGTATGACGGCAGTGGTCAGACCAATATGTATCTATCATCTTAATTTCGGTGATAGTGGGGTTTCTGTTTTCGCCCTTAAAATAGCTTTGGCAGAATTTGATATCATCTATATCCATAGCCAAGCCGTTATCGTTTATGAAAGCCTTAAGACCCTCTTCGTCAAGGTCTAAAAATCCTTCCAAAACCTTTACTGTTGTGGGAATTTCGTATTCGGTTTCCAAGGTTTCAGGTTTTGAGAGTTCAGCCTGTCTTGCCTCCACAGGATTTATAACATACTTCTTAATTTTTTCGATTTCATCAGTAGTTAAATCGCCGTAAAGAGCATAAACCTTAGCGGTACGAACACTCGGACGCTCTGCCTTAGAGATAATCTGGATACACTGCGCCGCAGAGTCTGCGCGCTGGTCAAACTGACCGGGCAGATATTCAACCGCAAAAACACAAGCCGCCGATTTATCCTCAAAGCTATCCATTGTGTCATCAAGCTGAGGCTCGGAAAAAACAGTATTTACACTGTAATTAAATAACTCTTCACTAATTTTTTCAACATCGTATCTATTCAAGATGCGGATATTTTTAAGTGACTTAATTTGAAGAAAAGAACGGATATCGGCGGTAAGAGAAGCCGCCTCTTCGCGAAGACCTTCCTTTTTCTCAACAAAAATTCTAGAAACCATAAATTACCTCCGTTTAGTAATCCTAAAAGATTAAAGTGCCTTTAAGGCTTTTGCGCCTATATCGCTTCTATAAAAACCGTTTTCAAAGTCAACCTTCTTTACGGCTTTATAAGCGTCATCAATAGCAGTTTTGAGATTATCGCTTACTGCTGTTACGCCGAGTACTCTGCCGCAGGCACTTAGAAGCTTATCGCCATCGAGCTTAGCTCCTGCAACGAAATAGCTTATATTCTCATCGGCTTTAGGCATATTTAAGGGGCAACCGCTCTTATAGGCTTCGGGATAGCCCTTTGACGCCATTATTACACAGCAAGCCGATTTATCAGCAAATTTAACTTCGATATCGCTCAAAGTTCCGTTTGTAGTTGCCTGCATAACCTCTAATAAATCGCTTTCCAAAAGAGGTAACACAACCTGAGTTTCAGGGTCACCGAAACGGCAGTTATACTCAATTACCTTAGGACCCTTATCGGTAAGCATAAGGCCGAAATAGAGACAACCCTTAAAGGTTCTTCCCTCTTTATTCATAGCCTCTACGGTAGGTAGGAATATAGTTTCCATACATACCTTTTCGATATCTTTATTGTAGTAGGGATTGGGAGCCACTGTACCCATACCGCCTGTGTTAAGGCCTGTATCGTTATCATGGGCGCGTTTATGGTCCATTGAGGACACCATAGGTACTACGGTTTTACCGTCAGTAAAGCAAAGAACGGAAACTTCAGGGCCGGTTAAGAATTCTTCGATTACAATATTATTACCGCTATCTCCAAACACCTTATCTTCCATAATAGACTTAACAGCGTCTATTGCCTCATCTCTTGTAGTGGCAATAATAACACCCTTACCGAGTGCTAAGCCGTCCGCCTTTACAACAATCGGAACGGGGGCGGTTTCTACAAAGGTTAAAGCCTCTTCAGGAGAGGAAAAAACATTATAATCCGCTGTAGGAATATTATATTTCTTCATAAGATTTTTCGAGAAAACCTTACTGCCCTCAATTATTGCGGCATTTTTGTTAGGCCCGAAAGACTTTATGCCTACCTTTTCGAGCGCATCAACACAACCTAGTACAAGCGGGTCGTCAGGTGCTACAACGGCATAGTCTATCTTATTATCAACGGCAAATTTGCATATAGCGTCTATATCCTTGGCGCCGATATTAACGCAAGTAGCGTCCTGTGCAATACCGCCGTTTCCGGGAAGTGCATAAATTTCGGTAACCTTCGGACTTTTTTTAAGTCCCTTAATTATAGCGTGTTCTCTGCCACCGCCGCCTACTACCATTATCTTCATTGTTATTACTCCTAATTTTTATCAATGATGGAAAAGTCTCATTCCGGTAAATGCCATAGTCATACCGTATTTATCGGCACACTCTATAACTGCATCGTCACGGATAGAGCCGCCCGGCTCTGCAATGTACTTAACACCGCTACGCTTTGCACGTTCAATATTATCGTCAAACGGGAAAAATGCATCACTGCCTAAAGCCACATTATCAATAGTTGCAAGATATGCATTGATTTCCTCATCTGTAAGAGGCTCGGGCTGCACAGTAAAGTACTTCTGCCAATTACCCTCTGCGCAAACATCCTCTTCGTTGCGGTTAATATATCCGTCGATAACATTGTCACGCTGAGGACGACCTATATCTTCCTTGAAGGGAAGATTTAACACCTTATCGTGTTGACGCAAGAACCAAGTTGTTGCCTTTGAACCTGCAAGGCGTGTACAGTGAATTCTTGACTGCTGACCGGCACCCACACCGATAGCCTGTCCGTCAACCGCAAAGCAAACAGAATTTGACTGTGTGTACTTTAAGGTTATAAGAGAAATTATCAAATCTCTTACTGCGCTTTCAGGTAAATCCTTGCTCTTTGTAACAATATTAGAAAGCAACTCACGGTCAATTTTAAAGTTATTTCTTCCCTGCTCAAATGTAATACCGAAAACCTGTTTGGTCTCTTTTTCTGCAGGTACAAAATCGGGGTCAATTTTAACTATATTGTAGTTGCCGTTTCTCTTGGATTTTAAAATTTCAAGAGCTTCTGGCTCGTATCCCGGAGCAATAACACCGTCGGACACTTCCCTCTTAATAAGTAACGCTGTAGTTACATCGCAAACAT
>CAYXID010000082.1:0-3930 GCA_964465535.1 uncultured Ruminococcus sp.
AACGAAATCGCTCCTAAGTATTCGGAGATTAACGGCGGATACTGCCGTATTACAAAGACCGGTCCCCGCCGCGGTGACGCTGCTGAAATGGCTATTATTGAGTTGGTTTAATTTCTCATTAATTTTAGTACTCACATTTTCAAGACGTAAGAGTTTTTACGTATACACGCAACATGTAGATGATGTGTGTACTAAAAGCTGTTTTACAGTTCTTAAAAAGCTGCCTTTATAAAAAGGCAGCTTTTTTATGTTAATAATAAATTTATATAATTTTGTGAAATAACTATTGACAAATACCCCCTAAAAGTGGGATAATATAGATGTTAGTGTAGAGTGCTGTACTTATGCTTAATTTATCTTTTTGGTGATACAATGCGTGTAATAACAGGTACTGCTAAAGGCCGACGTCTTATAACCCCTGAGGGTAGTGACATTGTCCGTCCTACCTCGGAAAAGGTTAAAGAGGCTATATTTAGCGCGATACAGTTTGACATAGAGGGTAGGCGTGTGCTTGACCTGTTTGCAGGCTCAGGTCAGCTTGGCATCGAGGCTTTAAGCCGAGGCGCTAAGAATGCAGTTTTTATTGATGCTTCGTCAACCTCTGTTGATATTATAAAGAAGAATCTTAAGACTACTGATTTAGAAGAAAAGGCTCGAGTTATAAGAGGGGATTATAAGGTTTTCTTAAAATCCAGTAAGGATATATTTGATATAATCTTTTTAGACCCGCCTTATAATAAAGGTCTTCTTGAGGATGCGCTTAATAGCGCTGTAAAGATTGCAAGTGACTATGCGGTTATTATTTGTGAGCATCCTATAGATGCTAAACTTGCAGATAAGATTTGTGATTTTGAGATAAGCCGTACTTATAGATACGGAAAAATTGCTCTTACGCTTTACAGAAAAGTGGGTAAGGAAAATGAATGAAAGAATAGCTATTTGCCCAGGTAGTTTTGACCCAATTACGTTAGGTCACTTGGATATTATAAACCGTGCGGCAGCAATGTTTGATAAAATTATTGTTGTTGTAATGGAAAACAGGGACAAAAAATGTTCCTTTACGCCTGAGGAGCGGCGAGTACTTATAGAAAAGTCGGTAGCAGGAATACAGAATGTTGAAGTAGACTGTTATGACGGACTTTTAGCAGAATATGCAGCTCAAAAGGGAGCTTGCGCAATAATTAAGGGTTTACGTGCTATGTCTGATTTCGAATACGAATTTCAGATGGCGCTTACCAATAAAAAACTTAACCCAGATGTTGAGACATTATTTTTAACCACAAAGGCCGAAAATATGTATCTCAGCTCAAGTATGGTTAGACTTATAGCCAGTATGAACGGCGAAATAACTGAGTTTGTGCCGCCGATTATACACGATGATATTGTATCTAGGCTTTCAAAGTCTGCCAATAAAAATAACGGAGGATGAAAATTATGACATTAGATGAATTACTAGAGCAGTTTGATGAGGTGCTTGATAGCGGAATAAAGATTCCCGGAAGAAAAACATTGGTTGATATAGAAAAGCTTCGCGCAGTTGTTGACGATATTCGTCTTAACATACCAAGCGAAATCAAACAGGCAAGAGGCATTGTTGCTGACCGCGCTGAAATAATCTCTACTGCTAAGCGTGAGGCTGACGGTATCATTAGAAATGCAGAAGAAAATGCAAAGGCACTTGTTGCTAAAGAGGCTATTGTAAAGATGGCTCAAGAAAAGGCAGCAGAAATTGTTGCCAATGCACAGGCAAAGAGCCGCGATATGCGTAAAGCTGCTCAGGACTTTGTTGACGATATTATGAAGCGTGCTGACGAAGGTCTTACTGCGAATTTGAGCGAAATCAGAAAGACCCGTGCAGCTCTAAAGCAGCAGATACCCACCACAGCAAACAAAGAAAACTAATCCTTAAAGTTTAGTTTCAGGCAATATATTTATTTTCATTTGGAGTTACTATGGAAAAAAATACACCAAGAAGCATAGCTACAGAGGTATCAGTAAGAGAACTTGCCGGTAAGATTTTAGAAAAATGGCACATAATAATAGCAACAGTGTTGCTTTTTGCAATATCTTCAGCTGTATATTTAAACTTTTTTTCTACTGAGCTTTATTCCTCAACAGCCAAGCTTTATATTTTTAATACTGAAGAGTCAAAGGTTCAGTCAACTGAGTTTGCTATTTCTTCGTATTTAGTAAAGGACTACAGCGAACTTATAACTGACCACACTGTACTTCAGGAGGTTATTGAAAATTTAGACCTTAAATTCTCATATCAGGCATTAAAAGGTGCAATTTCACTTAACAATCCGCAAGGTACACGTATAATCGAAGTAACAGCACAAGTACCCGATGCAGTGCTTTCTAAGGAAATTGCTGACGAAGTATGTAAGGTTGCTCAGAAGAAAATAGTGGACCTTATGGGTGTTAGCCGAGTTAATATCATAAGCGAAGGACTTGTCCCTAAAAGGCCGATATCGCCCATAAAACCTAGAACAGTTTTAGGCTTTGCAATTTTAGGCTTGTTTTTATCGGGTGTAGCTGTGGCTATAGTTTATATAACAAGTGATAAGATTTATACAGAAAATGATATTGAAGAGTATTTAGGTCTTACTGTTTTATCTACAATTCCGTATTCAAATATGAATTCGGTTAAGAAAAAATCAGGCGCAGCAAGGAGAAGGAAAAATGGAAAATAATCAAAACAAATCCGTTAATGCTGCAAATGTATATACTGATTACGAAGGTTTAAATAAAACAAGAGCAGCTAAAAAGGTGACATTCAATACTGCATCGGCAAGGGATTATGTTACAAGTGAGGCTTTTAAGACACTTAGAACAAACCTTTTCTTTTCGGGTGGCGATATGAAGTCTATTCTTATAACTAGCTGCCTTGAAAATGAGGGCAAGAGCACAGTTGCGACCGAGCTTGCGAAGAGCGTTGCCGAAAGTGGAAAACGTACACTTCTTATTGATGCCGATATGAGAAAATCGGTTATGATTAAGAAAAGAGATTCACACTCTGTTGGAATCGTGGGTCTTTCGGAAATACTTTCGGGTATGTGCAGCTTAGAAGATGCCCTTTATCAAACCCAACTTGAAAATTTTGATGTAATTTTTTCGGGACCTTTTCCGCCCAATCCGGTTGAACTTATCGAAATCGGAAAATTTGATAAGCTTTTAGAAAGATTAAAGGAAACATATGATTATATAATTATCGATTCTCCGCCGCTAGGTCAGGTTATTGATGCAGCGGTAATAGGTTCTTTTTGCGATGCGGCTATTCTCGTTATAAGCGGAAGAAGGATATCACGAAAGCTTGCATTAGATGTTAAAGAACAACTTCAGAAAAGCGGCTGTAAGATTTTAGGTACAGTTTTGAACGAAAACGAAAAACGCAGTTCTTATACACGAAGCAAGTATTACGGAAAATACAATTACAAATAAAAAAATAAACCCCGTCAATTTTTGACGGGGTTTTAAATATAAAAAAATGGGGAAAGCGTTTGGCTTTCCCCTTAAATTTTACATTTTTGCAAGATTTGCTTTAAGAGCGTTTAACTGTTCACGAAGTTCTTCGGGTAATCTGTCTCCAAACTTCTTGTAGTGCTCTTCGATTTCAGCAGCTTCCTTCTCCCAAACATCCTTGTCAACCTTTAAGATACTTTCAAGAGTAGCTTTGTCAAAGTCTAAGTCTGTAAGGTCGATATCGTCAGCCTTGGGAAGATAACCGATAGCGGTTTCAACTGCATCAGCATTGCCTTCGCAACGGTCAATAATCCAGTTAAGAACACGCATATTGTCACCAAATCCGGGCCAGATGAAGTTGCCTTCGTCGTCGGTACGGAACCAGTTTACGTGGAATATCTTGGGCGCGTGGGGAATAGTAGTACCCATCTTGAGCCAATGTGCCCAATAGTCACCCATATCGTAGCC
>CAYXID010000083.1:0-3667 GCA_964465535.1 uncultured Ruminococcus sp.
GGTAGAAACATTAATATTATCATTTTGCAAATTGCTAAGAAGTCCCAAAACACAAACTAAAATAATTGAGAAAAATATTTTTAATCGCCGTTTTATATTCACACAATCACTCCGCAGCTATTACTAATCTAAAATATGTTTATAAATTTAGCATTAGACCGCAAAGTTTTACTAATTAGCATTTTTCCGCCTTTTGTATTTTTTCTTGACATTTTTCGACATTTAATATATAATAAAATACACCTAAAGAAAGTGTAACAGAGTGCTCATAACCCACCTTTGCCGTGAGACAATGGCTATAGAAAAGAAGAACCTCAACTATGCGAATTGCTAGTCGAGGCTCTCTATTGGAGCTGAAGATGGGACTCGAACCCACGACCTGCTGATTACGAATCAGCTGCTCTACCAACTGAGCCACTCCAGCGCAAATTACTAATATATTATATCAGTTTTATAATTTAAGTCAAGTGTTTTTACGGATAATACCACCCATATTTAAGGGGCACAGGAGTGATTTTATGGATAATTATATTAACAAAAGAATTGCGGAGCTTAGAAATCTTAAGGGACTTACCCAAGCAGACTTTGCAAACTGTCTTGATATAAAGCCGAGTACATATTCAAGAAAGGAATCCAAGGGCACCTTTAAGCCTGAAGAGCTTTCTAAAATTGCTTCTTTGCTTGGAATCACCATTGCAGAATTATTCTCAGAGAATACTGACAATCAAAAGGCAAATGTTAATCTCCCCGAAAAGCTTCGTCAGCCCTCCCCGTTTAACACTACCGAAGAAAACGATGTTTTTCCCCTTACACCTCCCGAAAGAAATGTATTGCAGATACTTCGCCACGCATCCAAAAATGATAAAAAATTCATTCTTGAGGTGGTTGAATATTGTTATAAAAAGCCTAATATCTCTGTAGAGAAAGCCGATGCAGTTATGAACGAGCTTAAAAAGTAAAATTTTAAAGACTGTTTCACATTTTTGTGAAACAGTCTTTTTTTATTCGCCCCAATATTTTCGGTCTAAACTTCTGAACCTGATTGCCGAGAAAATATGATTTTTATCTATCTTTTCGCTTCCCTGTAGGTCTGCAATAGTTCTTGCAACCTTTAAAATTCGGTCATAGGCTCTTGCAGATAATCCTAAATCATCAAATGAGCGGCGAAGGAATTCGTTTGCCTCATCTGTCATAACACAGAACTTTTTAAGCATTGAGGGCGTAAGCCTTGCATTGCAGGTAATTCCCGTGCCTTTGTAACGCTCTACCTGAATTTTTCTCGCTTTATTTACCCTTGCTCTTATTTCTGCAGAGCTCTCAGCAGGTAAATTCGTATTCAGTGAATTAAAATCAACAGGCGGCACCTCTACATGAATATCAAGTCTATCAAGCATAGGGCCTGATATTCTGTTTAAATATTTATGCACCATATTTGATGAACAGGTACAAGGCTTTGTTGGGTGTCCGTAAAATCCGCAAGGACAAGGATTCATAGCGGCAACAAAGGTTATTTCACTCGGATATGTAACGCTTCCCGAAACCCTTGATACAGTAACTTTGCCGTCTTCAAGAGGTTGCCTTAATGCCTCCATAACCTCTCGCTTAAACTCGGGAAGCTCGTCTAAAAACAAAACGCCATTATGGGCAAGTGATATCTCACCCGGTTTTGGTATTGTGCCGCCGCCCGTAAGACCTGCAGTAGACACTGTATGATGCGGTGCTCTGAAAGGTCTTGTAGTGACAATCGGGAATTTACTGTTCAAAACTCCCGCTACAGAGTGTATCTTTGTAGTTTCTATAGATTCTTCAAAGGTCATTTCTGGTAGAATTGTAGGAAGTCTTTTAGCAAGCATACTTTTACCGGCTCCCGGAGGGCCTATAAGCAATATATTATGACCGCCTGCCGCCGCAACCTCAAGGGCTTTTTTAGGCAATACCTGCCCCTTTACATCCTTAAAATCAAGCATAGCATTCTCAAATTCTTCTGAATTTTGGCAGTACTCTGTAGGCGGTATTGGATTAGTGTTATTTAGGTGGGCTATAAGGTCAAATATATTATCTACACCGTAAACCTCAACTCCCTCAATAACGGCACCCTCCATAGCGTTCTCGTTCGGAACATAAATCTTTTTTATTCCGTTTTGAAGGGCGGTAATTGCCATAGCCAAGACACCGCCAACGCCTCGAACTCTGCCGTCTAGAGATACTTCACCTACAAAAACACTGTCCGACACATCAACATCAAGCTGATTAGAAGCCTTTAAAATGGCTATAAGTATAGGTAAATCATAAACCGAGCCTTCCTTTTTCTTATCGGCAGGAGCTAAATTTACCGTTATTCTGCCCGTAGGAAACTTATATCCGCAGTTCTTTATAGCGGCTCTTACTCTATCCCTTGATTCCTTAACCGCCGCATCAGGAAGACCTACGATATCAAAGGACGGCAGACCGCCCGACACATCGGCTTCTATCTCAATCATATATGTATCAATACCGAAAAGGCCGATACTAATAAGCTTTGAAAACACAAAATCACACCTTTAAACCGTATAGATTTATTTTAAAATAAATAGCATAATTTGTCAATTACAATAAACTTAAACTTTACGGCATACAAAAGAGTTTTTTCGGGAATAATTTATATACTTATGCTAAAATGTGGTGGTTATATGAAAAAGAGGCTCAAAATTGTTTTAATTTTTATAGGAGTAATTCTTTTATCAATCGGAATTATGGTAGGAAGTGCTTATATTTATCTTGAAGCGTCTCTCAGAACAGACGAAGCCGACAACTCTCAGGAAAACATACCATATACAGCTCCTCTTCCCGATTCTGTGGGGGTCCTCTTTTTATTGCCTGATAACTGCGGATATCTATTCTATTTAGGCTTTGCCGATGACGAGCTACTGATAACTACAGTAACCGACTACGACGGAGGCAAAGATTATTACGGCTACACCGCAACCTACGAAATCCTTTGCGACTATACCTTTTTAGCCGAATTTATAGACAGACTCGGCGGAATTGAGCTTTATGATTCAGGCAAGACATTAAGATATACAGGTGTACAAATTATTGATAAAATCTATACAGGGAGCAATAATTCAGACCTAAAACGAGAGGTTGTCAGAAGAGTATTTGAAAAAATTGCTGATGTTGGTATTACAAAAGAGGACTTCTCTTTCATAATAAGTAGCACCGAAACCAACCTTACTGTCCCCGACTGCTACTACTGGCCTCCATATCTTACGGAAATTGCCGAAAAAGCGCGATTTATAAACTAAAATGGGTTATTTTAAATTGACAAACCGTAGATTAAGTTATATACTAAACAGTATAGATTTTAGTTTACGGGAGGTATTGCTTTGGGCAATGTAAGCGAATTTTTCGGAATAAATGTATTTAACGATTCGGTAATGCAAAGAATGTTACCGAATGATACATATCAGTCAATAAAAAATGCCATAAGCCAAGGTACAAGTATTGACAGCAGTATTGCCGATACAGTAGCTCTCGCTATGAAAAAATGGGCAATAAGCAAAGGCGCTACCCACTTTACCCATTGGTTCCAACCGATGACAGGCATTACAGCCGAAAAGCACGATAGCTTTATATCTCCTGCAGAAAACGGCAGTGTTATTATGGAGTTTTCGGGCAAGGAGCTTAT
>CAYXID010000084.1:0-3569 GCA_964465535.1 uncultured Ruminococcus sp.
TTGGTTTTCGCCAAGTCCCTTTGAACGCTGAATGGTATATTTATTATCGCCTATTTTAGTGAGAATTTCATTTTTCTCCTTTTCGTCATAAGCGAAATAGGTCATTTCCTTTGTGCCGATTTCATAAAGCGGAGTTTCAGCAATATAAACCTTGCCTTCGCTAATAAGTGTCGGCATAAGGCGGTAAATCATTGTTAAAATGAGGGAGCGGATATGGAAACCGTCAACATCGGCGTCGGTACAGATTATAATCTTGTTCCAACGAAGCGAGTCTAAATCAAAGGTGGTCATATCCTTGCGTGACTTGGTTTTAACCTCAACACCGCAACCGAGCACTTTTATAAGGTCGGTTATAATATCGCTCTTGAAAACACGCTCAAAATCAGCTTTAAGGCAGTTGAGAATTTTACCTCTAACGGGTATAATTGCCTGAAATTCAGCGTCACGCGCAAGTTTACATGAGCCTAACGCTGAGTCACCCTCAACTATAAATAGCTCACGCTCAGCAATATCCTTAGTTCTGCAGTCAACAAATTTTTGTACGCGGTCTACAAGTGAATTACTTGTTTGCAGAGCCTTCTTAATGTTTACCCTCTCTCGCTCACTGCGTTCGCGACTGCGCTTGTTGACAAGAATTTGGTCAACGATTTTGTCGGCCTCTGCCTTGTTTTCTATAAAGTAAACCTCTAACTGATGACGGAAGAAATCTACCATAGCCTCATAAATAAAGCGGTTGGTAATTGACTTCTTGGTCTGATTTTCATAAGAGGTGACGGTAGAAAACGAAGAAATCACAAGCACTAAACATTCTTCAACATCCGAAAAAGTAATTTTCGATTCGTTGGCTTTATATTTGTTAGTCTGCTTAATGTAGGCGTCTATCTGAGCTACAAAAGCATTTCTTACTGCCTTTTCGGGAGCGCCGCCGTATTCGAGCCAACTCGAATTGTGGTAGTATTCCTTTAAGGTGTGAAGATTGCTAAAGCAGAGCGCTGCATTTATTTTAACCTTGTATTCGGGCTTGTCCTCGCGGTCTTTACCCTTTCTTTCGGTCTGCCAGAACTGTGGGGTGGAAATTCGCTCTTCCTTAACGGTTTCGTTTACATAGTCCACAATACCGTTTTCGTATATGATTTCGGTCTGAACAAATTTTGAGCCCTGCTGTTCTCTGAATATAAAGAGCAGACCTTCGTTTACGATAGCCTGTCTTTTAAGGGTATCAAGGAAATATTCTCTCGGGATATTTATATCGGTAAAAACATCGATATCGGGCTTCCAACGGGTTTTAGTACCTGTATCCTTGCCTGAGTAGGCTTCCTTTTTAAGTCCACCCACATTATAGCCCTTTTCAAAGTGAAGATTATACTTAAATCCGTCACGCTTAATCTCTACATCCATATACTCGGATGCATACTGTGTAGAGCAAAGGCCAAGTCCGTTAAGACCTACAGAATATTCGTAGTTTGCACCGTCGTTTGTATTGTACTTACCGCCTGCATAAAGCTCACAGTACAAAAGCTCCCAGTTGTAGCAGTTTTCTTTAGGGTTGAAGTCAACTGGGGCACCACGTGCGAAATCCTGAACTTCTATTGAGCCGTCAGAAAAGCTTGTTACAATTATCTTTTTGCCGTAGCCCTCGCGCGCTTCATCTATCGAGTTTGAAATAATTTCAAAAACAGAATGTTCGCAGCCGTCAAGACCGTCAGAACCGAAGATAACGCCCGGACGTTTTCGTACCCTGTCAGGACCGTCAAGCTTTTTGATACTTTCATTACCGTATTCAACAGTTGTTTTTGCCACTTCGTCTACTCCTAATCAATAATTATTCACTATATATTATATACCTATAAAGGCCGTTTCGTCAAGTGAAATAATGCAAAAATGCGCCGAATTATCTTCAGCGCATTTTTATACCTTCGGTACAGTCAAAAGCCTTTAAAATAAGGGCGTAAAGTGCAATAGAGATGACTGACGAAAGAGTAATATTGATGATTAAAGGTGTGTTTAAAAATCCTAAAAGGAATTTAGGCAATAAAGCCGAAAAAAGAGCCGACAGTATAGGTAGAATAATCTGCTTTAGGGGTTTAATCTCGGCTTTTGTAATTTTTATGAGGCGTTTTGCATTTAAAAGACAGGTGAAAAGGTTTGAAAAATACATTATTCCTATAAAGCCCCTCATTCCAAACCTTGATACAAAGAATAAAATCATAAAAATTCTAAGGGAAGAGTCGGTAACACAGGTGCGAAAGGTGAAATTTTGTTGGTCAAGCCCCTTTAAAATGCCGTCTGATACGCTATCAAGATACATAAGAGGGACTATCGGCGATAAAATGCAGAGCAAAAACCCTACATCCTCGCTTTTATAAATAAGATTTCCAATCTCTCTGCCCGATACTAGAAAAATTGCCGAAAAAATAAAGCCTAAAAGGGAGGTTAGAGCGATGGTTTTTTCGGTAGAGCGTTTAAGCAAATTTACATTCCCGTAAGCTCTAGCTTCCGACATTTCGGGAATAAGCAAAGTTGATACCGAATTTAAAACGGTAGAGGGGAAAAAGAGAATGGGAAGCGCCATTCCCTTTATCATACCGAACTGCGATAGAGCATTACTTTTAGTCGAGAAACGAAGAAGCATTTTCGGTACTAACATATTTTCAATCGTGCGAAGTCCTGAATTTAAGTATCTTCCGGCAGAAATTGGTGCAGAAATTCTGAGAATTGAAGATACGATTTTTCGGACTTTTCGAGGTTTATCGGTATTGGCTCGCTTTTTGATATCGAATAAATATGATATGTAAAGATAAAGCGCCGATACAGCTTCTGCTACGGTATCGCCTAAAATTACCGCCGCTATGGCACCCGCAGTTCCAAGCAAGGATAATGAGTTTATTATAAGCATAATAAAGCCTATTCTAACCGCCTGTTCGATAAGCTGCGAAAGGGAAGCGGGGGCGGCTTTTCTGTGCGCTATAAAATATCCTCTGATACAAGAGGAAACACCCATAAAGGGCAGAGAAAATCCTAGTATTTTAAGGGAAAGGGCGCCCCTTATATCGCCTAAAAATTTATGTGCAATAAAATCGGCGCCAAAGAAAATTATACTGAGAGATGCTAATGCAATAATAAGGGTAAGCTCTATTGCTCTAAAGATAATTTTTTTCTCTCCCCGTTTAGAGCCTAATGCCGATTCCTCGCTTATAAGTCGGGTAACTGCCGTGGAAATTCCCGAGGTTGCAAAGGTAGAAATCAGTACATAAACCGAGAAAACAAGCTGATAAAGTCCTATTCCCTCAGCACCTATCTTTGCGGCAAGCCAAACCTTAAAAACAATCCCCGCAAAGCGTAAAATCAAAGAAGAAGCCGTCATTATAGCGGCGTTTTTAATAAAGATAAATTTTTTCATTTAATCTACTCCCTATAAATGTTATGAGAAAAGTAGAAATTTAATAACAAAAAAAGACTGCCTCACCAAAGTGAGACAGTCCAAAAAATTTTAAATCTTAATTAGATTTCAGCGAAGTACTTGATAGTACGAACCATCTGGCTTGTGTAGCTGTTCTCGTTATCATACC
>CAYXID010000085.1:0-3549 GCA_964465535.1 uncultured Ruminococcus sp.
CGCAAAGTTCCCCACAGCTTTTGTTGAGCGTAAGGATATGGAATATTCTTATGAGGATGGCGGACTTTATTACTTCATGGATCAGGAAACTTATGAGCTTGTTCCGATTAACGGTTCTGAACTTGGCGATAATTTCAAGTTTGTTAAAGAAAATATGGTTTGTAAGATTTTATCCTATAAGGGTACTGTTTTTGGTGTTGAGCCTCCAACATTCGTTGAACTCACAGTTACAAAGACTGATCCCGGATTTAAAGGCGATACAGCTACAAACGCAACAAAGCCTGCAACTCTTGAAACAGGATGCGAAATCCGTGTTCCGCTTTTCATTGATGAAGGCGATGTAATTCGTATTGACACCCGTACAGGTGAATATATGGAGCGTGCTTAATTTTTACTGCATAAAACAGTATTTTTCAGTAAAAATTAGTTTTATTAAAGTATTTTACAGAACGGAGAGGTAACTATGGATATTTGTGAAAAGGTTGCTTATATTAAAGGCCTTGCTGAAGGTATGAAGCTCGATTCTGAGTCTAAAGAAGGCAAAATCCTTGCTGCTATTATTGACCTTTTAGGTGATATTACAGACGAGATTTGTGATATTGAAGACGCTTGCGACGATATGTCCGAGCAGCTTGATGCAGTTGATGAGGACCTTTCTTCTTTAGAAGATATAATCTACGAAGATTGTGATTGCTGTTGTGACGATGAAGAAGATTGCGACTGTGATTGCTGCGATGAAGAACTTTATGAGGTTGAGTGTCCTGCTTGTCACGATATTATTTATCTTGATGAAGAGATGCTCGAAGAAGAAGGCATTAATTGTCCCAATTGCGGCACACCCTTAGAATTTGATTTTGAGTGTTGCTGTGAGGACGAGGATTGCGATTGCAATTGCGAAACCGAAGAATAATATTTATTGAAATTGCCGCATTCCGTTAAAGGTTTGCGGCTTTTTTAGATAGGTGTTTTTATGCTCGATACAAAATTTAAACTTGAATATCAGTCAAAAGAAAAGTCAAGTGACGCACTGCCTGTTATTATTGTCGCTGCGGGTTCTTCAAGCCGTATGAAAGGTGTAAATAAACAACTTTTAGAAATCGGCGGTATGCCCGTAATAGCGAAAACTATAGCTGCCTTTGAGCAATCCCCCTTGATTTCTAAGATAATTTTGGTTACAAGGGAAGATTTGATTTTAGATATGCAGGAAATCATAGCTCGGTACAATTTTCTTAAAGTTACAGATATTGTCGAGGGCGGCAGTTGCAGATTTTCATCGGTACTTAACGGTATTGCTAGACTTATATCCGATGATAAAAAAGTACTTATTCATGATGGCGCAAGGCCCTTTGTAGATGCTGAAATTATCGGAAATGTAGTCGCCGGACTTCAAAATTCACCCTGTGCTGTTTGCGCAGTATCTGTTAAAGACACTATAAAAACTGTTGATGAAAACAATTTTGTTTTAAACACACCTGATAGAAGTACTTTGTTTGCAGTACAAACTCCTCAGGGTGTAGATGTTGAGCTATATAAAGAGGTCGCAAAAATCATAGTAAATCACTCATCTATAACGGATGACGCCTCTGTTATGGAACTTGGCGGCTACAAAGTAAAAATTGTTTCAGGCAGCTATAAAAACATAAAAATTACAACCCCTGAGGATGTAAAGCTTGCAGAAATTCTGAATTTGGAGGAATAAGTTATGCGTATAGGTCACGGATATGATGTTCATAAATTTTCGAAAAACCGAAAACTTATTCTCGGTGGGGTAGAAATTCCGTATGAAATGGGGCTTTTAGGTCATTCGGATGCGGATGTTCTCATTCACGCAGTTTGCGATGCTTTGCTAGGGGCTGCCGCTAAAGGTGATATAGGCAAACATTTTCCTGATAATGACAACTCTTTTAAGGATATTGACAGCAGAATTTTATTGCGTCATGTTCTTGATATCTTAAACGGAGAAAACTTCAAAATCTCTAATATTGACGCTACTGTTGTGGCGCAAGCGCCGAAACTCGCCCCATTTATTGAACAAATGAGAATAAATATAGCAGACGATTTAAAACTTCCTCTTGATAGGGTAAATGTAAAGGCAACAACAGAAGAAGGTCTTGGATTTACAGGTGAAAAACTCGGAATTGCTGCTCATGCAGTTTGCCTTATAGAAGAATAATTTAAAATTTTTTGCGTATCTTAAATACGGGGACTTAAAATGAAATTCTTTTTTCTTTTAAACCGTAGAACGCTTATCTTGTGCTTTTTGATACTTGTTTTAGCTGTGCTCACTTTATTTAGATTTTCCGGCATTAAAAACACTTATAAAAATGCTGATACTAATCAAAATAGGGTATTGTTTATCTCGTCATTGGGATATACTGTAGACGATGATTATCTTTTAACAAAAGAAATTATTATTCCTTCTCAGTTTAACGAAGAATTCAAAAAATACAATTCACTTCAAAAAACTGCAGGCTATAATTTAAGTAAATATTCAGGATTTTGTGTTCAAAGATTTACATATAAAATCAAGGATACTCAAACCCTAATTAGTTTATTGGTTTATAACGGTGAAATTATAGGCGGTGATATAACTCCGTCGAAATTTGGAAGTAGTATATCACCGATAATTAAAAGTAAAGGTACTTTAAATGAAGATTAGACTCGATAAATTTATTTCATCTCAACTGAATTTGACAAGAAGTGATGCAAAAAAGTCCATAAAAAAGGGTTTAGTTGAAATAAATAATACTATTATAACCGATTCAGGCTTTCTGCTTGAGAGCGATGTTGATTCGGTTTTTTATAACGGACAAGCCGTTACCTATAAGCGCTATCGGTATATCATTATGAATAAACCTAAGGGTATACTTTCAGCTTCAAATGACAAACGCAGAAAAACTGTCGTAGATTTAGTTCCAAACGAGTTATCAAGGCCAAATCTTTTTCCTGTGGGAAGGCTTGATAAGGATACAACAGGACTTTTAATAATAACCGACGACGGCGATTTTGCCCATAAGGTTATTTCTCCAAAATCTATGATCGAAAAGGCTTACATTGCCGAGCTTGACGGAGATATAAATGAGGAAATTATTGATGCTTTTAGCAAAGGGATAGTGTTACATGACGGTACCTCTTGTGCGCCTGCAAAGCTTTTTCGTTTAGAAAAGAATAGGGCAAGGGTAGTTATTACCGAGGGAAAATATCACCAAATCAAAAGGATGTTTGGAACTGTAAATTTAGGGGTAAATTCCTTACATAGAGAGTCAATCGGACGCCTTAAAATCCCTGAAGGACTAAATTTTGGTGAATGTGTTGAAATTTCATTCACAGAACTTGAAAGTCTTTGTTTATAGCAGTTTGTACACAATCAATAAAATTATCCATATAACATTGGCGGAAATAGTTATAGCAATTTTTTGCACCTTGTGTTATAATATCATAGTCTAGTATGACTATTTTGTAGGAGGTTGCTTTTATGGCAAGTTTATCATTGCGTAACGTGTATAAGCGTTACCAGGGCGGCGTTGTTGCCGTTTCTGATTTCAACAT
>CAYXID010000086.1:0-3441 GCA_964465535.1 uncultured Ruminococcus sp.
TCGAATAGGTTCTTACTTTTATAATTTGATATTAAAGTTACACTCAATTTATGCGGAACAGGTGATATGTCACCAGCACAAACTACTGCACCGCTTTTGTTGCCTTTAAGAGCATTTGTAAAGGTGTTATTAGCATACTCTGTTGTTACCTCGCCGGTATCACCCTTATCACCTTTGTCACCCTTGTCGCCTTTATCGCCTTTATCTCCCTTTTCACCTTTGAAAAGACCGTTGTCGGCGTCGTTTCTTAGCGACGTTGCTATTTCCTTAGCATAACTTACCATCTCTGTTATCTGCTGATATTCACTAGGGGTTGGCTCTAAAGGAATATCCCCCTCTTCATATCCGCTTTCTATAACCCTCACTTCACCTCTTGCAGAGGTAGCAAGACTATCTCCCTGACTTCCGAAAACAGATACCGTAAACCCCGGCGAATTTATAACCTCAAAGGGAATGTAGCACTCGTTTTCGCCCGTGCAAAGTGAATTTTCGGCTGAGAGCACTACGCTGACTTTGGTATCTTCAAACCCGAAAACCGCCGTTTTCTGATAGGTTTTCCAACTATCAGGAAACACAAAGCGGATTTTCTCATGCTTTACACTGTCAGATACAGTATTACCCGAAACCACAATTTGCCCGTTTTCCATTATTTCTGCCGTTAGCATAATAATTTTCCTCCTTTTAAAAAACTCCTACTGCCAAGGCAAAAATAACACAGAAAAGTATGACTTTTTATGACAAAAATAAAGCCGCCAAGTTATCCTTGACGGCTTTTGTAAAGCTTATAGATTGTAATACTTATCGAACTCTGCAGGATGCGGAACAGCGGCAATCTGCCTTGCCTCGTCGCGCTTTGTTTTTATGAAGTTCTTTAACAACTCTTCAGGGAAAACGCCGCCCTCGGTTAAATAATCGTGGTCAGCCTCAAGGGCGTCAAGCGCCTCCTCAAGAGAGGTAGGAAGACCTTTAAGCTTGCTCTTTTCCTCGTCAGAAAGGTTGTAAAGGTTCATATCATAGGGGCCCCAACCATTCTCATGTGGGTCGATTTTATTCTTGATGCCGTCAAGACCTGCCATTAAAATTGCCGCATAGCAGAAATAGGGATTGCAGGTAGCATCGGGATTTCTAAGCTCAAATCTGCGCTCGTTAGGAAGCTTTGCGTATGCAGGAATTCTTATTACTGCACTGCGGTTAGAAGTAGCATATCCTACAGTTACGGGAGCCTCAAAACCGGGAACTAAGCGCTTAAAGGAGTTTGTGCTCGGATTTGTAATAGCGCAAAGAGAAGCAATATGCTTTAACAAGCCGCCCATAAAGTAGTGAGCAGTTTTGCTTAAATTAGCGTATGCGCCATCCTCAGAGAACACCGATTCGCCGTCCTTTAATAACATCATGTGTACATGCATACCGCTGCCTGCCTCACCGTAAACGGGCTTTGGCATAAGGGTTGCACTCTTGCCGTATTTTGCGGCGGTGTTCTTTATGATGTACTTGATAAGCATTGTAGCATCTGCCATTTTAGACATTTCGCCAAGCATCGGTTCAATTTCGAACTGACCTGATGCTGCAACCTCAGGATGATGGTATTTAACAGGGATACCTGCTTCCTCAATAAGCATACACATCTCACTGCGGCACTCGTAAGAGGTGTCAAACGGCTTTGCAATATGGTAAGCCTTCTGCTTGGGTACAATGTGACCAAGTCCCTGATTATAGCTATTCCAATAAGACTGCTCTGCGTCAAGAGACATAGCAACAGAATTGGAAGAAACCTCCCAACCCACATTATCGAAAAGATAGAATTCAAATTCGGGTAAAATGAGCATTGTATCTGCAACACCGGTATCGCGCATATACTTTTCTGCAGCTAAAACGATATTTCTCGGATACTGAGCAAGAGGTCTGTTATTAGGCGCATCAATAATCATTGCGTTACCGCTCATGCTGAGAGTAGGAATTTCGCAGAAAGGGTCAATCATAGCAGTATCGGGGTCGGGAATAAATACCATATCACTCTTTTCAACAACGGCATATCCGTAGTTAGAAGCATCGAAACCTATTCCGCTAATCATAATATCTTCAGAAAAACTTTGAGCAGGGATTGTAACATGACGGTACTGACCGTTTATATCAACCATCTTAAAGTCAACCATTTTGATATCATTCTTCTTGATTAAAGCAATGATATCTTTAACTGTCTTTTTCATAAAATCACCCTTAATATTTTTTCTTCTATTTTATACCATATTTTAAGCCTTGTCAATTATATTAAAAGCAAATCGTAATTAAAATATTGCAATTTGTGACTTTTTATGTTACAATGTTACAAAATTAAACTTTGTGAGGAAACAGTTGTGACTAACTTCAATGTAATTATCGAAGATAAGAAATTTTATGATTTAAACCCGAGAGATTGCGGATGTATGGCCTGCCCGCCGGGTGAAACCATAGGTATAACCGTCAGAGATTACACTATGATACACTATGTTTTTTCAGGAAAGGGAAAGGTCTATGTAGGTGGAAAAACATATTCGGTAGGTCCTGAACAAATTTTCATTATTCCCGAAGGTGTACAGAACAAATATGTTGCCGACGAGGAAGACCCTTGGACTTTTATTTGGATTGTTTTTGACGGAAATTTAAGCGGTAGATTTGCATCTCTTCCTACCGTTATGGACTTTAAATCTCCTTTTTTCCAAGACCTTTGCGATGTGCAAAATGTACCCACAATGAAGAAGGAATTTTTAGCACAAAAGCTTTTCAAGCTTTATATTGAATTGTTTAAAAACGACAGTAGAATAAACTATATTGACGCAATTAAAAACTTCATTAATAACAACTATATATATCACGATATATCTGTTAAACAAATTGCCGCCTCGCTGAACCTCAACCGCTCTTATGTATCACGAATATTCAGTAAAGAGCAGGGAATGAGTATTCAGGAGTACATAAAGAGAGTTCGTCTTTTTAAGGCGAAGGAATTGCTTTATAACGGTACATCTGTACAGGATACCGCAAAGCTTGTAGGATATTTAGACCAATCCCAATTTTCTAAAGCCTTCAAAAACTTTTTCAAGGAATCTCCTATTTTTTATAAGAAACATTCTCATTCACATAGTTCTGAAAATATTGAAGAGTAAAACAGACCTCCGCTTCGGCGGAGGTGCAAGTATAAGCGATATTCTGTGCTACGCACAGAGTGATATTATGCCTTGCGGCATAGTGATATTTTTGCTTACGCAAAAGTGATATTATATTCGCCTCTTAACTGCCCGAAGGGCAATATCACTCGGCTTTAGCCGAATATCACTGCGAAGCAATATCACTCGCCGAAGGCGAATATAACTGAAAAAACTCTTGTTCTTTCGAACAAGAGTTTTTTCTGGCACCCCCTGCGAGAATCGAACTCACAACTAACCCTTAGGAGGGGTTTATTAT
>CAYXID010000087.1:0-3137 GCA_964465535.1 uncultured Ruminococcus sp.
ATCATCAACAAAGCAAGCTTTTTTAAGCTTATCGGAAAGGGGTGTTCCAACTGCTGCTGAAGTAGGACTTACATGCTTAAAGGAGGTTACTGCGGGAAGTCCTAAAGCGGCTTTAAGTTCCTTTACAAGTTGCCAAGAGTTAAAAGCATCTAAAAAGTTTATGTATCCCGGTCTGCCGCATAAAATTTCAATCGGAAGCTCAGATCCGTCCTCCATATAAATCTTAGAGGGCTTTTGATTGGGGTTACAACCGTATTTAAGTTCAAATTCTTTCATTTTCTTTAACTCCTATCACAATATTTCGTTTAACTTTACTGCTATATATTTTGCCATAACCGCGTGCCCGTTGTCATTTGGATGAAGACCATCAGGAACAAATTCGGCATCATAAGGGTCAAATATATTACTTTCGTAAAGGTCAATCAAAGGAATATTTTTCTTACTACAAAAAATTTTTATTGCTTCAACATAATCAATAAGAATTTTGTTTTCAGACGGACGTGGCTCTGTTTCATTAATTCTTTTAAGGGGTGTCATAAAAATAATTTTTGCATCTTTATACTTTTCCTTTAATTTTTTATAAAGAGTATTAAGACCGCCATAAAAAGTATAAACATCATCACTGCAGATATCGCCCATTTTAGCGTCACCGTGTCCGTAATCGTTAGTGCCGCCGAAAACAACTACTGCATCAGCAACTTCCGGCAAAAACTCAACACGACTTGCAAAATATAAGTCATATTTATGCACATCGGAAATGTTGGTCTGCTTTGCAATTCGAGTTCCGCCAATTCCTGCATTATAAGCCATTTTAAGACCGTGTTCTGCTTTTATAATTTGATGAAAAACCTTGTCGGGAGCAGTTGTTCCATGACCCTCGGTTATACTATCGCCAAAAAAAACAATACTTTTTTCTTTTAGTCCCATTTAATCAAGCCTCGTTTTTATTGATTATTATTTCTTCTGCCTTGCCATCAGCAAGGGACACTGTGCGTACAAAAAGGGAAACCTTATTATCCTCGTTTAGATTGTTCCAAACGATATCTGCAAGCTCTTTTGCAGTATTAGGAAGCGCTACCTCTTCAGGCTCACCGTAGAAGGACGGAATGGGATTACCGTCACACTTATAGGTGTGTATAAAGTGACCGATACCGTCAAGAGGTGTGTAGCTGTAAAAATATCTTTGACAAGCATCAGGGTTGCCGTTATTGCTCTTTAATATTGAAAGCTTATAGTTAAAGGCAGAGCCTGCAAAAGCATAATAAAGCATAGCAGATATACGGGGTGTGAAGTTTGGTGCATCGGGCTCAAACTCACGGGTGTGAAGCGATTTTTCAAAAGAAAAGCCGTCATCACCATTTTCTTTTATGTAGTTATACACAGTATCTGTCTGGTCGCCATTTGTAACTATATCGGCACTATCAAGCGCTAAATAAGGATTATAAATTATAAGTGAGGGGTCTGAAAGCTTTGACTCGTCAAAAGCCTTTGTTCTCATACCGCCCTCAAAACGCTCAAAGATACGGTTGCGGCTGTTTTCACTTCTACCCATTATAAAATAGGCAATCATTGCCGATTTACCGTCTGCAGATTTACCTACTACAATACCTCTGCCGGGGTAGGAATTTTCAGATAATAATTTTTTTAAATCATATAGTGCCATTCTAATCACCCTTTTTTACTTATTTTTTTAATAGTTTTATCGAATAGAGTACCAATAAAAGTAATTACTGCCATAACAGCAAGAAAGATAAATATTTCTGCCCAAAAAGAAGATACGGTATAAAAATCTGTAATTTTGTGAGCAGAAAAAGAGGCAATAAATATAGTACAAATATCAATGATAATTTTAGAAATTTTAATTTTTCTGTCCTTAAGTTCAGAAAAGAAAGTCTCTTTTATGAGCTTTTGATTCATTTTTTTGCGCTCTTTTTCTTCTTTGTAATTTTGCATTTAAATTCACCGATAAATAAATTTTTACTGTTTCATGCTATAACAAACCTTTTCGAGAGCGAGAGGTAAAATTTTCCACTCTGCCTCCTCCATAACCCTCTTTTGAAGGATTTCGGGGGTATCGCCCTCTTCAATGGAAACTGCTTTTTGCATAATAATTTTTCCGCCGTCGGGAATTTCGTTTACAAAATGCACCGTAGCCCCCGTAACCTTAACGCCGTACTCGAGCGCTGCTTCGTGAACATGAAGACCGTAAAAGCCTTTGCCGCAAAAGCTCGGTATTAGTGAGGGATGCACATTTATAATTCTATCCTTAAAATGAGATGTGAACTTCTCACTTAAGATACACATAAAACCTGCAAGAACGATAAAATCAATTTCGTTTTCTTCTAGCGTACTTATAATTTCGTCTTCAAACTTTTCCTTGTACTGCTTTTTTGAAATAACTATCGACTTAATACCTGCCTTTTCGGCTCGGCAAAGCGCATAGGCATCACTATTATTCGAAATAACCAACGATAGCTCTCCGCTTTTAATTATTCCGCAATTTTGGGCATCGATAAGCGCCTGAAGATTTGTGCCGCCGCCCGATACCAAAACCGCAACCTTAGCTTTTATCATAGTAATACTACTCCGTCGTCACTCTTAACTGTTTCGCCGATGATATAGGCATCCTCGCCTGCAGCCTTTAAGATTTCTAATGCCTTATCAGCATCTTCCTTTGCTACAACAACGCTCATACCAACACCCATATTGAATGTATTGAACATATCTCTCTCAGGAATATTGCCCATTTTCTGCATAAGGTTAAAGATAGGAAGAATGCGAACTGCAGACTTTTCAATCTTAGCACCAAAGCCCTCGGGTAAGCTTCTCGGAATATTCTCATAGAAGCCGCCGCCTGTGATATGGGAAACCGCCTTTACAGTAACATTATCGAAAAGGCTAAGCATAGGCTTAACATAAATCTTGGTAGGTGTTAAAAGGGTCTCTCCTATTGATTTTCCGCCAAGCTCTGCTACAGTGGATTTAATATCACTGTTTTCAACATCGAAAATCTTTCTTACAAGTGAAAATCCGTTAGAGTGTACACCGCTTGAAGAAAGAGCTATTATTATATCGCCCTCTTTAACGGTTTTGTTGTTTAAAATCTTATCCCTATCAACAACACCAACAGAGAAACC
>CAYXID010000088.1:0-2790 GCA_964465535.1 uncultured Ruminococcus sp.
CGCCAAGAGTGAATTATATTTTTATAGTGGTCACAAAAAAGTGTTTCGGAGGTAGGTCTTACGCACATTCTCTCCTCAAGCTTTTCTTCACCGCCGTGAGTTACCCATGCAACCTCAGGTGCAAAGCCTTCAACATGGTCCTTTTCCTTTTGAAGAAGGCTTTCGGGAATAAACATCGGCATAGAAACATTTTCGTGACCTGTTTCTTTAAACATACCGTCCATTATACGCTGAATGTTTTCCCAAATTGCCCAACCGTAAGGGCGGATAATCATACAGCCCTTAACCGACGAATAGTCGATAAGTTCTGCCGTGGTTACTACATCTGTATACCATTTTGCAAAGTCCTCATCCATAGAAGTTATGGATTTTACCATTTTTTCCTTAGCCATTTTTATCACCAATTATATAAAATAAATTTTTTAAAGTATTTGAACCTCTACACCTTCGGGTGCAGTATATTCGGTAGAAACCGTACCGTCGGCATTCTTTTTATGAGAAACAGAAAGAATACCGTAGGGTGTAGGATAAGTACCCTTTGCCCACTCTAAATTGCCGAGATTTGCAGAAATTGTAATCTTTCGGCAAGCCTTATCTGCAATCTTAATTCCAAGCACACATTCTGCCAAAAATGCGGTAGGAGCAGATGCCCAACCATGACAGAAGCTGTGACGGAGACCTACATAGCAGTATCTACCATTATCGGCGTGGATATCATACTCGCCCTTCTCTGCAATAACATCTATCGGACGGGCATTATCAAGCCACTTGATATCGAAATCCTCCCAGAAGGTTGTAGCGCCAACAGAGAGCATACCGCCGTAATAATCTCTGAGCATTTGTAAAGCACCACTCATAGACTGACTTGCAGCAACCTTTAATATGAAATAGCTCATAAAGGTGGACATACCATCAGCGCCGTCCTTAAGCACAAAATCTGCAGATTCCTTGAGGTCTGCAAGACCTGAAAGACCTAAAAATGCGGCGGTCTGCTTCTTGCCGAAGTTATCAAGTCTTCTCTTTTGCATAGCAGATACCTTATCGGCACATTCCTTTGAAAGTGTGCTATCACCTGCTTCTTCGGCAATTTTCGCCGCTGCTATAAGAGCTAGAACCAAAAGTCCTTTAACACCTGCTATTCCGGCATCTGTAGAAACAGTAGGCCAATCAAGGAAGTCATAATCAAAGGTATCGCTACCATCATAATCCACATAATCTGCAACCTGACGGATAAGTCTTAAAGCGTAATCTTTATTTTCCTCAAAGAAGTTTTTATCGCCATTATAATAATACCAATCCCATACCATCCAAAGCCACCATAACGAATAGGAATTCATACCGTTCATCCATTCAGGTAGCGGTGTTATCTGCCTTGCAATACGGATAGCATCGTCCATAACCTTATTACTGCCGAAAACAGTTCTTATAGTAAGCATTTCGGGATACATATCGCCTACCCATACAAGACGGTCACGCTTAATACCGTCCCAAAGGTAACGCTGCATACTTAAATGACAGGTATATGCACAGGTGTCATATATCTCGTTAAGAAGCTCATCATTACAGGAGAAAGAGCCTTTATACTCAAGATCTCTGTAAACGAAAACTGCCGTAACAGATTTTAAATTTATTGCGGTATTAGGGCTTTTTAGTCTTATGTAAGCAAATCTGAAGCCTGTCTCCCCTACCTCTTGGTCGCTAAAGGACGGCACAACTGCCGAAAAATCACGAGGGGTATGGTCGTTAGTAGCGTTTTTCTCACCGAGAAGTTCACTTACCGCCTCGGTTGCTGATTCGCCGAATTTAATATCTACATCTGCATAGCGTGCTTCACCGACAGTGGAAAAATTAAGAATACGAAGTGTTCCGTTGATTTCTGTTCCAAAATCGAGTAATATTGCAGCTTCAGGCTCGCCCGCTTTATTTTCAAGAGTTGTAACCTCTTTTTCAACGGTCGTAATCTGCAAATCCTTTTTATTTAAAAGCGCATCAGGATTAGTTACATTTCCCCAAGTTTTGATAACTTTTACGGGGAACATATTTCTTCTTATGCGCTCGTCCTTGTCTGCAAATTTGAGATTTTCTATCACTGACATAAAAGCACCTCTCTAAAAGTAAATAGAACATTTTACCTTGTGCAAAATCTTTCATTATGATAACATAGTTTTCTTCCCTATTCAAGTAAAAAAACACATTATTATAAAAACATTATAAAAATATCACAATATAAGCCAAAATTTTCCTTAAATTTTAATTATTCCGTTAAATTTTTGAATTTATTAAAAAAATGCTTTATTTTTTAGTGATAATTTGGTATAATATTTTGGCTATTCGAGAACATCGAATAAAATCGTTATCCATTTCGATAGAAATTATTTTTTAGGAGGTTGACTTAAATGAGTCACAAGTATGTTTACCTTTTCTCAGAGGGCGACGCTTCAATGCGTGAACTTCTCGGTGGTAAGGGCGCTAACCTTGCAGAGATGACCAAAATCGGTCTTCCCGTTCCGCAGGGCTTTACCGTTTCTACCGAAGCTTGTACACAGTATTATGAAGACGGCAGAAAAATCAACGACGATATCCAGGCACAGATAATGGTTGGTATCGACAAGATGGAAGAAGTTGTTGGCAAGAAGTTCGGCGACAAGGAAAATCCCCTTCTCGTATCCGTTCGTTCAGGTGCCCGCGCTTCCATGCCAGGTATGATGGACACTATTCTTAACCTCGGTCTTAACGAAGAAGTTGTTGAAACAATGGCTGCAAAGTCAGGCAACGCTCGTTGGGCTTGGG
>CAYXID010000089.1:0-2693 GCA_964465535.1 uncultured Ruminococcus sp.
AGAGCAATATTTATGATATTGTTATTCTTGATGTTATGCTCCCCGAAATGAACGGATATGAGGTTGCAAAAAAGGCACGAAGCAAAGGGATTACAACACCCATCTTAATGCTCACCGCCAAGGCAGAGCTTGACGATAAGGTTACAGGGCTTGATAGCGGTGCAGATGATTACTTAACAAAGCCCTTTATGACAAAGGAACTTCTCGCCCGTCTTCGTGCGCTCGGCAGACGAACTCTGGGAACGGCTGATGGAACCCTATCTTTTGGGGATATTACTTTGGATATTAGCACACTTATGCTCTCTTGCATTACTAATGGACAAAGTGTTAGACTCAGCGAAAAAGAATACCGAATCCTTGAATACTTAATTGCAAACGGTGGTCAGGTTCTTACCCGTGAGCAGCTAGCGGTGAAAATTTGGGGATTTGAGAGCGAGGCTGAATACAACAATGTAGAAGTATATATGTCCTTTACCCGTAAAAAACTCGCATTTGTCAAAGCCAAAACCGAAATTAAGGCGGTTCGCGGTATCGGATATGAATTGAGGTGTGACAATGTTTAAAAAGTCCCGTAAAAAAATTGTTGCCGCTATTATGTCAGTTCTTGTGCTTTTATGGGTGGGAACACTCGGCGTAATTTATGCCTCTAGTTTTTTTGAAATGAAAAAACAAAATGAGAGAATGCTGCAAACACACGCTGAAATGTACACCCTGAATGACTCCACAAACGGCTTTCCGTCATTTAGGCCAAAACCTGACGGCAATCGCAATTTCAATCATATTTTTAACCCCGAATCACCACGATTTCAATTATCTACATTTTACTCAGTAGCTGTATCCTATGATGGCGACATCCTTGAAATAAAAAACGGAATGCCTACGGTACATACCGATGAAACTCTTAAGGCTTTGGCACAGCGTATTATAAAAGACAGCAGAACCAACGGAACCGAAAATAATCTTGCTTTTTACAAATCAGATAAAGGCGGATATACGCTTGTTGCTTTTATGGATAACACCGTTGTAAACGAAAGCGCAATGACCTTATTCCGATACACGCTGATTTTTGGTGGAGTTGCTTTGGTCGTGTTCTTCTTCCTATCGGTTTTTCTTGCAAGACGGATTGTAAATCCCTTGGAAGAAAGCTATCAAAAACAAAAACAGTTTATTTCCGATGCGGGTCACGAATTAAAAACCCCTGTATCTGTGGTAAGTGCCAATGCCGAATTATTGTCAAGAGAACTAGGTGATAACCAATGGCTCCAAAATATTCAGTATGAGAACGAGCGTATGGGAATACTTGTAGGTCAGCTTTTAGACCTTGCCCGAACCGAGAATGTAACACCTCAAATGGAACACATTGATTTCAGCCATCTTGTTGCAGGTGAAACCTTACCGTTTGAAAGTGTTGCTTTTGAAAAAGGGCTTGTGCTCAACAGCAATATAGCAGACGGTATTGGTGTAGAAGGCAACAGCACACAGCTTAGACAAATTGTTTCCATACTGCTTGACAACGCTATTCGCCACAGTAAAGAGCAAGGCGAAGTATGGCTAACTCTAATCAAAGAACACGGGATTGCCAAACTCTCGGTAATAAACAGTGGCGATGAAATTCCCTCAGAACATAGAGAAAAAATTTTTGAGCGTTTTTACCGTGTAGATACTGCCCGTAATAGCGAGGACAAGCACTACGGTCTCGGACTTGCTATCGCTAAAGCAATTGCCTCCTCTCATAAAGGTACTATAGAGGTGCAGTGCTTTAACGGTTTTGTCGAATTTAGAGTGCAAATTCCTGCTTTATAATTTAATATTTTCAATAAAACTTCAATCTTCCTCCTGTATAATGTATGTATCACTGTACAGGAGGCTTTTTATGGCATTTCAAACCGTATTCAAACGATACGAACTGAAATATATGCTGACACTCGACCAAAAGGAAAAAGTTCTTGCGGCAATAAAGCCGTATATGGAGCTTGATAAATACGGCAAAACCACTATCCGTAATCTTTACTTCGATACGGACACCTATCTCTTAATTCGCCGTTCTATTGAAAAGCCGATTTACAAAGAAAAACTGCGTATTCGCAGTTATAGTCAGGCAACACCTGACAGTACGGTTTTTGTGGAACTGAAAAAGAAATATAAACACGTGGTATACAAGCGGAGAATATCGTTATCAGAATCCGAAGCGGTGAGATGGTTGTCAGGCGTAAAGCATACCGATAAGCACACGCAAATATCAAATGAAATTGATTATTTTATGGAGCTTTACGGCACGCTTCATCCCACGGTATTTCTTTCATATGAGCGTGAGGCGTATTATGCAAAGGACGGAACAGATTTTCGTGTAACCTTTGACGATAATATCCTTTGCAGACAAGCGGATTTGTCTTTGCAATCGGATATATACGGCACACCGATTTTGCCTGAAGACAGGGTGCTGATGGAGATAAAATGCTCAGGCGGTATACCGCTTTGGATGACCGATATTTTATCGAAAGAAAAGATATATAAAACTGCATTTTCAAAATATGGAACAGCTTACAGAACACTCATTTTTCCGCAAACTCATAAAATGAACTCATATAATATGTTGGAGGTAACTCGGAATGCTTGAAAATTTATTTAAAGGATTATTTGATACAGATTTAGTTGAGGTTATCAGCGTCACCGAATTTTTACTCTGTCTTGCC
>CAYXID010000090.1:0-2523 GCA_964465535.1 uncultured Ruminococcus sp.
GTGCGAAGATATGAAACAGCCTTTGCCGCCTGTGAATCGGCGGCAAGTGTAGCTTCGTCAACAGCATCGCTAAAATCGTCAACCACAGCAGGTGTTTCTACCTTTGCAGGCTTCTTTTCTGCCTCTACAGCTTTTTTCTGTGCAGGCTTTTTATCCTTCTTTTCAGGTCTTACGGGTGCCTTTTCATTGCGCTTACGGGGAGCTTTTTTGGGGGCTGTATCGGGAAGCTCAACAAAAGCCTTAACCTCTGCCTTAGCGCCGCCAAATATACCTAAAACCTTTTTCTTAGGGGTTGATAATACTTCAAATTCTACATCGTCTTCAGGCTTGGCGCCAAGCTGTAAACGGGCATCTTCTAAAGCCTCTTCTATAGTATTGCCATAGCCTATTGCTTCTTTAATCAAAAGGATTTTCCTCCTTACTCACTTGCCGAATCAGTTTCGGCCTTTTTCTTATATTTAATTTCTACGTCGGCCACCATACTAAGCTCTTTAGCGCGTTCTTTTGCTAAAACCTTATTAGGACCGTAAAACTCTTGCATAAAATACTGAATAAATCCGCCGATTAGTGACGAGCAAATCCAATAGAAACCTACGCCGCCCGGTAAAGTAAAACCGATGAAAAGGGACAATAAGGGCATTGTAAGCATCATACCCGCCATACTAGGCGCATCGGGGTTAAGCCTCTTCTGCTGCTTTAAAGAGAGGAAGCTTGTAAGCATCTGAGCTGCAAATGCTAAAATCGGGATAAGCCATATAATTCTGAAATCGTTGAAGATATCAAAAGAAAAATGCGGCTTTTCTGTAAGATTGATTCCAAAGAAAGTGAAATCCAAATCGCCGAGTTTTTCGGCAATTTCTGCACTTATAGAGGGGTCTTTACGAACAGCAGAAATAATCTCAAGCTCTGCCGATGTACTAGCCTTAGAAGAAATTTCCAAAGTTTTCTTAACTGCTTCTATAGTAGCAGACGGAATGTGCATAAGATAGGTTAACGGCTGCATAATGAGGTAATAAATGCTCATCATGAGTACAAGACGCAAAATCATAGGAAGGCAGCCGCCCGACATCGAGATTTTTTCCTCTTGATAAAGGCGCTGCATTGCTTCGTTGTATTTTTGCTTATCGTCACCGAAACGCTTTTTAAGTTCATCAAGCTTAGGCTTGATTCTTAACTGCTGTACGGAAGATTTCTGACTCTTAATAGTAAGCGGTATTAACAAAAGATTTATAAAAAGAGTAAAAATAAATACCGCAGCGGCAAAGTTGCCGCCAACAAAGCCTGCTATGGATTCAAGAACCCAACCGAGAGGCTTGTTTATAATGTTGAACAGGGACTGCATAATAAAGCCCTTCCTTTCAAAAATTCAGGTGTAATTGAAGGTTTTATTTATCCGTGCGCTTTTGCGGTACGGGGTCATACCCGCCCTTGCAAAAGGGGTTGCAACGCAAAATACGCCAAACCGCAAGAAATGAGCCTTTGAAGGCTCCGTGGATACTGATTGCCTCTATGGCATACGCCGAACAGGTAGGATTAAACCTACAACACGAGGGTTTGAGCGGCGAAATATTCTTTCTATAAAACCTTATAAGTCCTATCAAAAAACGACTAATCAGATTCATTTTCACACCAGAAGCCAGCTGAAACAAGCTGATTTTTTAGAATTTTAGCAACCTCGGTGCTCTTAACACCGAGAATACGGGTTCTGGCAACAATTACTAACTCACTGCCTTTTGGAATGCACGGCAAACATTCTCTGAAAGCGGCGGTAATAACCCTTTTTGCGCGGTTTCGCTGAACTGCACCGCCAAGCTTTTTAGTGGCAGTAATGCCAAGATAAACCCCGTCACCCTTGCCCTTTCGGACATAGGTAACAATTACGGGCGAAACAAATGATTTCCCGCGGTGGTATAAACGCCTGAAGCTACCATTGGATTTAAACTTTGCATAACTTTTCATAACACTATACTTCCAATTAAAAGGAAAAGCCACATTCAGTGGCTTTTAGTAGGTTAACTGCTTTCTTCCCTTTGCTCTACGGCGAGCAAGTACCTTACGACCGTTTGCAGTAGCCATTCTCTTTAAAAAACCGTGCTCTTTTTTACGGTGAATTTTCTTAGGCTGATAAGTTCTTTTCACTGATAAACCCTCCTTTTAGGTTTTTATTTATCGAATAATCGAATTTTAAATTATTAAGAGAAATTCCTGCCGTGGCAAATCTCCCCTTATAAACATTGCCTATAGATTATACCTCAAAACCCTATAGATTGTCAATAAAAATTTTGATTTGCGGACAAATTACCCTGCCTTTTAGCAGCCTTTTATAACAAAATTATAAAAAGCACCTAAAACGCCGCATAAAATTCGCGTTTTCCCTTTTAAAAAAAGAAAAATGCCCCACCGAATAAACGGTGGGGCAGATTAGTTTTACCTATATTAACGGATAAAATTATTCGTTAATCTTAGTAACAACGCCGGAACCTACGGTTCTACCACCCTCACGGATAGCGAAACGAAGACCCT
>CAYXID010000091.1:0-2393 GCA_964465535.1 uncultured Ruminococcus sp.
ATGACCAGACAGAAGCTATGACAATGGGTACTCGTATCGTTGTTATGAAGTTAGGTTATGTTCAGCAGATTGATACTCCGAACAATCTTTACAACAAGCCTTGTAATGTATTCGTTGCAGGATTTATCGGTTCTCCTCAGATGAACTTCATTGATGCTAAGATCATCAAAAATGGAGACGATTTCTACGCTGAGTTCGGTTCTGAAGATACTTCTACACGTAAGGGCGTTAAGTTCCAGTTGAAGCTTCCTGCTTCCAAGAACGAAGGCGATTGTCTTGTTCCTTATCTTAACAAAGAAGTTATCATCGGTATTAGACCCGAGCATATCCATAACGAAGCTGATTTAATTGCTAACTTCAAAGATGGTCTTGTTTCTGCTGACCTTGAAGTTACAGAGCTTATGGGTAACGAAACATTCCTTTATCTTAATTGTGAAGGTTTCCCGCTTACAGCAAGAGTTTCGCCTGAGTCTACTGATGGTCCTGGCGATCACATTGATATTGCTATCGAAACTGCTAAGATTCACATTTTCGATAAAGAAACTGAGATGACTATTACTAACTAATAGCAAAAACTAAAGCCACACCAAAAGGTGTGGCTTTTTTATGTTTAGAAAAGATTTTAGGTTAAATTACGCACCCGCCGTTTACGCCTAAAACTTGTCCTGTTATGTAGTTTGCCTCATCTGATGCCAAGAAGAAAACTGCGGCAGCAATTTCATCTGCTTTACCAATTCTGCCTAGGGGGATTTCTTCAATAAAGCTCTTTAATTCGTCTTCACTTAAAAGGGAATTCATAGTTGTATCTATAAGTCCCGGAGTAATTGCATTTACTGTTATGTTACTTGGTGCCAATTCTTTAGCTAAAGCCTTTGTAAGACCTATTACACCTGCTTTTGATGCAGAATAGGCAACTTCGCAAGAAGCACCAACTTCGCCCCACATTGAAGAAATATTGATGATTTTTCCGTATTTTTGTTGCACCATAACAGGAGTTATTGCACGGCAACAGTTGAATACGCCCTTTAGGTTTATATCAAAAATTTTAGCGACATCATATTCGTCGGTATCGGTTATAAGACCTTGTAAAGCAATGCCTGCATTGTTAACAAAAACATCAACACTGCCGAACTTATAAACAGCCTCTTTAATCATAAGTTCAACTTCTAATCTATTGGTTACATTCGCTTTCAAAGCAACGGCAGAAAATCCGTTTTCGCAAAGTGAACGCGCAAGCAAGTTAGCCGGCTCATAGGATTCATTGTAATTTATAACAACATTATATCCTTTTTGTGCAAAAAGAATAGCGGTGGCTGCGCCGATTCCTTTAGATGCACCTGTAATAATTACCGTTTTTTTCATTTTTTCTCTCCTAAAAAAGATTTATGCTTTAAGTATAGCACAAAACTTAAAAAAAACAAATAGAAAATTGAATATAATAATCCGTGTGTGTAAAAAATAATTAAAAATCTTAAAGGAGATATATATGAAGCCGTCAAATAAAGAATATAATGAGATAACTAAAAAAATGTCGCCGCCATCACCGAAACTGAAGGATTCTATTTTTGCCTTTTTGGTAGGCGGTTTTATTTGCGTTATAGGACAGTTATTTACAGAACTGTATACAACCTTGGATTTGTCAGAAAAAGCGGTTAAAATGGCCGTTCCGTCAACTTTAATTGCAATAGCAGCAATTCTTACAGGATTAAAAATTTTTAATAGAATTGCAAAATTTGCGGGGGCGGGAACACTAGTACCTATAACAGGCTTTGCTAATGCAGTAGTATCACCGGCAATTGAATTCAAAAATGAGGGGTGGATACTTGGCGTTGGTGCTAATATGTTTAAAATTGCAGGTCCTGTAATCGCATACGGTGTGGTAGCAAGTGTGATTTATGGGGTCATTTATTGGATAACAACATTATTCTAACAATAAAAAAGCTTGACCAAATTGGTCAAGCCTTTTGCGTTATACGCCACCTGTGAATTTTACGAACAAACCACCACCAAGCCACCAAAGAGTGGTCGTAATTATAGGCCAAACAAAAAGCCAAATCCATTTCCATCCAATTATTTGTTTAGTTGTTTCGTTTTTGCGTTCTGTTAAATATAATTTTAAACATCTAATACATAAAATTAGCGGAATTGGGTTTACCATCCATCCATATACGAATAAAGTGCCGATAAGGGATAATACATTTGTGTTGTAGTAGTGATTGACTGCCAAACAAATAATGGATATTATACACGAAAATATAAAAATACAATTCCATATAGTAATAGCTTTCAAAGCTTTTAATGTTTTCATAATATCACTCCTTTTTTACATTATACAATATCTCCGATTTAATGTAAATAATTTTGCAAATTGCTGTGTCCTATATTGACAGCAG
>CAYXID010000092.1:0-2048 GCA_964465535.1 uncultured Ruminococcus sp.
TGCATTCTTTTAAAACGGATTAAAATATCCTGTAATGTGTTATCAAGGGCGTGGCCCATGTGAAGCTGACCTGTAATATTCGGTGGGGGAATAACGATTGTGTAGGTATCCTTTCCCTCAACGCGCTTTGCGTGGAAATATTTTCCATCGAGCCACATTTTATAGATGCGGTCTTCAACTTCTTTGGGGTCATACTGTTTTGCAAGTTCTCTATCCATTGAAAATCCTCCGATTTTTTTCTTTAAAAAGTATATCTTTCGAATTTCTGTAAATATTATAAATGTCAGATAAAGGTTTACGCGTTTGTAATTTATCTGACCGACCGTTCGGCGAAAAATTGCCGGACGGTCTCCTTTTTATATATCCATTTTTGCCTGTTCTACAGTACCTGTAGGTTTAAGACTACCTGCTGCCGGTAAGTTCTTTGTACGGTAGCGGTGCTCAGGCTCTAGGCTGTCCTTTTCATAAAGCGAGGCAGTATATATGCGCTGACCTTTTTTCTGTGTCATAACTGCAATACCGCCGTTATTTTTAGTAACCTTTGAGGGCACCGATGCCGAGTTTACAAGAAGCATTCTGCCGTTTGTTGATTTAAGTAGCAGCTCGGCGTCTTCCTTTATGAAAATTGGGGTATGAAGAGTGTATTTTTCGCAGTAAGCATTTATGAGCTTTTTGCGGTTTGTCTTGGTTTCATAGGCTGAAAGCGGAACCTTTGAAACTCTGCCGTTATCAAACACAAATACCATATATCCGTCATATTTCCTCGTGTTTACCATATAAACGGGATATTCGCCCTCGTCAAAGCCGAGCTTTGATGCAACAAAGTCGCCCATAAGGCTAGCCTTAGAGTCGGCAAAATCTGAAACCTTGCACTTATAAACCTGACACATATTTGTAAAGAAAAGCAATTCTTCGGCGTTGTTGGATTCTACTGTCTGTGTAATCTCGTCGCCCTCTTTAAGCTTTTGCTCGCCGCTCATACGAAGCGATAGAGGCGTAAACTTCTTGAAGTAGCCGTCCTTTGTAAAGAAGAGTGTTACGGGAGACTCATCAATCTCTTCCTCTTCGTTATCAAAGCTCTCTGCTTCGGCGCTTATAATCTTGGTTTTGCGCTCAGCTCCGTATTTTTTCATAACGTCGGTAAGTCCACTGATTATGATTTTCATAACCTTAGACTTTGAATCGAGTATACTCTGCATTTCTTCAATGTCTTTTTCTAGCTTTTCAACATCGGCAAGTCTCTTTAAAATATACTCGCGGTTTAAATGGCGGAGCTTTATCTCGGCTACATATTCTGCCTGAGTTTCGTCAATCATAAAGCCAATCATAAGGTTTGGAACAACCTCTTTTTCTTCGGCGGTTTCGCGCACAATTTTGATAGCCTTATCAATATCAAGCAAAATTTTCTGAAGACCTTTTAAAAGGTGCAGACGGTCTTTTGCCTTTGTAAGCTCAAAGTAGACCCTTCTGCGAACACATTCTTCTCTGAAAGCCACCCATTCGCTGATAATTTCCTTAACGCCCAAAACCTGAGGAGAGCCTGCGATAAGAATATTGAAGTTACAGGAGAAGCTATCCTGAAGAGGTGTTAATTTAAAGAGCTTTTTAATTAGCTTTTCAGGGTCGGCACCGCGCTTTAGGTCAATTGTGATTTTAAGACCTTTAAGGTCGGTTTCGTCTCTGATATCGTTAATTTCGGTAATCTTTTTAAGCTTTACAAGCTCGATTACACGCTCAATTATAGCTTCACTAGTAGTTGTTGGCGGTATTTCTGTAATATCTATACAGTTTTGCGATTTATCGTAGGAATAAACGCCTCTTACCTTAAAGGAGCCTCTGCCCGTTTCATAAATGCTTTCCATTTCTTTACGGTCGTATAAAAGCTCGCCGCCTATTGGGAAATCGGGGGCTAAGAGGGTATCGGCAACATTTATGTTTTTATCCTTAATGTAGGCTATTGTAGTTTCGCAAACCTCGTTTAAGTTAAAGGGACAAATAGAGCTTGCCATACCGACAGCAATACCTGTATTGGCATTTACTAAAACCGA
>CAYXID010000093.1:0-1576 GCA_964465535.1 uncultured Ruminococcus sp.
CAGTCAACAAGTATCATATCACCGTCATATTCATAAAGGGTGATATTTTTACCGATTTCTCCAAGACCGCCAAGCGGAATTATCCTAATTGGCTTCTTTGGTATATTCGGCTTATAGCTTAGATTGTTTTGGGTTCTTTTTTTATTCTGATTACCCGACTGCTTTTTAGCCGCGCCGCCTTTTGCCTTGTTTTCAGGTCTGCCCGAGGGCTTTGCGGAATTTTTATGCACAGGCGGTCTGCCCTGCTTTTTCAAAGCAGAGTTCGACTTGCCGTTTTTAGACTTGTTTTCATTCATTTTAAGTCGCTTTCCTCCATCTGTTTTTATGTATTAAGTTTGTATTTATGTAAGACTCTAATCCCACAGATTGAGTCAAAAATTTATAAAAATAGTGAAATTATCCCAATTTATATTATTTTACCCTTTTTAGTTAGTTCTTGTCAAGTCCTTTATTAATATATATCTTATCTTTTTTAAATATTAACAGTAATTACCTGTTTTATTCCAAAAAATATGCAGAGGCACATAAACCTCTGCACAAATTTAAAATTATTCTTCAAAAAGGGGTGTTGAGAAGTATCTCTCAGCGGTATCGGGAAGTACCGTTACAACCGTTTTGCCGGGGCCTAGCTTTTTAGCAAGCTTTATTGCCGCCGCAACATTGGTGCCGCTTGAAATTCCGCACATAATTCCCTCTAAAGAGGCAAGCTCCTTTGCGGTGCGGATAGCTTCCTCGTCCTTTATAATGCAAATATCACTGTATATGTTCTGATTTAAGATTGCGGGGATTAAACCGTCGCCTATTCCCATCTGAATATGGGTACCGATAGAGCCACCCGAAAGAATAGCTGCGTGCTCAGGCTCAACCGCCCAAATTGTTATGTCGGGATTGTGGGCTTTAAGAGTCTCACCTATTCCCGTAATTGTACCTCCCGTACCTATTCCTGAGCAAAATCCGTGTATTTCTGAGCCTACCTCGTTTATAATTTCAACTGCGGTGCAGTTTCTCTGTATATCGGGATTTGCGGGATTCTCAAACTGCTGAGGAACAAAAACATTTTTATCGGCTTTCTGCATCTCAAGTGCCGTTCTTACACATTCGTCTATACATTCGCCGATATTTCCCGCATCATGAACAAGTATAACCTCAGCACCGTAGTGGCGCACAAGCTTTCTTCTCTCTTCACTAACAGAATCAGGCATAATAATCTTGGTTTTGTAGCCGCGTACCGCACCCACTAGAGCTAGCCCTATTCCCTGATTTCCGCTTGTAGGCTCTACAATAATGGTATTTTCGTTTATAATTCCGCGTTTTTCGGCATCAAGTATCATATTGTAGGCCGTACGGGTTTTGATAGAGCCGCCTACATTAAGTCCCTCAAATTTAACAAGAATTCTTGCCGAATCCTTATCACCCATTCGGTTAAGCTGTATCATAGGGGTATTACCCATTGCTTCTAAAATATTATTACAAATCATAAATTCTCCTCCGAGTGTAAAAACAGTAGCCAAAACATTCAAGCTTGAATCAGATTTTGAAACAAGTATTTTTCGCTGTGACTTTGTTAAAATACTCG
>CAYXID010000094.1:0-1518 GCA_964465535.1 uncultured Ruminococcus sp.
CTGTTGCCGAAGCAAAGGCTGGTAAGATCGAGTACCGTCTTGATAAGACAAACATCATTCACTGCCCAATCGGTAAGGTATCTTTCGGTCCTGAAAAGCTTCAGGAGAACTTTGATGCTCTTATGGGTGCTATCGTTAAGGCTAAGCCTGCTGCAACAAAGGGTCAGTACATTAAGTCTTGCGTAATCGCAACTACAATGGGCCCCGGCGTTAAGCTCAACGTTGCTAAGTTCGGCGCTTAATAATTAAATGCAAAAAACTCGTCCTTCGGGGCGAGTTTTTAATTTTTCTGAAAATTTAATAAAATCTAATTTTTAGCCGATAATATAACCATAGCAAGCTTAAAAAAAGAGAATTATATATGAAAAAGCTTTTATGGATAGCATTGTTAGGAATAGTGGTGATAGTGATAATTGCAGCCATTGCAAATACCGGTGACGGAAATAATAACAACAATAATAGCGATGGCGGAAAAGAACCTGTAACAAGCTCGGATAATAACAACGGAAATAATCTTGGTGACTATACAGTAGAGATTAAGAGTTGCCGTTTGGCTGAAGATTACGAGGGCAAGGATGTTGTTATTGTAAAATATTCCTTTACAAATAATGCTGATAAATCGGCGGCGTTTTATTTAGCCTTTAAAGATAGTGTGTATCAGAATGATGTAGGTCTTAATAAGTCTTATGTAGTTGACGATTCCTATAATTATTCTGCTGATAATCAGACCAAGGAAATCAAAAAAGGCGCTACCATTGATGTAGAAGTAGCCTATGAGCTTAATGATACAAAAACTGATATTGAAGTGGAAGTATCGGAGCTTATAAGTCTTAATGATAAAAAGATTACAAAAACATTCAGTATAAAAGAATAAAAAATGAACACAGGTGAATGTTTTGTAGGGGAAGGCCTCTGTGCCTTCCCCGTCAATTTTAAGCAACACAAAACGGGAGGGCGTGAAACCCCTCCTCTACGATATTTTGCTTAAGATTGTTGCGGTCGGCTTTAGCTGACCGTTTTTTTGCCTTCATCTGAGGAGACGGTGGATTTTTGCGTAGCAAAATGACGGATGGAGAAAAAGTGAAAATTCCTCTTTACGCATCTACGGTGTAAGCTCTCCTGATGAGTAGGGTCAGAGGTTGACCGTCGAAGTGATTTCGTTCGAATAATAGTGCTATTTGCCGCCCTTTAGGTTGACATTTGATGGTAATAAGTATATAATAATCTATGTATATTTTTAAAATTAAGGGTGTAGAAATATGAAGTGGACTTCACTAAACGATTTAAGAGAAAAATATCTTTCATTTTTTGAATCTAAGGGGCATTTAAGGCTTGATAGCTTTTCTTTAGTACCGAATAACGATAAGTCTTTATTGCTTATAAATTCAGGTATGGCTCCTATGAAGAAATACTTTACAGGTGAGGTTGTGCCTCCCCGTAATAGAGTTACAACCTGTCAGAAGTGTATCCGAACTCCTGACCTTGAGCGTGTTGGTCATACTGCCCGTCACGGCACAT